>DASWWP010000089.1:0-46045 GCA_036405915.1 Pseudomonadales bacterium
TTCCGCGAACACCGGTGCGGCTACCGTGCCACCGCCGTCTTTCGCCTGACCCAGCGAAACGACGATGACGACACGCGGTTTACTCGCGGGCGCGAAGCCGGCGAAGTACGAGTTGTAAGTCTTGAGTTCGTAGCCACGGCCAGTGTCATAGTAGAGTGCTGTGCCGGTCTTGCCGGCCACCTGGTACGAGGGGATGTTCGCGCGCGTGGCCGTGCCGCCCATTTCCTTGCTGACGGGCGCAAGCAGCATTTCGTTGACCTTCGCAACAATGTCCGCCGCGATGACGCGTTCGCCTTCCACCGGGCCATTCACCTTCAGCAATGACACCGGTTTCTTGATCCCCTCGTTGGCATAAATCAGGTATGCGGAGGCGAGCTGCAGCGGCGTGACCTGGAAGCCATAGCCGTAGGACATTGTCGCGATCTCGGACTTCGCCCAGCGCGAACGATTCGGTAGCACGCCCGATTCCTCGCCCGGAAAACCGGTTCCCAGGCTCTGGCCGAAACCGACGCGCTGCAACATCTCCAGCAAGGGGCCCGGGCCGAGCGCAAGACCAATTTTCGTCGCCCCCACGTTGCTCGACTTCGCCATGATGCGAGCCATGTTCGACGGCCCGTAGTTGGAGGGATCCCGTACAGAAAGATCCCTGCTGACGTAAAACGTGCCTGGCGTCGTGTCGATGATCGTTTCCGCATCGAACATGCCGCTCTCGAGCGCGGCCGTCATCGTGAACGTTTTCACCGTAGAGCCTGGCTCCAGAAGCGAGGTCATGGCGCGATTCGGCAGGTCGCCATCCGTGAGGCTCGAGCGGTTATTCGGGTTATAGGACGGCTGGTTGACCATCGCGAGGACTTCACCGGTTTTGACGTCCAGGACGGTCGCCGTGGCCGTAGCCGCGCCGGTAGTCGACACCGCTTCCTTCAGGGCCTTGTATGCGATGTACTGGATGCGCGAATCGATGCTGAGCACCAGGTCGTTGCCCGGTTGTGCGACCTTGTCGATCTGCACCTCGCGAATGATGCGGCCAAGACGATCCTTCAGCACCTGCTTCGAACCGTTGATGCCGCGCAGCCACTCCTCGTACGCGAGTTCCATGCCCTCCTGCCCGGTGTCGTCGGCGTTCGTAAGGCCGACGAGGTGCACGGCCGCTTCGCCCATCGGGTAGAAGCGCTGGTATTCCTCGAGTGAATAGAGACCATTCAGGCCGAGATCGAGCACGGCCTGTGCCTCGGCCGGCGGCATGCGGCGTTTGACGTACAGGAATTCCCGCGATGCGTTTTGTGCGATGCGCCGGTTCATCTGGGCCGCATCGATCCCGATCGAGGCCAGTGCCTCAGCGAGCGCTGCACCCTGCTCAGGATGCTGCAGCACTTCCTTCGGGTTCAGCCACAGCGTTTGCACTGGCGTGCTGATCGCGAGCGGCTCGCCGTTGCGGTCGACGATGTTGCCGCGCGTGGCGAGAATTACGTCATTGCGTACCGTACGGGCATCGCCCTGACGCTGCGCGGCATCGTTGTTCAGCACCTGCAGGTCGAGCACCTTCCAGGCGAGCAGGCCGCACACGCCAGCGATGGCCGTGAAGACGAGCATCAGCCTCCAGCGCGGTTGCGGATTGTCGGGTATCGGCCTATTCACTCTGGAACACCACTACCTTGTTCATGTCCGGCACTTCCATGCCGAGTTCGGCGATCGCCGTGTGTTCCACCTTGCCCTGCGCTACGAGGCTGCCCTGCTCGAGCAACAACTGCCCGAACTCCACCTGCAGCCGATTGCGGCGCTTCTCGAGGTCCTGCAGCTCGTTCAGCAGGTGTCGGCTCGTGAAGGTCGTGTAGACGATGCTCAGTGCCGTCAGAGTCACGGCAGCCAGCAGTACGAGGAATACCGTCCAGAAACGCCCGCTCGCCTCCACGGCTGCAAGCCGGTCGCCGATACGCACAACTGACAGGACACGCGACAGCATCACGCGAGTTTCTCCGCGACACGCATCACCGCGCTGCGCGCGCGCACATTGCGGCCACGCGCGGCATCCGAGGTTTTGAGCGCCTTGCCGACGAGCTTCAGGCGCGGTTTCAACTGCGCGCTCGTCACCGGCACGCCGGGCGGAAAGTCGTCGCCGCGCACATGCTTCTGCATGAACTGCTTCACGATGCGGTCTTCGAGCGAGTGGAAGCTGATGATCGCCATGCGACCGCCGACAGCGAGCACGTCGAGCGTTGCCTGCAGGGCGGTTTCGAGATCGCGGAGTTCGTCATTGATGAAGATGCGGATGCCCTGGAATGCGCGCGTGGCGGGATGTTTGTGACGTTCCCAGGCGGGGTTTGCCTGGGCGACGATGTCGGCGAGCTGCTTAGTGGTCGTGATCGGCTGGCGCGCGCGCTCGGCCACGATCGCTCGCGCCATGCGCCGGGAAAATTTTTCTTCGCCGTACTCGTAAATCACGCGTGCAATCTCTTCCTCGGCCGCCGTTGCGAGCCATTCCGCCGCACTTATTCCCTGCTTGTTGTTCATCCGCATGTCGAGAGGCCCGTCATGCGTGAAGCTGAAACCGCGTCGTGCGTCGTCCAGCTGTGGCGACGACACGCCGAGATCGAGCAACACTCCACTCACCTTTACATCGTCCTGCCTTGAATCGCCCTGCTTTACTTCGCCCTGCCGCTGCCCACCTGCCGGCAATTCGCGCACGAGGCGCGCGAGATCCGCGAAGCTGCCGTGCGCCACACTCACCCTGTGATCGGAAGCTCGCAGTTCCTCGGCAACGGCGATCGCCTCCGGGTCCTTGTCGATCACGAGCAGCCGTCCACTGGCTCCAAGTTTCTGCAACAGCAGCCGGCTGTGGCCGCCGCGTCCAAAGGTGCCGTCGACATAGACTCCTTCCGGGTCGGTTATCAACGCATCGACGGCTTCCGCGAGGAATACCGTTTCGTGTTGAAAGCCGCCGTCTGCCGTTTCTGACTCCATTGCGCGCTTACAGCGAAAAGCCTTTCAGCTTTTCGGAAACTGCGTCTGCGTATTGCGTGGTGTAGAGCGTCTTCTGCTTTTCCTGCCAGGTCGTTTCGTTCCAGAGCTCGAGCTTGTTGTTCTGTCCGACGAGCGCAACCTTCTTGTCGATACCGACGAGCTCGCGCAACAGCGGCGGCACCAGCACGCGACCGTTCGCATCCATCTCCAGATGCGAGGCGTGGCCGAGGATCAGGTACTTCATGTTGGCTTCGACAGGATCGAAATCGGAGAGCTTGCTGACGGTGCGGGCGACTTCGTTGAACTCGTTTTCCGGGTACAGCATCAGCGACTTCCCGTGATGCTGCATCGTGATGACCATTTTTCCCTGGCAATGCTGCTCGAGCAGGTCGCGATAACGCGCAGGGATCGCCAGGCGACCCTTCGCGTCCAACGCCACCATGTGCAAGCCGATCAACAGCATGCGCCCTGAAACCCCGCCCGAAAGGAAAGCAACAAATCAAAAGCCGGATGCCCGGATACCCCTTGCTCAGGTCCCGAACTACCCGTTTGCCCCACTTGCCAACCACTTTTAACCCATTTCGCTCCACTATAGACCAGCAATTTGAGTCTACGCAAGCCGATATTTCATTGTTTTTGAAGGAAAAACTGGCAAGCGTCAGAAACTTGACGCAAGTGTGGCTATAAACCCAAACGTTTACAGAATGCTATGCAGAGAAGTTAAAGTAACTTCTCAAGATGAGCTTTTCAGACAGGATTTTGAGGGAGGAAATTGGCGCTTTTGGGGCCCGGAAGGGCCTCCAAAATGACAAGCAAGGGTCGAAAAGTGGGTGTGAGCAGCGTCACCCCCGCCGCTCCGCCCAAGGCGACGTACAAACCTCATACGAGACATGACGCGCCTGCGGCGTTCGGAGCCGAGGGATCTAAAACAGCGCACCGACACTTATAGGATCCTGTGCGCCAGAACATGAAGAGTCAGCCGATAAGCCGGGTTCTGTCGTGGACAACCATTCATCTGGGACCTGCGTCACCGCAGGCCTCGAGCGGCCTACCCGAATCCGGTGCGAGCAGCACCAGTGGATTCCTATTTGGCCTTGCTCCAGGTGGGGTTTGCCTAGCCATGGAATGTTGCCACCCATGCGGTGCGCTCTTACCGCACCATTTCACCCTTACCGCGCCGGCATCGAAAATGCGCAGCGAGGCGGTATCTTTCTGTTGCACTTTCCGTAGGCTCGCGCCTCCCAGGCGTTACCTGGCACCTTGCTCTGTGGAGCCCGGACTTTCCTCCATAGCATCCGAGGACACTACAGCGGTTGTCTGGCTGACTCGCATGCAAAGATAGTGAAACGCGCGTTAAAGACCTATCAGTCTTTTTCCTGCTTCAGGCGTAGCGCCGTTTCATAGAGCAGGTTTTTCTTGATGCCGGTGATGCGCGAAGCCACGGCCGCGGCCTGTTTCAACGGCATTTCGCCGAGCAGCACCTGCAAAGTGTGCAGCGCCGCGGCATCGACTTCTTCCGCTACTGCGACCCTTCCGGCGACGACGAGCACTATTTCGCCCTTTTGCTGGTTCAAGTCCAGCTGCACGCGCTCGAGCAGGGCGCCGAGCGTCGCCTGCACTATCGTCTCGAAAGTCTTCGTCAGCTCACGTGCCAGCGTGGCTTCGCGCTCAGCACCAAATACCGACACCATGTCGGCCAGGCTTTCGACGATGCGATGAGGAGCCTCGTAAAACACCATCGTGCGGGTTTCACGCGCAAGCTCGCCGAGCGAGGCCAGGCGTCCCGCCTGCTTAGCGGGCAGGAAGCCTTCGAACGTGAAACGGTCGGTTGGCAGTCCTGCCGTGCACAGCGCGGCGATCACGGCACACGCACCCGGTATCGGCACCACGGCAAATCCCTGCGCATGCGCCTGCCGCACAAGCTGGTAACCGGGGTCGGATATCAGCGGCGTGCCTGCATCGGAAATGAGCGCCACGTCGTCGCCGTCACGCAAGCGCGCGAGGATGTGCGCAACACGCTCACCCTCATTGAAATCATGCAGCGCGATCATCGGCGTTGCGATGCCGAACTGCAGCAGCAGCTTCCGGCTGTGCCGGGTGTCTTCTACCGCCACGACTGCGGCATCGCGCAATATGGCGATCGCGCGCTCGGTGATGTCGCCGAGATTCCCGATCGGCGTGGCAACGATGTAAAGGGTGCCGCTCACGGCGCGTTGCCCGCCTTCCACTTGATGTTACATCCCATGCTCGGCCGCTGTTCTGCCGGCACCGGCTGCTCGTGCAACGCGGCGTCGATCGCCGCGCGCAAGTCCTTGCCCGTCACCGGAATCGCACTGCCGGGACGACTGTCGTCGAACTGCCCGCGGTAAACCAATTTGCGTGCGCCGTCGAACAGGAAGAAGTCGGGCGTACAGGCGGCATCGTAGGCTTTCGCGACCTGCTGGGTTTCGTCCAGCAGATACGGGAATACATAGCCTGCATGCGCGGCTTCTTCGCGCATCTTGTCCATGCCGTCGGCCGGATACGCCTCGACGTCATTACTGCTGATTGCAACCATCGCTACATCCTGCTCCGCGTTCTCGCGGCCGAGGCGCGCGAGCTCTGCCTGGATGTGCTTGACGAAGGGACAGTGGTTGCAGATGAATGCGACGAGCAACAGCTTGGCACCGGCGAAATCCCGCAGTGAATACGTGTTGCCGTCAGTGCCGGGCAATTCGAAATCAGGCGCGAGAGTGCCGAGCGGAAGCATGTTGGAGGGAGTGAGCGCCATGGAAATGTACCTGGATAAATTGCATCAAATTGCAAAACATGGAATTCCGGAGATCGCGAAACCGGAATCTGCGAAAAAGTACCGTGCATCTTGCCACAACGACCGCACGTGAAAAACCGCGCAGCGCGCAGCGAGCCTTACGCTATACTTGCCGCATGATCCGAAACCTGTCGAATACCTGTCGCAGCGCTGCCACGTTGATACTCGCATGCGCACTGCTGCTTGCCGGATGTGGGACACCCAGTGAACCATCACGCCCTCGCACGGTCGGAACGAGCGAAGCAGATGCAGCCCCCGAAACTCCGCCGATAGACGCACTGCTCGAGCGCGCCGCGCGTGCTGATGCAGTAGAAGCAGCCGGCTTTTTCCTGCAGGCCGCACGACTCGTGTGGGAGGAAGGCGATGTCGCGGGCACCGAGGAAATTCTCGACTTCATCGATACGGACGCACTCGACCCGGTCCGCATGGAAGGCATCCTGCTGTTACAGGCGGAAGTCGCGGCGACGAAAGGCGAGCACGAGCGCGTGCGTGAGCTGCTGAGCGAAGCGAATTACGCGACGCTCGAACGCCTGTCGGACGCACAACGCATTCGCTTCGCCGAACTGCGTGCCACGGCGATGCTGGCACTTGGCGAAGTCTCTGCCGCGATCGCCGAACGCATCCGGCTCGACACCATGTTGTCGCCCGAAGAACAGGCCGCGAACCACGACACACTGTGGCGCGCGCTGCGCAGCCTTCCCGGAGACGAACTGGATGTCGCCGTGGCGAATGCCGACGACGAAAACACCGAAGGCTGGTATCGCCTCGCGCAGATCGCCTACACGTGGGCCAACGACCTCGACCGCCAGGTCATCGAACTGCGTCGCTGGCGCAGCGAATGGGCACGTCATCCGGCGGCCCGCGTGCCACCGCAGGAAATCCAGCTCGCCGAGGTCGTTGCCCGCGATCGTCCGCAGAACATCGCGTTGCTGCTGCCTCTCGAACTGGATGCCGGCCTGGTCGTGCGCGATGCCTTCATGAGCGCCTACTTCAACGTGCTCGAACTGGGCGGTCAGGTGCCCAACGTCCGCGTGTACGACACGGGTACGGGCGCCGACGACATCGTCGCATTGCACCAGCAGGCACGTGTGGATGGCGCGCAGCTCGTCATAGGCCCATTGTTGAAACCCCAGGTCGCGCGGCTACAACAGGAAGCAGACCTCGGCATCCCCACGCTCGCACTGAACAACAACGAAGGCACGCCGACGAACGCCCCGCAGCTTTACCAGTTTGCGCTCTCGCCCGAAGGCGAAGCGCGCCAGATTGCGAACAAGGCCTGGGCTGACGGCCATCGCAACGTGGCAATCCTCAGCCCGCTCGACGACATCGGCAATGAGCCATTCGCGCGCAAGCGCGACAGCTTCATCGCCGAATGGGAACGACTCGGCGGCCGCGTCGTAGCCCGGAATACGTATCGCGATAACTACACCGAATCGATTTCCGGCATGCTGAACCTCGATGCGAGCAACGCACGAATGGCTAGCTTGCGCGCGCTGATCGGCCGGCCGCTGCTATTCGTGCAGCGCCGCCGCCAGGACATCGATTTCATCTACCTCGTCGCCGAGCCGGGCCCTGCACGGCAGATCGTACCGAGCCTCGCCTATCTGTATGCGGGCGACATCCCGGTGTATGCGAGCCAGGACATCTACTCCGGCGCGACTCGTCCGCTCGAGGATCGCGACCTCAACGGCGTGACCTTCGGCGAGAGCCCGTGGGTGCTCGGTACGGCCGGCGATGACGCCGCTCGAATTCGCACGCTGTTCCCAGCCACGACGGCAAACAACATGCGGCTGCAGGCATTCGGCGTGGATGCCTTCCGCCTGTATCCACGGCTGCGCCTGCTCGAAGCGTCGCCGGAAGGACGCATGCCAGGCGCAACCGGCGTGCTGCGACTCGGGCCGAATCGCAACATCGAACGCGAGCTCACGTGGGCCTCGATCAACGATGGCGTCGCACAGGTCGCGCGCCCCTGATACGCGCCTGAGCCACACGGATCACGGAGGATCCAATGCAAACGCCACTCGACCGGGCCTGGCGCCGCCGCAAGGGCGGCCGCTACGAAGAACTCGCACTCGGCTGGCTCAAGTCACGAGGCCTTGCGCTCGTCCAGTGCAACTATCGCTGCAAGCTCGGTGAAATCGATCTCGTGATGCGAGACCACGACGTCCTCGTCTTCGTCGAAGTGCGCTTCCGCGGCGTGTACGGCCAGGTACCTCCCTGCGAAACCGTCGATTATCGCAAGCAGCGCAAGCTGCTGCGCGCGGCCCGCCATTACCTGTTATTGAACAGCGCGCTTGCGGACATTCCGTGCCGCTTCGACGTCCTCGGCATCAGCGCGGCAGGCGGCGAACCGCACTATGAATGGATTCGCGACGCCTTCCGCTGAGACTGCGAATTTGCGCCGATTCCAGTAGAATGTGCCGCATTTCACGCAGCGGGACATTTATGAATTACCAGGACCGTGTAAAGCAGCACTTCACCGCCAGCATCGACACGAAGATGCGCGCACTCGACGTGCTGAGCGCGCCGATCACGGCGGCGAGCGCCGCAATGGTGCAGTGCCTGCTCGCGGAGGGCAAAATCCTCGCGTGCGGCAACGGCGGATCGGCAGGCGATTCGCAGCACTTTTCATCCGAGCTGCTGAACCGTTTCGAGCGCGAACGCCCATCGCTGCCTGCGATCGCGCTGACGACGGACACGTCCACACTGACATCCATCGCGAACGACTACAGTTATCTAGAAGTATTTTCGAAGCAGATCCGGGCGCTCGGCCGTGCCGGCGATATGCTGCTGGCGATATCGACGAGCGGCAATTCCGGCAACGTCATCGAAGCGATCAAGGTCGCGCACCAGCGCAACCTGCGTGTCGTGGCGCTGACCGGGCGCGACGGCGGCAAGATGCGGGAACTCCTGCGCGACACCGATATCGAAATTTGCGTGCCTTCCAACGTCACGGCCCGCATCCAGGAAGTGCACCTGCTGGTGATCCATTGCCTGTGCGATCTGATCGATACCCAGCTTTTTGGCAGTGAGTAGGACAACCACGGAGAATCGAATGAAACGACTCGGACTTCTCGTTACTTTTTTTCTGTTACTGAATGGCTGTGCAACGGTGATCAGCACCGTGAAGCCCGGCGAAACGGTCCAGGAAGAGCGCGGCAGCCGCAGCCTCGGTGCGATGGTGGATGACAGCAGCATCGAGACCGCGATCAAGGTGAACCTCAATGCGAACGAGCAGCTGAAAGCCGCCAACGTCAGCGTCGTGAGCTTCAATGGCACGGTACTGCTGGTGGGCCAGGTGCCGACGCAGGACCTGAAAAACGAAGCGACCCGCATCGCTACCTCGGCGAGCGCCAGCCGCGTGAAGGCAGTGCATAACGAGCTGGAAGTCGCTGGCACGACGACCTTCATGTCGCGGAGCAACGACGCACTGCTCACGGCGAAGCTCAAGACGATCATGCTCGCGGACCCGAACGTCGCGGGCCTGCGCACGAAGGTCGTGACGGAAAATGGGGTAGTGTACCTGCTGGGTCTCGTGACGAAGGCCGAAGCGGATCAGACTGCCGAACTCGTCGCCAACTCGAGCGGCGTGACGAAAGTCGTGCGCGCGTTCGAATACATCGACTAGCAGTTCGGCTCTCGTTTAGATCTCGTCGCCCCTTTTTGCTTCCGCAGCGGGCCGCCGTCCGGCGGTCCGCCTCGACTCCTGAGCTTACTTCACCACGCGCAACGACGGACGACCGCCTTTGCCTTTCCCGCCGCCAGGTGATTTCGGCGCGGCGCGCGGTTTGCGGTCGGGTGCCGCCGGCGGCTCTGGTCGCGGACCGGTGCCGGTCTCGACTTCGAAGATCATCCCCTGCCCGTTTTCCTTCGCGTAGATACCGAGAATCGCCGCAGTCGGCACGTACACGCGCGTGGGGATGCCACCGAAGCGGCCGTTGAATTCGATGCCTTCGTTGGAGATCAGCAGGCCCTGCACGGCGATCGGCGAGATATTCAGCACGATCTGCCCGTCCTTGACGAAGTTCTGCGGAACGAGCACGCCGGACTCAAAGGCGTTGACGAGAATGTACGGGGTGCAGTTGTTGTCCAGTATCCATTCGTTCAGTGCCCGTACGAGGTACGGGCGATGAGAGCTCATGGACATGGCACAGCCCCCGGAAGCATCAGGTGCGCATCTCGCGTTCTTGTTCGGAGAGGCTGGCCTGGATCGACTCGCGCGCGAAGAGGCGGGCGCGGTAATCGAGCAGCGGCTTCGTGGCCTTCGTTTCGGGAAGCCGGATGCCGATTTCCGGCAGGCGCCACAGGATTGGCAACACGCAGCAATCCACGATCGTGAACTCGTCGCTCATGAAGTACGGCTTCTCGGCGAAGATCGGCGAGATGGAGATGATGCTTTCGCGCAGCTCCTTGCGTGCCTTTTCGAGTTCCGCCGGCGTACCGTCTTCGGCCTGCAGCTTTTCGACGAGATGGCTCCAGTCGCGATCGATGCGATACATCCACAGGCGGCTTTGCGCGCGCGCTACCGGATAAACCGGAAACAGCGGCGGATGCGGGAAGCGCTCGTCGAGGTATTCCATCATGATGTTCGGCTCGTACAGCACGAGATCGCGATCCACGAGCGTCGGCAGGCTGTTGTACGGATTGAGTGCTGCGAGATCTTCGGGTTTGTCGTAGATGTCGACGTCGACGATCTCGACGGTAACGCCCTTCTCCGCCAGCACGATGCGCACCCGGTGGCTGAACTGGCTGTAGCCATCCGAATAGAACAGCATGGACGAACGCTTGGTTACTACACCCATGGTATGTGCCTCAAACTAAACGAGCGAATCGGTGATCAATGTACGTCCTTCCAGTATTCGCGGTTCAGCATGAACACGAATATGAACAGGAAGGCCAGGAAGAACAACACGTAGGCACCGATGGTTTCGCGATGCAGGCGTGCAGGTTCGCCGAGGTATACGAGGAAGTTCGTCAGGTCGTCGACGACTTTGTCGAACTCTTCTTCCGTCAGCGCGCCGGTACCTTCGACATGCACGGTTTCGATACCATGCTCGCCTTCACGCGCGAGCTGCTGGCCCTGCAGCGGCTCGAGAACGTTCGGCATGCCGACGTTTTCAAATACGCGGTTGTTCACGCCGAAGGGACGGCTAGGATCGAGATAGAAACCCTTCAGGTAACCATTCAGCCAGTCCGCGCCGCGAACGCGCGCAACGAGTGTCAGGTCCGGCGGCGCGGCACCAAACCAGTTTTTTGCGGCTTCGAGCGGAATCGCGCTTTCCATCAGGTCCCCGATGTTCTTGTTCGGGTCGAAGATGAGGAACTCTTCCATCAATGCTTCCGGAATGCCGAGATCGGCCGCGACGCGCTGATAGCGGGAGAAACGCGCACCGTGGCAACCCATGCAGTAATTGATGAACGTGGCGGCACCCGACTGCAGCGAAGCCTTGTCGTCCAGATTCACTTCGAAGTGCTCGAGCTCCACCGAGGCTTCGGCAGCGACGGCCTTCAAGGGTAGGAAGGTAAGCGCAGCGATTGCAGCGAGCGCCAGCAGCAACTGCGGGATCGTGATGAAGCGACCCGTGACGCGCTCGGGGGGCGTGGTCGTTTTCTCGCGCGCCGTGTACCACGGCATGGCGAGGAAGAAGGCGAAGTAATACACCGTACAAATCTGAGCAAGCGCGGTACGCGGACCCGTTGCGATCTGGGTGCCGAGAACACCAAGAATGATGAAGCTTACGACGAACAGCAGCAGGCCGATGCGGCTGTACCAGCCCTTGTAGCGCATCGATTTGACCGGGCTACGGTCGAGCCAGGGCACCACGAAGAGGATTGCGATCGCGAGACCCATAACGACCATGCCCCACATCTTCGCGTCGAATCCGAGGAAGGGATACGTGACCGCGCGCAGCATCGAGTAGAACGGCGTGAAGTACCACACCGGTGCGATGTGCTCCGGGGTCTTCAGGTTATTGGCTTCCTCGAAGTTTGCATGCTCGAGGAAGTAACCACCCATCTCAGGCATGAAGAAGATCACGAAGCAGAAGACGAACAGGAATACGACGATGCCGACGAGGTCGTGCACGGTGTAATACGGATGGAACGGAATACCGTCGAGCGGGATGCCGTTGGCGTCCTTGTTCTTCTTGATTTCGATGCCATCGGGATTGTTCGAGCCCACTTCATGCAGCGCAAGAATGTGCAGTACGACGAGGCCGACGAGCACGAGCGGCAGTGCGATGACGTGCAGCGCGAAGAAACGGTTCAGCGTCGCGCCGGAAATCAGGAAGTCACCCTGGATCCAGGTCATCAGGTCGGTGCCTATGCCCGGGATCGCACCGAACAGGCTGACGATCACGTTCGCGCCCCAGTACGACATCTGTCCCCAAGGAAGCACGTAACCCATGAAACCTTCGGCCATCAGCACGAGGTAGATCGTCATGCCAAAGATCCAGATCAGCTCGCGTGGCTTCTGGTACGAGCCGTACATCAGCGCACGAAACATGTGCAGGTACACGACGACGAAGAATGCGGACGCGCCAGTGGAGTGCATGTAGCGCAGGATCCAGCCGTAATCGACGTCTCGCATGATGTATTCAACCGATGCGAAGGCACCTTCGGCACTCGTGTTGAAATTCATCGTCAGCCAGATGCCGGTCAACAGCTGGTTCACGAGCACGACCATCGACAGCACGCCGAAGATGTACCAGAAGTTGAAGTTCTTCGGCGCGTAATACTTGCTCATGTGCTTTTCGAACGCGTTTACCACGGGCAAGCGCGCGTCGAGCCAGGCAATGAAACCTTTGCCCTGGGCGTTTTCGATTTTGTTGTCTGCGCCTGCCATCAGGAATTCTCCGCGTCGAGACCGATCACGATGACGTCATCGTTTACATAGTAGTGAGGGGGCACCCGGAGATTGTCCGGAGCCGGAACACCGCTGTAGACGCGGCCGGCGAGATCGAACATCGAACCGTGGCAGGGGCAGAAGAAACCCCCTTTCCACTGCGGATCGAAATCCTGCGGTTCCACTTCGGCAAACAGCTTCGGCGAGCATCCGAGATGGGTGCAGAGGCCGACCATCACCATCACTTCGGGTTTGCGCGAGCGGAATTCGTTACGGGCATAGTCAGGTTGCTGCTCGGCCTTTTCGGAGGCCGGGTCGGCGAGATGGGCAGTATTGTCGCGCAGGTTCGCCAGCGTGGCTTCGTCGCGGCGCATGACGAATACGGGCTGGCCGCGCCAGGCTGGCATCGGCCCGAGCAATTCACCGGGTTCCAGGCGGCTGATGTCGATCGTGATGGGAGCACCTGCGGCAAGCGCCTTCGCGCTGGGGTTCCAGGAACCGACGAAGGGCACCGCCACTCCTACTCCGCCGGCAGCGCTCACGAGAGTCGTACTGCCGATCAAAAAGCGTCTGCGGCTCTTGTTTACAGTGCCGTCAATCACGGTTTGTCTCCTATAAAAGCCACCCGGGAACCCAGGCGGCGCGCTGGCTGGAAAGTCGCGCGCATGCTACTAAAACGAGGTGTTTCATTCAAGGCAACGCAGCCCCAAAGCAGGGCCGTTTTAACGATGTCCATGCAAACAAAAACGCCGAAACCAGCAGGGTTTCGGCGTTTTCGGTGCGATCGAGCTGGAGGCTCGTACGCGCTTGAGCTGAAGGCTCAACGCTTCGAGTACTGAGGTCTCTTGCGTGCTTTGCGCAGGCCCACTTTCTTGCGCTCGACTTCGCGCGAATCGCGAGTGACAAAACCTGCCTTGCGCAGCGCTTCGCGATTGCCTTCGTCGTATTCGATGAGGGCGCGCGTCAGGCCGTGACGGATTGCGCCGGCCTGGCCGAAGCTGCCACCACCGGCCACGCTGACCTTGATGTCGAACTTGTCGGCGACTTCCAGCAGCTCGAGCGGCTGGCGCACGATCATGCGCGCCACTTCACGGCCGAAGAAGTTGTCGATCGTGCGATCGTTGATGGTGATGTTGCCGGAACCGGTGCTGATGTAGACGCGTGCCGTCGAGGTTTTGCGACGTCCGGTGCCGTAGTATTGGGTGGCTGCCATGAGGAATCCTGGTCAGTATCTTGAGGTCTTAGAGGGACAGTTGAGCCGGCTGCTGCGCGGCATGCGGATGCTGGTCGCCAGCGTAAACTTTCAGCTTGCGCATCATGTCGCGGCCGAGCGGCGTACGCGGAATCATGCCTTTTACGGCAATTTTCAGCACTTCTTCCGGCGAACGGGCGATCATTTCGTCGAAAGTCTTCGTTTTCAGGCCACCCGGATACAGGGAGTGCGTGTGGTACAGCTTGGTTCTGTGCTTCGTACCAGTCACTTCGATTTTCTCGGCGTTGATCACGACGATGTAATCGCCGGTATCCACGTGCGAGGTATATTCAGGCTTGTGTTTGCCGCGCAGACGATGTGCGATCGCGGAGGCCAGGCGACCGAGGGTCTTGCCTGCGGCGTCCACAACGTACCAGTCATGCTGGGCCGTTTCGTTTTTGGCGGAGAAAGTCTTCATTTTCCGTATCCCGGTATCTGAATCTGGCCGGCTTGTTTCGGGGGGCCGGTGGTTAGGGGCGCGAATTCTACCGGCCGGCCCAGCCGGATTCAAGCCTTGTTTCACCTCCGCCTACGACCCTCTGGCCGACAGGCCCTAATCCGGTCGATGCGGGCTGCCGAGATACTCCCGGCTTTGCATTTCCAGCAGGCGGCTTTGCGTCCGGCCGAAGGCGAACTTCAGGTCAGTCCCCTGGTAAAGGTCCGTAAGGTCGGCGGCGGCGGACAGGACGAGCTTAACGCCGTGATCGTAGAACTCGTCGACGAGTGCGATGAAGCGGCGCGCCTTGTCATCGTTATGCTCGCGGAATACCGGCACATTCGACACGAGCACCGTATGGTACTGGCGCGCGAGCTCGATGTAGTCGGCCGCGCTGCGCGGCCCGCCACACAACACTTCGAAGTCGAACCACACAAGGCCTTCGCTCCATGCCCTGGCAACGAGTCGCCGTTCCTCGATCTCGAGCTCCTTGCGATGCTTCACGCGCAGCCCGCGCGTCAGTTCCGAGAAAAGTTCGTTCATGCGAACTTCGCTGCCTGCATCGAGCGGAAAATGGAACACGGGCGCCTTGTTCAACGAACGCAACCGATAGTCGATGCCGCCGTCGACGTTCATCACCTCGCAGTGGCGCCGGATGAGATCGATCGCCGGCAGGAACTTGCGGCGCTGCAGGCCATCTTCATACAGACGCTCGGGTTCGATGTTCGACGTGGCAATCAGCGCAACGCCTGCACTGAAGAGCGCATCGAGCAGGTTGGCGAGGATCATTGCATCGCCGATGTCCGACACGAAGAATTCGTCAAAACAGATCACGTCGACGTCCGCGGCGATGCCCCTGGCGACATGAACGAGCGGATCGCTGCGCCCCTTTTCGGCGTTAAGGCGCTTGTTCACCATCAACATGAAGCGATGGAAGTGCATCCGCAGCTTGCGTTCCCCGGGGAGCGCATGGAAGAACAGATCCATCAGGTAGGTCTTGCCCCGCCCTACGCCGCCCCAGAGATACAACCCCTGCACGGCGACCGGGCCTGCGAGGCGCAGCGTCTCCTTCAGCCGTTGCCAGTGCGATCGTTCACTCCATTTGCGCAACAGGTCGTCGTGCACGCGCTGCAGTGACATGACTGCCGTTTCCTGCGCGGCATCCTGAAGGATGAGCCCCTGGCTCAGGTCCTCGCGATAGCGTTCGAGCGGGCTGCGCCGCGATACTGGGCTGTGAGGACTTTCCGACATCTGCGTTCCTGATCAATCCGCGGATTATAGGTATAATCCCTTGCCAATGTGCCATGCCGACGCGCGCACGAGGCATCGATACACGTCGATGCAAACCGCCGGCAACAGGAGTTCGCAATGATCTGGTTGGTTGGTTTGGGATGCCTGCTCACGGGAGCCGTGATAGGCGCCGTCGTGTTCAAGATGCTGATGTCGGACGAGGCAAGAGTCCGCGAACTCGAAGAAGAGCTGCAGGCGCTCAGCGAAGAACACGAAAACTACAAGAGCAACGTGCACCACCATTTCGCCAGTTCGGCACAGTTGCTCGGCAAGTTGACCGACAGCTACCGCGACGTCTTCGTGCACATGGCCGATGGCGCGCGCACACTGTGTCCCGACTACATTTCGAGCCAGATGAACCTGTCTGCCGAAGCGAAAAGCCTGCTCGGCCAGGGCGATGCGCGCGGTACCGCGCCACTCGCACCGCCGCTCGATTATGCTGCACGCCCCGATCCCGACAAGAAAGGCGGGCTCGCCGAAGACTACAGCTTCGACTCCGAACCGACGCAGCACTGATCGATCCGCATGACCCCATGAAAGCCCCGGTTATTCCCGGCGTTTTCTTGGCCTATAATCACGCGCCTTGCATGCCGCCGCCGGCGCATGCAATTTCCCGACAGACATTCCACGCAGCCCGATCATCATGTCCGACTATCGTTTAACGCACCTCAAGCAGCTCGAAGCGGAAAGCATCCACATCATTCGCGAAGTCGCCGCCGAGTTCGAAAGACCCGTCATGCTGTATTCGATCGGCAAGGATTCCGCCGTGATGCTGCATCTCGCGCAGAAAGCCTTCTATCCAGGCAAGTTGCCGTTCCCGCTGCTGCACGTCGATACGTCGTGGAAATTCCGCGAAATGATCGAATTCCGCGACAGCATGGCGAAGAAGCTCGGCGCCGAGCTCATCGTGCACATCAACGAAGAAGGCGTCGCCGCCGGCGTCGGCCCCTTCACGCACGGCAGCAAGAAGCACACGGACCTCATGAAGACCGTTGCGCTGAAGCAGGCCTTGAACAAGTACAGGTTCGACGCGGCCTTCGGCGGCGCGCGCCGCGATGAAGAAAAGTCACGAGCGAAAGAGCGCGTGTATTCGTTCCGCGACAGGAACCACAGCTGGGATCCGAAGAACCAGCGCCCGGAACTGTGGAACCTGTACAACGGCAAGATCAACAAAGGCGAAAGTATCCGCGTGTTCCCGCTGTCGAACTGGACCGAACTCGACGTCTGGCAGTACATACACCTGAACAACATCGACATTCCATCGCTGTATTTCGCGAAGGAACGTCGCGTCGTCGATTACGAAGGGGTCACGATCATGGTGAACGACGATCGCATCCCGCCGGAACACCGCAAGAACGAGCGCACCGAGATGGTCCGCTTCCGCACGCTCGGCTGCTATCCGCTTACCGGCGCGATCCGGTCGAATGCAACGACGCTGCCGGAAATCATCCAGGAGATGTTGCTCGCCACGACGTCGGAACGCCAGGGCCGCCTGATCGACAGCGACTCCGCCGGTTCGATGGAGCAGAAGAAGCGCGAAGGGTATTTCTAGAGGCTATTGCAGTATGTCCCATCAGTCCGAACTCATTGCCACTGACATCAATGCCTATCTTGCGCAGCACGAGCGCAAGGATTTGCTGCGCCTGCTCACCTGCGGCAGCGTCGACGACGGCAAGAGCACGCTAATAGGCCGCTTGCTGCACGACTCGCACATGATCTATGAAGATCAGCTGCAGGCGATCAAGTCGGACAGCCTGAAAGTCGGCACGACGGGCGACAAGGTGGACCTCGCGCTGCTGACGGACGGCCTGCAGGCCGAGCGCGAACAGGGCATCACGATCGACGTAGCGTATCGCTATTTCTCGACTGCGAAACGCAAGTTCATCATCGCCGACACGCCGGGCCACGAGCAGTACACGCGCAACATGGCCACTGGTGCGTCGAACTGCGACCTCGCGATCATTCTTATCGACGCGCGCCATGGCGTGATGACCCAGACGCGCCGCCATACCTTCATCGCGTCGCTGCTCGGCATTCGCCACCTGATCGTCGCGATCAACAAGATGGACCTGATGAATTTCGACGAGCAGGTGTTCGACCGGATCAAGGCCGACTACCTCGATTTCGCACGCGACCTCGACACCGGCGAACTGACTTTCATTCCAATCTCGGCACTCAACGGCGACAACGTCGTCAATCCGAGCTCGCAAATGCCGTGGTACGACGGGCAGACGCTGATGTCGATGCTCGAAAACGTGAAGATCAGCACCTCGCGCAATTTCGACGACTTCCGCTTCCCGGTGCAGTACGTGAATCGCCCGAACCTGAACTTCCGCGGCTATTGCGGCACGGTGGCCTCGGGCGTCGTGCGCAAGGGCGACCGCATCACGGTGCTGCCGTCTGGCAAGAGCAGCCGCGTCAAATCGATCGTGACGTTCGATGAAGAACTCGAACTCGCATCGCCGCAGATGGCCGTGACGCTGACCCTGGAAGACGAGATCGACATCAGCCGTGGCGACCTGATCGTGCATGACGACAATCTGCCCGGTGCGCTCGATACCGTTACCGCGACAATCGTCTGGATGAGCGAAGACACGATGCTTCCGGGCAAGCAGTACGACTTCAAGCACGCGACGAAGGCACTTACCGGCCAGGTCAGCGCAATCCGCCACAAGATCGACGTCAACACGCTGGAGCATCGCCCGGCGCCGGTGCTCGAACTCAACGAGATCGCGCTGTGTGAAGTCAGCTTCACGCAGAAGCTGTTCTTCGATCCATACAAGCGCAATGTGACAACTGGCGCATTCATCATCATCGACCGCCTGACGAACGTCACGGTCGGCGCGGGCATGATCGAGAACACGACCAAAGTCTCGCGCCATCGCGAAGGCAACAGCGGCCATGTCACGCCGGCGGAACGCCAGGCACACTTCGGCCAGAAACCGGTCACGGTGATGTTTGTCGGCCTTTCGGGCTCCGGCAAATCCACGCTCGCGCACGCGCTCGAACGCCGTCTGTTCGACATGGGCCGAGTGAGCACCGTACTCGACGGCAAGACGATGCGGCTTGGGATCAGCAAGGACCTGCCGCACGACGCGGCAGGACGCGCCGAAAACCTGCGCCGCAGCGCGTACATCGCGCGTTACCTGAACGATTCAGGCTTGATCTGCTGCGCCGCGTTCACCGCGGCGAGTGCTGAAGCCCGCAACCACACGATCAGCGTGATCGGCGAGGAAAACTGCATCGTGGTGTATTTGAATCCGCCGCTCGGGGTATGCCAGCAGCGTGATCCAAGCGGACTGTATGCAGCGGAGGCCAATCAGCCGAGCGGCAACGTTCCCGGCGTATCGTTCGCATATGACGCGCCGGAGACGCCGGACCTGTTGCTGCCGACTCACGAACTCGACGTGGACGAATGCGTCGATCGCGTCCTGAACCTGATGAAGGAGCGCGAGCTGATCTAGCTCGCGCCAATGCGTCGCGTCGTTCGACTGTGCTCAGTCGACCTTGGCGTTCGGACAGAAGGCGTGCAGGAAGTCCTCTACGGTCTCCGTCACACGTTCCCGGATCTCTTCGGGCTTGAGGCTTTCCTGCACGCCGCACTCACGCGCGAGCATCGTGCGATGCAGCACCATCGAGATGAAATAGCGGCTTAGCTTGGCAACCGGCAGATCTGCCTCGGGCTTGTAGTGCTCGAACAGGCGTACGAGGTTCTGGTAGGCGATATCAGGACCAACACTGAAATAATGCGTGCCGACCTTCGAGCCATTCGCCGACATCTGGAAGATCAAACGGCGCAATGCCAGCGTGCGATCATTCGAGGCGACACGCAGTGTCGCTTCGCCGACGCTGTACAGGGCCTCTTTAAGCGACTTGCCCTGGAAATGGCTGATGGTCTCGAGCATGCCCTGCTTATAGACCTCGAGTTCGCGTTCGACTACCGCAAGAAACAGGTCTTCCTTGCTGCCGAAATAGCGATAGATAGACTCCTTCGAGATTCCCGCTTCACGGGCCATGACGTTGATGCTCGTGCCGTCGAAGCCTTTGCTAAGAAAGGTTTCACTAGCAATATCAAGCACTTCCTCGCGCTTGTCGGTGGTGCGAGGTTTCAGATTTACGGCGGGGCTGGCTACGACAGTCATCAGGTGAGTTACTCGATATCTTTTTTAGGAATAGTGGGTGCTCCAAACGGCTGGCCGTAGGGTAACCCAAAAGCCGTTCACAAGCAGAAGCGTCGGGAAATCTACGGGATGAAAACGCAATAAATGTGAAATGGATTTAGGGAGGCTTGACGAGGCGACGGAAGCTCTTTAATATTCACACCGAACTGTACGGTTCGGGTTTCAATTAGAACGGTTTGCTCCTTACAGACTTTTTTGATGGCAACCCGCCCACAGTCCCCTCTGAAAGGCCTCGGAAAAGCAGTTTGATTCTGAGGCTTTTTTTTTGCCTGCGATTTCTTCATTTGGTTCGCGTCATTGAGTAGGCTCCGGTGCTCCCACCCTGCCCCGGAGCATCCACATGCGCGCCCCCGTCGACTCGTTACCGTCCGCCGCTTCAACCCGCCGTGAATTCCTGCAGCACAGCGCGCTGGCGCTCGGAGCGGCCTCGCTGCTGGCAGCGTCTCGCCCCACGCTTGCCCAGGCGCCGGCAAATGCCGCGGAACTTGACGCAAAGTTATTCCCCGGATTCGAAGCACGAACACTCGATACGAACGATGTTTCGATCCACACGCTGGTCGGCGGCAGCGGGCCACCAGTGCTGCTGATCCATGGTGCGCCGCAGTCGCATCTGTCCTGGGCGCAGGTTGCGGTGGACCTGGCGAAGGACCACACCGTCGTTACACCCGACCTCCGCGGCTACGGCTGGAGCAGCAAGCCCGAAGGCGGTGAAAACCACGTGAACTATTCGAAGCGCACGATGGCGCAGGACAACGTCGACGTCATGGCGATGCTTGGCTTCGAGAATTTCGCACTCGTGGGTCATGATCGCGGCGGCCGCGTAGCGCGCCGCCTGACGCTGGATCATCCGGAGCGCGTGAAGAACCTCACCGTGCTCGACATCGTGCCGACGCACTATCTCTACGCAAACGTTACGCGCGAATTCGTCGATGCCTACTTCCACTGGTTCCTGTTCATCCGCCCGGCGCCGTTCCCGGAAGACATCATCAAGGCCACCGGCATGTTCATCGGCGGCGGGCCTGGTGAAGTCGGTGCTGCCTATGCAGAAATCTACAAGGACGACGCGGCCATCCACGCGATGTGCGAGGACTACCGCGCTGCCGCCGGCATCGACATCGAGCACGACGAAGCCGACATCGCCGCCGGCAGGAAGATCGAGTGTCCCGTGAACGTCCTCTGGGGTGACAGGGCCGCGATGGGGCAGCAGTACGATGTGCTCGAAATCTGGCGCATGGAGGGTTCGCGCATCGAAGGCAGGGCGATGCCGGGCGGGCATTCCTTCCAGGTCGACAGCCCGGTGGAGACGGCGACCGAGTTGCGTCGTTTCGTCGCCACCGTGTAAGGCATTACTAACTGCGCGCCACCGCAGGATCGCGGCGGTGCACAGCTGGTTTTCAGCGACTCGTTGCCGCTGGAGACCGAGCCAAATCCACCACCATCAGAAGCGCTGGCCAACGCTGACGTACAGGCTGATCGGCTCACCGACGAAATAGCGTTCCTGGCCGAAACCGAGGTCCGCGCGTTCGGCGTAGTCGGTATCGAACAGGTTCGTGATGCGCGCACCGTAATAACCGTTTTCGCCGAACTCGGCCTGGTAGCGCAGGTTTACGAGTTCGTGGCCTTCGTACTCGTTCGTGTTGGCTTCGTCCGTGTAGTACGAATCCATGTGCACCCATTCCAGTTCGATGCTGCGCTCGTCGCTGATCTGCCAGGCCAGCTGCGTGCTGCCGGTCAGGCGCGGCGACGTGTCGATGTCGAGCCCGGCGAGTTGCACGGCTCCCGGATTCACGTTGCCCTCGTAGGTGTGCACGGCGTAGCTGCCGGCGAAGGTCAGCGTCCATGCATCGCTCAAGGCAATGCCCGTATTCAGTTCGACGCCGCGATGCTTCGTGCGCGCCCCGCTGATGTTGATGCGGTTGCTGTCCTGGAAGATCACGTTTTCCTTGTCCATGTAGAACGCGGCGAGCGCGTAATTGAATCGTGCATGCTGCGCGCGCAGGCCAAGCTCGATGCTGTCCATTTCCTCAGACTTCAGGTCGGCTACGTTCTGCGTGCCCTGCAGGCGATACATCTCGCTGCTGTCCGGCGCGCGAAACGCGCGTGCGAGGTTTACATACACCTGGCGCGCATCGTCGAAGTCATAGATCCAGCCTAGTTGCGCCGATACGTTGTCGAAGTCGTCGGTGCGGTCGGCCGGCCGGTTGAAGCGGCAGCCACCGGACGTGCATGCCGTGCCGTCGTCGCGCAGGCGGCCGCTGCTCATGCGGTTGTCGTAATCGTACTCGAGCGTTTCGAAACGCAGGCCGAACGACACCTGGTGCTGGTCATTGAGCTCATACTTCAACTGCGCATACGGTGACAGCAGCTCGGCCGACACCTGGTAGTCGTAATGCTTGCCGACTGGAATCGTCGCGACCACAGCCGGCGTGCCTTCGGCAGGGACGAACTGCGTTTCGCGCAGGTAGGCTTCCGTCGTTTCCATGTCGAGGCCAACCTGCCACTGCAGTGCGGCACCGGTGTCGCTTGCATACATCGTCTGCAGGCCAAATGAATACTGGCCGTTCTCCTCGAGCGGCAGGCCGGGCAGGAAGTGCTGCAGCAGCGACATGTCGGTCTTGCGGTAATAAGGCGTGACACTCAATGCGTTGTCACCGAGAGCCCAGTCGAAGCGGCTGCTGAGGCGATAAGACTTCGCGTCACGGAATGACTCGGGGTTCGGATTGAAGCGCTTAAGGTCGTCGTCCTTGTATGCATCATCACCCTGCACGAAGCCCGCGGTTTCCTGGTTCAGGTTCGTCAGGTGCAGCGTGTTCGTCATGCTGAAATCGCCGTCGGTAAAGCGATGCTGGAAGCTGAGTTTCTGCTGGTCGAATCCGGAGTCGTGCTTGTAGCCGCCGTCGCTGACGCCGTTGGCACTGAGCCGAAGGCCATGCGCTCCGAACGTGTTGCTGACGGTGCCGCGCACGCGGTTGTACCGGTGGGGCCCGAGTTCGTACGACACGTCGGCGCTATACGCATCGGAAATCGGCTGGCTGATGACGTTGATCGCGCCGTGCAGCGCGTTCGCACCGTACAGCACGCTGCCGGGTCCACGGATTACTTCGATCGAGCCGGCCTGTTCCGTATTCGCTTCGAAAATCTGGTTCACGTTGCAGAAGCCGGATGCTCGCATCGGAATGCCGTCGAGCGACATCTGGAAGGCGCCGCAGCTGCCGGCACCCGACAACACCGGCGACCGGATCGCAGTCAGGCTTTCCTGGCCATTGTTGCGGCTGACCCACGTGCCCGGCACGCGGACGAGCGTTTCCGTGATGTGCGTGTGCCGCACCATCTCGAGCGCGTCGCCGCCGACCGAAAAGATGCTGGCCGGCACGTCGCGCAGTGCCGACTGCTGGCGGTCGGCAGTCACGACGATCGATTCGAGCGTGTTGTCCTGCGCCATGCCGCCCTGGGAGATGAGCCCCAGTGCGACTGCGGTGGCGAGCGTCGTGAGGTTTCCGCGGTGCTTCGAATGCATGTCTACTTCCCGATTTTGCTTGTGATTGACCGCGGCATTGTCCGGAGCACGCGAATGGCCCGTCCATAAGAAAAATCATGAAAATACGGAGCAAGTTCGATGGAACTTCGGCACAGCTGTCGCGTCTTGGCGGCTGCATGATGGCCGCGGCGCGGCGCGGTGTGGGACAATCCGCGGCCATTTTCCACGACAACTCCAACCCCGCTGGCCACCATGACCCTCACCGACGCGCAGGCCGAAGCCCTGCATTTCCACCTCGAACACATCGCGCACTTACCTCGCCTCCAGCAACTGGAGCGCTTCGCGCATGCCGATGCGGACAGCACGCGCATGATCATCGAGCAGGCCGCGGGCTTTGCAGGCGAAACGCTGGCCCCACTCGCCGCGAGCGCGGACGTCAGCGGCTGCACGCTCGATGCCTCTGGCGTGAAGCTGCCGCCCGGCACCGCCGCAGCCTACCGGGCATGGTGCGAGCTGGGTTTCCCGTCGCTCGCATTGCCGCTTGAGAACGACGGGCTCGGATTCCCGCTTTCCGTGCAGAGCGCAGTACAGGAGCTATGCGACGGCGCAAACCTTGCCTTCGGCATGCTCGGCATCAACCTGCGCTGCGCCGCTCTTGCACTGCTGAAAAATGCGGCGCCCGAACTTGCAGCACGCTGGGTACCCGGACTCATCGACGGCAGTATCGCCAGCACGATCGTCATAAGCGAAGCTCAGGCCGGCTCCGATGTCGGCCGCATCCTGACCGCGGCAACGCCACAACCGGATGGCCAGTGGAGCCTGAATGGCTCGAAGCTCTGGATTTCTTACGGCGACCACGACGCCACCGACCAGATCCTGCATCTGGTCCTCGCGCGCGTTCCAAACGGCGAGGCTGGCACGCGCGGGCTCGGTCTGTTTGCCGTGCCGAAGCGCACCGAGTCGGGCGCATCGAACGGTGTGAGCGTGCTGCGCCTCGAACACAAGATGGGACTGCACGCCTCGCCCACCTGCGTGCTCGATCTGAAGGATGCGCGCGGCTGGCTCGTCGGCGAAGCCGGTCGTGGACTGCAGGCGCTGTTCGTCATGATGAACGGCATGCGGCTTGCGGTCGCCGTGCAGGGTGCAGCGGTGGCCAACGTCGCTACCTTGCATGCTATTGCGTATGCGCGCGAACGTCCGCAGGGCGGACATCCGCTGCACAAGGCTGTGCCGATCTCGGAACATGCCGACGTGCGCCGCATGCTGCTGGAGATGACCGCGCACAGTGAACTGCTGCGTGCGCTTGCACTCAGGACCGCGTGCTTCCTCGATCTCGGCACCGCGCTCGATGGCATCGAAGCGAGCAAATGGCAGGCACTCGGCGAACTGCTGCTGCCTATCGCAAAGACACTGAATGCCGAAACTGCCTTCAATGTTGCGAGCCAGGGCATCCAGGTGCTCGGTGGGTACGGCTACACGAACGACTATCCGCTCGAGCGACTCGCGCGCGACATTCGCGTTGCCGCGATCTATGAAGGTACCAGCGGTATTCAGGCGCTCGATTTCCTGAAGCGCAAGGTCCTTGCCGACAAGGCCGCGACGCTCGACACGCTACTCGAACTGGTCGCGCAGGAGACTGCCGCCACGCAGACGCCCTACTCCGCGCCGGTTGCCGCAATCACGTCGCTGCTGCGCCAGACCGTCGCGATCCTGCGCGACCTCGGTAATTCGGCTGACGACGGCGCCTACGCGCTGCTGCAGTTGAGCGGCTGCCTCGTGCATGCGTGGAATGGCCATGCGCTGCACGCCGCGGCGGCCGGCACGAGCGACTACCAGCAGCGCCTGCGCGCGGCGCTGGAACTGCATGCCGGCAGCATCGTCGACACGGCGAACCTGTGGGCGGCCAAGGCCGTGCAGCAACTTCCCGCGTGGCGCTTCGCATAGTTTTTCAAGGGCTTTTCGCGCCGCGCGGGCTCTTGTCCGCAGCGGCAGTGCGCGCAGCCCGGGCGATTGATCTTGCCCACCCTATCCATTACTTTACGGGGCCCCGCACTCCCCGGAGCACGCCGGGAATCCGTTCCTGAAACCGCTCATAACAACAATTAGATACAGCCGATAAGCCACTGGAGTAATCCCATGCAAGAGTACCAACTGTTCATCGACAACGAATATGTACCTTCGTCCACTGGGGTCTACACGGACGACATGAACCCGGCCACGAATACGCCCTACGCGCGCATCCAGAACGCGAGCAAGGCCGACGTAGAAAAAGCCCTCGCCTCGTCGCAGAAAGCCTTCCAGAGCTGGAAGGACCTCGGCCCCGGCGCCCGCGAAAGGCTGTTGCTGAAGGTCGCCGACGTGATGGAAGCGCGTTCGAAGGAACTCGCCGACGTGCTGATCGACGAAGCCGGCTCCACGTTGCTGAAAGCAGGCTATGAAACGCACCACACGCCCGCCTTCGTGCGCTCGATGGCCGGCGAGTGCCGCCGCGTGTTCGGCGAAACCTTCCTGTCGGACTATCCCGGCGTCAAACGCTCGTACTGCATTCGTCGCCCGCTCGGCGTCGTCGTGGCGATCGCCCCGTTCAACTTCCCGCTGCTGCTGTGCATCCGCAAGATCGGCTTCGCGCTCGCGGCCGGCAACACGGTCGTACTGAAGCCCTCCGAAATGACTCCCGTCATCGGCCTCAAGATCGGCGAGCTATTCCGCGAAGCTGGCTTCCCGCCCGGCGTGCTGAACGTGATCCCTGCCCTGGGCGCCGACATCGGCGACAGCCTCGTCACCGACAAGCGCGTGAAATTCGTCACCTTCACCGGCTCGTCGAAAGTCGGCCGCCAGATCGGTGCCACCTGCGCCGCGCACGGCAAGCGTTTCGCGCTCGAGATGGGCGGCAAAAACCCCATCATCGTGCTGAACGATGCCGACATCGACTATGCAGTGAACACCGCCACGTTCAGCAACTTCATGCACCAGGGCCAGATCTGCATGACAGGTTCGCGCGTGATCGTCGAGGAAGGCATTTACGACGAGTTCTGCAAGCGCTTCGCCGCGAAGGTCTGCAACGTCAAACACGGCAGCAACCCGCGTGAACCCGGCCTCGTCGTCGGTCCGCTGATCCGCACGACGCAGGCGCCATTCATCAAGGACCAGCTCGACAAGGCGGTGAAGGACGGCGCGAAGATCCTGTGTGGCGGCAACTTCAAGGACAACGTGTTCGAGCCGACCGTACTCGCCGACGTCACGCAGTCGATGAGCATCTTCAAGACCGAGTGCTTCGGCCCGGTTGCCTCCGTCATCAAGGCGAAGGACCACATGCATGCACTCGAACTCGCGAACGACTCCGAGTACGGCCTGTCGTCGGCAGTGCTCACGAACGACCTGCAGAAAGCGCTGGACCTGTCGGAAGGCCTCGAAGCGGGCGCGGTGCACATCAACGGCCCGAGCGTGCGCGACGAGCCGGTGATCCCGTTCGGCGGCGTGAAGAACAGTGGTACCGGTCGTGAAGGCGGTCACTATTCGATCGATGAACTGACCGAACTGAAGTGGATCACGATCCAGAGCGGGCAGAACAAATATCCGTTCTGATCAGCGGATCATGGAAAACAAAAAGGGGCCAAATGGCCCCTTTCTGTTTTAAGCTTTTTTTTCACAGTTTTCTTTTCTGCCGTTTCGGATTTTCCCGGCACGCACTTACTTGTTGCGCTTCAGTTCGCGCTTCATCGCGTCGATCAGCTGGTCCAGCGCGACACGCATCGCGTGCGGCAGGCTGCGATAGTCGCTCAGGAACCTGAACTCGTCCTTCGAGATGCTGAGTTCGTCCGCAGCGTAGCTCGTGCCCTTCTCGCCGACGTTGACGACGCGAGGCCGCATCGGCAATTCGCCGTCCAGCAGCCACGCGCGCCGCACGCCAAGTTTCTCGGCGACGATTGGCGCGTGTTCCGACGTAGGAATCGCGTCGCCGTCGCGCCACTTGCGCACTGCCTGGGCGGTTACGCCGAACATCGCGCCGAGTTCCCTGTAATCGTCGAAGCCGGCTTCATCGAGCGCCAGCTTGAAACGCTCCGCGAACTCCTCTCGTACATTTCTTGCCAAACCAGCCACCCATCAGCGAATTTCGATGGAATAAATGCTGGTTCATTCAAAATTAACTATCAGTATCCAGCCTCGCAACTCTTGGTTACACAATCACGCTGACATCAGAGCTTGAAGACTTTTTCCGCGACATCCTGGTAGAACTTTTTCTTCGATGCGTCCGACATGTCCATGTTGTCGAGATCGATCACTTCCTGCGGCGAATACTGGTACGGGTAATCCATCGCATACATGACACGATCTTCTCCGCAGATGCTCTGCGCGAACTTGATGGCAGGCTCCCACGCGACGCCGCTATTCGTGATGTACACGTTTTCGCGCAGGTAGTCGCCGATCTTGCGCTTCAGCGGTTTCATGCTCTCGTAGCGCGCGGCTTTCACGCCGGCGTTATGCATGTACTCGAGGCGATACAGCCAGTACGGCAGCGCCTCGCCCATGTGGCCGATGATGAACTGCAGTTTCGGGAAGCGGTCGAACACGCCGGCCGTGATGATGCGCAGCATGTGGAAACCGGTTTCGACGCCAAAGCCGAAGATCGCGCCGTCGAGGCCCGCGTCGACCATCGGCCCGATCATGTTCTTCGGCGGCGTGTTCGGATGCAGGTAGATCGGCAGGTCGAGCGCTTCGGCGGCTTCGAGGATCGGCCAGAACTTCGTGTCGGACAGATACTCGCCCTGCGTGTGCGAGTTGATGATGATGCCGCGGAAGCCAAAGGCCTTGCAGCGCTGCAATTCCTGCGCGGCGAGTTCAGGTGCCTGCGGCGCGATCGCCACCATGCCGGTGAACCGCGTCGGGTGCTTGCGCACGGCGGAGGCGAGAATGTCGTTGCAGTCACGCGCGAGCGTGACAGCCGTGTCGCGGTCGAATACCTGCACGCCCGGCGAGGTCAACGCGACGATCTGATGGTCGATGCCCGTGGCATCCATGTCGGCGATGCGCAGCGCGTCGAGGTCGGCGAGCTTCTCGCGGATGAAGGCCGGACGCGGCGCCGGCGACGATGAGTAGAAGCCCCACAGGCTGTCGAAGCCGGGATCGTCGAACGTACGGCTCTCGTAGAGCTTGCGGTACATGTCGATCAATTCCTTCGGCGCGAAGGCTTCCTCGGTGGCGATGCGTTTGTATTTGTTGCTGAAGGAAATCGGCGTTGACATGGCTGGACCTCGATTTGACGGAGGCCGGCAGTAAAGCAGGATTTTTCCGCCGTCTCAACCTGCGGGCTGGATTGGCGCGGGCCTTTACTGGATCATACGCAGCCTACCTTCATCGCGTAGCCAGGAGCGTTCCCGTGAGCGAAAAACTCTATCCAGAACTGCAACTTTTCATCGACGGCGAATGGATCTCGAAGGGCTCGCGCAACAGCGAACCGGTGCTAAACCCGGCCACGGGCGAAGTGCTCGGCGAACTTCCGCATGCAACGAAGGAAGACCTCGACCGCGCACTCGCTGCCTCGCAGAAAGGCTTCAAGGCCTGGAGCAGCATGCTGCCCGAGAAGCGCGGTGAAATCCTGCGCAAGGCTGCCGAGATCCTCAAGGAGCGTGGCGACCAGGTGACGAAAGTCGCGACGCTGGAATCCGGCAAGGCAATCGCGCAGTCGCGCATTGAGTTACACATGGCCACCGAAGTACTTGAGTGGTATGCCGAGGAAGGCCGCCGTGCCTACGGCCGCGTGCTGCCGCAGCGCCAGAGTGGTTCGCGCATGCTCGTGCTGAAGCAGCCGATCGGTCCGGTCGCAGCCTTCACGCCGTGGAACTTTCCGCAGGGAAATCCCGCGCGCAAACTCGGCGCGGCGCTCGGCGCCGGCTGCTCGTGCATCCTGAAGGCGGCGGAAGACACGCCTGCTTCCGCGCTACTGATGGCCAAAGCGCTGCAGGAAGCCGGCGTACCGGACGGTGCCGTCAACGTCGTGTTCGGCGTACCGTCGGAGGTATGCCCGTACATCCTGCGCTCCGGCGTTGTCCGCGCGCTGACCTTCACCGGTTCCGTGCCAGTGGGCAAGGAACTGACGAAGATCTGCGCGGAGAACATGGTGCGCACGACGATGGAACTCGGCGGCCACGCGCCCGTGCTCGTGTTCGAAGACTGCGATCTCGAGAAGACGCTCGACCTCTGCGTGACGGCCAAGCTGCGTAACGGCGGCCAGGTGTGCGTGTCACCGACGCGCTATTACGTCCACGAATCGATCTACCGGCAGTTCGTCGATGGATTCACGGATCGCGTCAACAAGGCGAAGATCGGCAATCCGCTCGACGAAAGCAACGCAATGGGCCCGCTGATCCACGCGCGCCGCCGCGATGCCGTCGATGCGCTCGTGAAGGATGCGATCAAGCATGGCGCGAAACTGCAAACCGGCGGCGAAGCCATCCCCGGCCCCGGTACCTTCTACAAACCGACGGTGCTGTCCGATGTGCCCGACAGCGCACGCATCATGAGCGAAGAACCCTTCGGCCCGGTCGCGCTGATCAATCCGTTCAGCACGTACGAGGAAGTGATGGAAAAGGCGAATAGCCTGCCGTACGGTCTTGCAGCATTCGCGTTCACGGACTCGGCAAAGCGCGTGAGACTGATCGGCGA
Organism: Pseudomonadales bacterium; assembly: GCA_036405915.1. Taxonomy (GTDB): domain Bacteria; phylum Pseudomonadota; class Gammaproteobacteria; order Pseudomonadales; family Pseudohongiellaceae; genus CAILUG01. Next base: position 29,912 of record DASWWP010000089.1, read on the forward strand.
GCAGCTCGAAGCCGGCATGATCGGCATCAACAGCTTCCAGATTTCAGTGCCGGAATCGCCGTTCGGCGGTATCAAGGAAAGCGGGCACGGCAGCGAGGAAGGCATCGAGGGCATGGACGTCTGCATGATCACGAAGTTCATCAGCGAGGTGTGACGCATGCAGTTCGTCGTTACCGCATTCGACTACACGGACGCCGATGCACTGAACCGCCGCATGGCCCATCGCGAACAGCACCTCGCCGGCGTGCGCAAGCTGATCACCGAAGGTCGCTTCGTCAGCGGAGGCGCGATACTCGACGACGCCGGAAAGATGGTCGGCTCTACGCTGCATCTCGACTTCCCGACGCGCGCCGATCTCGACGCGCAGTTGCGCACCGATCCGTATGTATCCGGCAAGGTATGGGAGACGATCGATGTACGGCAGGCCAGGCTGGTGCCGTTGAAGCAGGAATGACCGGCGCGGCGTCAGGGGTCGAGCAGGCCCGGGCGTGCGTCGGTGTCGTCTGCCGGGTATGCCGGCGCGGATTCGATCCGCTGCAGCTGGCCACTCGCGTACTGGTGAACGACCTGGGCAAGCAGCGACTGCAGCGGCAAGCCTTCGGCTAATGCCATGCGATGCAATTCCGCCATGTCCTGGCCGGAAACCTTGATGTTCACGCGGTTGTCCCGGCGCAGCGGATCCTCGAGCTGCGTGCGCGCGAATTCGCCTGGGTCGTACGTCGGCGCCGCCTCGTAGCGGCCGTCTGCAAATCCGGGCAGCAGGCCGCGCCGTTCGAGATTAAATTTCTTGTCCATGGTTCCGCCCGAAATGCCGAAGTCGGTCGTAAAAGGAGGTTGTTGCGGACCGGCCGCCAATATCACAGAAAGATCAGGACGTTACAACGGCATTTGCCGCGACTGCCACCCCCTGCTGATCGATGCCGCACGTTCAATGCGGGTCTTTCGGCCTGTTCTGTTCAAAGGCCTGCTGTTGCGCGCTGCCGGCTTCCTTCTGGTACAGCGCCTTCCACTCCGCGTACGGCATCCCATAGACACGGGTCCGGGCCTCTTCGTAGCCGATTGTCTCGCCGCGCTCGGCCGCCGCCGCGGCATACCATTTTGCTAGGCAGTTGCGGCAGAAACCGGCGAGGTTCATCAGGTCGATGTTCTGCACGTCCTTGCGCTCGTCGAGGTGTTCGAGCAGGCGGCGGAACGCTGCAGCTTCGATTTCGGTTTTGTTGCTCATCTTCAGTCTCCGTGCCGGCTCATCCGCCGGCCAGTTTTGCCTTGTACCCGGCTTTGAGGAGGTACGCGCAGAGTTTCTCGCGCTGGTCGCCCTGGATTTCGATGACGCCGTCTTTCACGGTGCCGCCGGTGCCGCAGGTCTGCTTTAGCTTGCTGGCCAGCTCCTTCAGCGCATCTTCCGCGAGCGGGAGGCCGGTCACCAACGTCACGCCCTTGCCGCCCCGGCCCTTCGTTTCACGGCTGACGCGCACGACGCCATCGCCCTTCACGTGCTGCTTCTGCCGCTCACGGCACACGCAGGCGGCCTCGGCCTTACCGCAATCCGGGCACAGGCGGCCCTGGGACGTGGAATATACCGTGCGTGACTCTTTACCTGACCCTGCCATGTTCCATCCGCTGTATCGCAACGGCGTCATTATCCGGGAAGAGAGGGCGCGTACAAACGGGAAAGTCTGCCCCCGAAGCTGAAGCGGGACTGCGGTATACTCGCGCACCCCATGAAAAAACTACTCGCTTTCATATTCTGGCCCGCGCTGGCCGGTCTCGTGTTCGCCTTCACGCTGCTGCAGGCGCCGCGGCTCGTCGACGTGATGCCGGGGCTGGCTGCCTATTTTCCGCAGCCTGCAGCCGGACGCGAACCAACGAGCCTGAACGCACTGTCGTTCAACGATGCGATCCGCAAATCGGCACCGGCCGTCGTCAGCATCAACTTCAAGGAGGACGCCGAACGCATCATGCAACGGCTTGAAAACGACGTGTTCCAGAGCGTCGAAGACGACGATGCCCGCCTCGGCTCAGGCGTCATCGTCAGGCCTGACGGGTACATCATCACGAGTTACCACGTCGTGTTTTCCGATGCCTCGCAACGCGCCTTCTGGTCGCGCGAGTGGATCGTGACGCTGGAGAACGGCAGCAACCTCGAAGCGCGCATCGTCTCGCTCGACGAAGCCAACGATCTCGCGCTGCTGAAAGTGGATGCTGGCCATGAACTTCCGTCGCTGACACTCGCCGACCCGGGGACACTGCGTGTCGGCGACGTCGTGCTTGCGATCGGCAACCCGCGCAACATCGGGCAGTCCGTCACGCAGGGCATCATCAGCGCGTTTCGCGGACTCGATGGCGGCTACATCATCCAGACCGATGCTGCGATCAATCCCGGCAATTCCGGCGGTGCGCTGATCAATACCGACGGCGAGCTGATCGGCATCAATTCGACAATCGTGTCGCAGTCAGGCGGATCTGAGGGCATCAGTTTCTCGATACCTGCCGAGAAGGCGATCGGATTGCTGGAAAACTACCTCGCCTCAGGCCCGAGCGGTTACCTCGGCGTCAGCGCGTCGCTGCTGACGCTCGACCAGATCAGGCCGGCCTCGGCGCAGGACGTGCAGGGCTTTCTCGTCAATGAAGTCGGCGCCAACAGCCCGGCCGAGCAGGCTGGCATCCGGCCCGGAGACATCATTGCCGGCATCGGCGGACAGCGGCTGAATATTCGCAATCCACGCGACGAAGCCGAAGCCCATGCGGCAATGTCGGCGATTTCCGACCTGGATCCCGGCACGCGCATCGTGCTCGAGATCTATCGCGATGGCCGCTTCATCGAGCTGCCGGCCATCCTCGGCGTGGGAGAACCACAGATTTACGAGGTGCCGCTGGAAGCGGATCCAACGCCTCGCCTGTCGTTGCCGAACTGAATCAGCTCTTCCGCCAATCGGGATCGCGCAACTCCGCGGCCTGCGCGTGCGCCGTCAAACCTTCAGCCCTTGCGATCACCGACGTGGTTTGTGCCAGCGCTTTCGCCGCCGCGGGCGACGCGTGGATGATCGACGAGCGCTTCTGGAAATCGTACACGCCGAGCGCGGACGAAAAGCGTGCGGTGCCGGACGTCGGCAATACGTGGCTCGGGCCCGCGCAGTAGTCGCCGAGCGCTTCGGAGGTGTGGCGCCCCATGAAGATCGCGCCGGCATGGCGAATCAGCGGCAGCAACTGCTGCGGGTCGGCAACGGACAGTTCGACGTGCTCGGGCGCCACCAGGTTACAGACTTCCGCGGCATGCGCGAGGTCCTTCACGTCGACGAGCACGCCGCGGCGCTGCAGCGATGCGGCAATGATGTCGCGGCGTTCCATCTGCGGCAGCAGCCGCCCGATGCTGGCAACGACACGATCGATATACGCGCGGTCGGGGCACACGAGGATCGACTGTGCGTCTTCGTCGTGTTCGGCCTGGGAGAACAGGTCCATCGCGATCCAGTCGGGATCCGTAAGGCCATCGCAGATCACGAGGATTTCCGATGGGCCCGCAACCATGTCGATGCCCACGGTGCCAAACACCGCGCGCTTCGCCGTGGCGACGTAAATGTTGCCGGGGCCCACGATCTTGTCGACCTGCGGAATGCTGGCGGTCCCGTACGCGAGCGCAGCGATCGCCTGCGCGCCGCCGACGGTGAATACCTGGTCCACTTCGGCCAGGGCGAGTGCCGCCAGCACGAGCTCGTTCACGTGGCCACCGGGCGTCGGCAGCGTGGCAATGATTTCGCGCACGCCTGCGACGCGCGCGGGGATTGCGTCCATCAATACGGTCGACGGGTACGTCGCCTTGCCGCCTGGCACGTACATGCCGACGCGGTCGAGCGGCGTAATCTGCTGGCCGTAAACCGAACCATCGGCATCGGTGTACTGCCACGATTCCTGCTTCTGCTTTTCGTGGTACCGGCGGATGCGTTCCGCCGCCGTGCGCAGTGCCTGCGCCTGGTCCGAAGGCAAGTTGTCGAGCGACTGCTTAAGGCGATCGCGCGGAATCGCAAGCGCCTCGATATTCGGCGCGCCGAGCCGATCGAAGGTATTGGTCCAGTGCAACACGGCGGCATCGCCGCGCTGCTTCACGTCGTCGAGGATTTCCTGCACGCGCGTGGCTACGCCATTGTCGGAAATGCTTTCCCAGGCGAGCGCCGCACGCAACTGCTGCCCGAAGCCGGCAGCCGAGGCGTCGAGGCGTTTGATCGAGAGGCTCATGCCGGCACCTTCGGCGCTTTCTTCGCGGCCTGCGACGCGACGGCCTGCTGCAGGCGTTGCAGCAGCTGCTGCACCATGTCGTGCTTGATCTTCATCGACGCGCGATTGACGATCACGCGCGTACTGACCTCCGCGATCAGGTCACGTGGCTCGAGGTCGTGCGCGCGCAGCGTGTTGCCCGTGTCGACGATGTCGACGATGCAGTCGGCAAGACCCATCAGCGGTGCGAGTTCGAGCGCACCGCCAAGCTTGATGATGTCGACCTGGCGCCCCTGCTCCGAAAAATACTGTTTCGCGATGTTGACAAACTTGCTGGCGACGCGCAGACGCGGCGAATCCAGCTTTGCGCCGACTGGTGCCGCCGTCATCATGCGGCAGCGCGCGATCTGCAGGTCCAGCGGCTCGTAGTAACCGCGGGAGCCGGACTCGAGGATCATGTCCTTGCCGGCGATGCCGATGTCGGCGCTGCCGAGTTCGACGTACGTCGGCACGTCCGAGCCACGAATGACCAGAAGCCGCACGTTCGGCAGGTTGCTATCAAAAATTAGCTTGCGGCTCGCGTTGATGTTTTCCGCAGGCACGATCCCCGCCTGCTCAAGCAACGGTAATACTTCATCGAGAATGCGCCCTTTCGTCAGCGCAATCACCAGTTTCTGTGCGGGCATGGCGGCTCTTTCAGGTCAGGCGTCAGATCAGGAAGGCAGTCGGCGAATCTTCGCGCCGAGCAGTTGCAGTTTTTCTTCGATGCACTCGTAGCCGCGATCGATGTGGTAAATGCGGTCGACGATGGTCTCATGCTCCGACACGAGCCCCGCAATGATGAGGCTCGCCGATGCGCGCAGGTCCGTCGCCATCACGGGCGCGCCCTTCAGGCTCGGCACGCCGCGGAAAATCACCGTGTTGCCCTCGACCTTCAGGTCGGCGCCCATGCGGTTCATCTCATGCACGTGCATGAAGCGGTTCTCGAATACGGTCTCGGTAATCGATCCGGAACCGTCGGCGATCGCGTTGAGCGCCGTGAATTGTGCCTGCATGTCGGTTGGAAACGCCGGATATGGGGCGGTCGTCAGCGACACGGCTTTCGGTCGCTGCCCGTGCATGTCGAGGCTGATCCACGTGTCGCCGAGTTCGATCTGCGCGCCGGTTTCCTCGAGCTTGCTGAGCACGGCTTCGAGAATGTTGGGGCGCGTATCTTTCACCTTGATGCGGCCGCGCGTGGCAGCGGCGGCGATCAGATAGGTACCGGTTTCGATGCGGTCGGGCATCACCATGTACTCGCAGCCATGCAGCTTCTCGACACCGTTGATCGTGATCGTGGCCGTGCCTTCGCCGCTGATGTCCGCTCCCATTGCGCGCAGGCAGTACGCGAGGTCGACGACTTCAGGTTCGCGCGCGGCATTCTCGATGATCGTCGTACCGTCGGCGAGGGCTGCCGCCATCATGACGTTCTCGGTGCCGGTCACCGTCACGATGTCCATCAGGATGTGCGCACCCTTGAGGCGCTTGCCGGTCATGCGCGCCTTGATGTATCCGTTCTCCACGGTGATCTTCGCGCCCATTTTCTTCAACGCCGCGAGGTGGAGGTTCACCGGCCTGCTGCCGATTGCACAACCACCGGGCAGTGCCACTTCCGCTTCGCCGTAATGCGACAGCATCGGTCCGAGCACGAGAATCGACGCACGCATCGTCTTGACGAGTTCATACGGTGCCGTGAACAGTTTGATCGTGCTGCTGTTGATTTCGAGTTTCAGCTTTTCGCCGACGACTGATTCCACGCCCATGCAGCCGAGCAGCTCGACCATCGTCGTGATGTCGTACAGATGAGGCAGGTTGCCGATAGTGACGACGTCGGGTGTAAGCAGCGCAGCCGCCATGATAGGCAGCGCCGAGTTCTTTGCGCCGGCAATGCGAATCTCGCCATTGAGCTGCTGGCCGCCCTGGATGATCAACTTGTCCACGCGTGCTCCTTAGCCTTCGCCCTGCAGGGTTGCGGCTGCTTCTTCGGGGGTTTGCAGCAGCATGTTGACCGCGTGGATCGCGCCGCTCTGGATGTGCGTATTCAGCACCTTGTAGATCGCCTGCTGGCGCTTCACGCGGCTGAGCCCGGCGAAGCCGCTCGTGACGACATTGACCTGGTATTTATAGCCGTCGCCCTGCACGTCGATGATTGCGTCGGGCAGCGCCTGCCTGAGCAGACCTGCGATTTCGTCGTTGCCCATGCTCACTGATTCACGCTCCAGTCGTCGATCACTTTGTCGATATCGTAATTGTTGCTCATCATCATGCTGTCGAATTGCGCGTAGAACTGGCGACGCAGGTTCACGCCTTCGACATACAGGTTCTTCAGCTTCCACATGCCGTCCATATTCAGGAACATCGTGTATTCCACTTCGAACTGGCTGCCGTCATCGCCAAGGATGTTCATGCGCACGTTCGTAGCGCTTTCCGGATCGCTCGGCGGCGTATCCAGTGGAACGATTTCGAACGTCGCGCCGCTATAGCTCGCCAGCGCGCTGCCGTAGAAATCGACGAGCGACGCCCGGAACACGTCGGCGAATCGCTGCAACTGCTCGGGCGTCGCGCCGTTGGGTCCCGTGCCGTATTTCGCCATCACGCCGCGCGCAACTTCCGTGAAATCGACGAACTCCGACAGCGCTGCTTCGAAGGCCGTGAAATAAGCAGCGCGATCGCTGTCATACAGCGGCTTGATGTCTTCCATCTTCGCGAGCAGGTCGCGGATGTAACCGTCAACGGCAGCCTCGGCCGTCATCGCAGGTTCAGCGGCGCGCGCCTGTGGAATGGCGGCGCTTCCGATCAACGCGCCAGTGACCAGCACGCTTTCTGGCATCACTACAGCCAGCATCACCACGGCAACAAGGCAGCGAACGACACGCGTCATGTGAATACTCCTGGTCATGGGTGCGTTCCGGAAACGATCCGGAACAATGCGGGCCGCGATTTTACCCGAACATGCGCCGTGACCCAAAGCGGCACGTGCGCCGACTCGCACTTCTTTTTCAATGATTTAGGCGAAATCATGGCCACATTGCGGCGTTTTCATTGAAATCCATTTGCAATACACTGCCGTGCCATTTTCCAGGCCCAATTCATGAGCACCGACACCCTGATCCAGACCGCGCTGACGACGCTGGCCCTGCAGTGCGAGTCGATCGCGGCGCTGCAACAGCGCATCGATGCGAACTTCGTCAAGGCCTGCCGGCTGATCCTTGACAGCACGGGCCGCGTGATCGTCATGGGCATGGGCAAATCCGGGCACATCGGCACCAAGATCGCCGCAACGCTCGCGAGTACCGGCACGCCGTCTTACTTCGTGCATCCGGCGGAAGCGAGCCATGGCGACATCGGCATGGTCACGCGCGACGACGTCGTGCTGGCGCTGTCGAATTCCGGCACGACGCCCGAACTGCTCGCACTGCTGCCCATCCTCAAGCGCAAGGGAGTCGCGCTGATCGCGCTGACGGGCAACCCGCAATCCGAACTGGCCCGCACGGCGGACGTGAACCTCGACGCAAGCGTCGCAAAAGAAGCCTGTCCGCTGGGCCTTGCGCCGACGACGAGCACCACTGCCGCGCTCGTGATGGGCGATGCGCTGGCGATGGCGCTGCTGGAAGAGCGCGGCTTTACGGCGGAGGACTTCGCATTCTCGCATCCCGGCGGCAACCTCGGCCGCAAACTCCTGCTGAAGGTGGCGAACGTCATGCACGGCGGCGCCACGATTCCCGTCGTACGCGACGACACGACGATCAGCGCCTGCCTGCTGGAGATCACGGCGAAGAAACTAGGCATGACGACGGTGCGCGACGCGAACGGAAACATCTGCGGCGTATTCACCGACGGCGACCTGCGCCGCGTGCTGGACAAGGGCATCGACATCCACGCGACGCGCGTCGCGAGCGCGATGACGAAGAGTTACAAGACGATCACGGCCAATGCGCTCGCCTCGGAGGCCGCGCGGCTGATGCAGGACAATGCGATCTACAGCCTCGTCGTAGTCGACGAGGACAAGCAGCTCGCCGGTGTCGTCACGATGCACGACCTGCTGCGCGCGAACGTGGTGTAGCGTGAAATTCGTCTTCGCGCTCGTGTTCGTGCTGCTTGCCGCATCGGCTGCGACCTTCTTCATCGCAGGTCTGGAAGGCGATGCCGAGGGACAGGCGACGCGCAGTTCGCCGCTCGATGAGGCCTACGATTACTATGTCCAGGACATGCAGGCGACGCGTTTCACTGCCGACGGCAGCGCCGCATCCCGGCTTGTCGCGCAGCGCGTGACGCATTTCCCGGACGGCGACCGCGCCGAACTCGTGGCGCCCGCCTTCGAGTCGTTCGACGGCGATGCATGGCAGGTCAGCGCGATGACTGGCACACTGGTTCCTGACACGCAGCGCGACGAGGACCGTCTCGAGCTGGACGGCAACGTGGCGCTGCGCAAGCCGCTTGCGAATGACGATTTCATCGAGATCAGCACGAGCACGTTGACCGTGTACGTCGGTAGTGAAGAAGCCTTCAACGATGTACCGGTAGAATTACGCATGCGCGGCTCGCGCCTCAACGGCACTGGCATGCAGGCGCGCCTCGCTGAAAACTACCTTCACCTGAATGATGGCACTGGCACCCATGAACCTGCGACGCGTCCCTGAGCTTGTTCCGACACTGTTACTGGTCGCAGCGCTGGTGCCACGCGGGGCCACCGCGTTGCCGGAAGATGCGCAGCAGGAAATCGAGGTGGATTCGGAGGCGGCGGAGCTTTTTCTCGACGAAGGACTCATCGTGTATACCGGCAGCGAATCGGAACCGGCGTGCATCACGCAGGGCACGCTGAAAATCTGCGGCAACGAAATCCGCCTCGAACGCGCGCCCGGCGCCGAGGCTGGCCTGCAAAAAGTCACGGCTACCGGCACCCCCGCGACCTTCCAGCAACAGCCGGCCGCCGACCAGCAGCTCGCGCATGCAAGCGGGGGTACGCTCGTGTTCGACAACGTGACGCGACTCGTGACGGCCGATGGTGATGCCGAATTTTCGCAGGCTGGCACCGTGCTCACGCATCAGCACATCGAATACAACCTCGATACGCGCCGCGCGAGTGCGAGCAGCAGCGGAGAAAGGGGCCAGATGCGCATTCCGCCCAACGCCGCCAACTGAGTCATCGCCGTATGCGCACCCTCTCCGCCCGCCACCTGGCTAAAAGCTACAAGGGCCGCCAGGTCGTCCGGGACACCTCCCTCACCGTGAGCAGCGGCGAGATCGTCGGGCTGCTCGGGCCGAATGGCGCCGGCAAGACGACATCCTTTTATATGATCATCGGCCTGGTGAAGGCCGATGCGGGACAGGTGCTCCTCGATGACGTCGACATCTCGCGCGCGCCGATGCACGAACGCGCGCGGAAGGGCATCGGCTACCTGCCGCAGGAAGCCTCCGTGTTCCGCAAGCTATCGGTCTCCGACAACATAATGGCAATCCTCGAAATGCGCCCCGAACTCGATGCGGCTGCGCGGCAGGCAAGACTCGACGCACTGCTCGGAGAGTTCCACCTGGAACATATCCGGAATACGGCAGGCATGAGCCTGTCGGGCGGCGAGCGGCGTCGCGTCGAGATTGCGCGCGCACTGGCTACCGAGCCGGCCTTCATGCTGCTGGACGAGCCCTTCGCCGGTGTCGATCCGATTTCGGTCAGCGACATCAAGGGCCTTGTCAAAAAACTCAGCACGCGCGGCATCGGCATTCTGATCACCGACCATAACGTTCGGGAAACGCTGGATATTTGCGAACGCGCCTACATCGTCAATGAGGGCTCCGTCCTCGCTGAGGGTACCCCGGCAGCAATCCTGCAGGATCCGCAGGTACGCCAGGTCTATCTCGGTGAGCAATTCCGGATGTAAGAACGGGGGTTGTACCCGGTTTGTCCGCGCGGCATGCTTTTTGCTACCATGCCAGCACTCTTCCGGTCCGTGGCCGGTAGCGAAGTACCGGGACATGCGCTTCATTCACGCCAGTCGCCGCAGGATCAGCAGCCAAGATTCAAGGAACGGGTAGCAAAGCGTACAACGTAGTCACCGCAGTCAAGCGCAGTTAAAGACGTGCCATGAAATTATCGCTACAGCTCAAGCTCGGTCAGCAACTGACGATGACGCCGCAATTGCAGCAGGCAATTCGGCTGTTGCAACTGTCCACGCTGGACCTCCAGCAGGAAATCCAGGAAGCGCTCGAATCAAATCCGATGCTCGAGATCGAGGAAGATTTCGAGGCTGGCGAAACCTCCGTCTCCGGGGAAAACAAGACCGATGCGAGCGTCACGCTGGACGGCGATGTCGATGGCGAGCGCGCGTCGCATGACGAGGACTACCAGGAAGCCACGGACTTCAACGCGGAAGACAACTGGAACGACAACGACATTCCCGAAGAAATGTCCGTCGACAGCTCGTGGGACGATGTCTATACGAACAACCAGACGAGCACGTCGAGCAACAACGACCACGACGACTACGATGGCGACTTCGAGTCGCGCAACAGCGCAGGCACCACGCTGCAGGACCACCTGACGTGGCAGCTGAACCTGACACCGATGTCCGACGGTGATCGCCTGATCGCCACGGCGCTGATCGATGCGATCGACCCGAATGGCATGCTCGCGACGCCGGTAAGCTCGATCCATGCGGGCCTCATTCGCGAACTCGACGTCGACGAAGAAGAAGTCATCGCGGTACTCCACCGCATACAGCAGTTCGATCCGGTCGGCGTCGGCTACCGCGACCTGAAGGAATGCCTCAGCATCCAGATCAAGCACCTCGACCAGACCTTCCCCGGCGTGCAGACCGCGATCCGCATCATCGACGACTACCTGCCGCAGCTCGCCAGCCACGATTACAACCACATCATGCGCAAGCTGCGCATCAAGGAAGCCGAGCTCAAGGAAGCGATCTCGATCGTCACGAGCCTGAATCCCCGCCCCGGTTCCGAAATCACCCCGCCGGAAACCACTTACGTGATTCCCGACGTGTTCGTCTCGAAGCACAACGGGCGCTGGCGTGTGGAGCTGAACCCGGAAACGGCGCCGCGCATCCGCGTGAATCCCGATTACGCCTCGCTCGCGAACCGCGGCAAGGAAAGCGACAACAATTTCCTGCGCGACAGCCTGCAGGAAGCGCGCTGGTTCATCAAAAGCCTGCAGAGCCGCAACGAAACGCTGCTGAAAGTCGCAAGCAAGATCGTCGAGCACCAGAAGAACTTCCTCGACTACGGCGACGAAGCGATGAAGCCGCTCGTGCTGCATGACATCGCCGAGGCGGTGGGCATGCACGAATCCACGATTTCGCGCGTAACGACGCAGAAGTACATGCACACGCCGCGCGGCATCTATGAATTGAAATATTTCTTTTCGAGCCACGTCGAAACCGACGCTGGTGGCGAATGCTCCTCCACAGCGATCCGCGCCATCATCAAGAAACTGGTGGCCGCGGAAAACCCGAAGAAGCCGCTCAGCGACAGCAAGATCGCCGACGTGCTGGCCGACCAGGGTATCCGCATTGCGCGCCGCACGATCGCGAAATATCGCGAAGCGCTGTCGATAGCGCCGTCGAACGAACGCAAGCAACTCGTCTGACTGCGCTCGCGCAGGCCAACAGGACACGTCTTCATGAACCTGAACAGCATCCTGAGCCCCGAGCTCACCTTCTGCAAGGTGCAGGGCCTGAGCAAGAAGCGCCTGATCGAAACAACGGCGGAACGGATCGCCAGCAAGGTGCCCGACGTCAGCGCCACGCAGATTTACGATGCATTGATCGCGCGCGAACAACTGGGCAGCACCGGCCTAGGCGACGGAATTGCGATACCACACTGCCGCATTCCGCGCTGCCAGAAAACGATCGGCTGCCTCGTTTCGGTGACCGAGCCCGTGGATTTCGATGCAATCGACAACAAGCCCGTGGACCTGCTGTTCTTCCTGCTCGTGCCCGAAAACACGCTTGCCGGGCATCTCGATACGCTGCGTATGCTCGCCGAGAACTTCAGCAAGCCGGAATTCTGCAAGCGGCTGCGGTCGGCGACGACGGATGAAGAGCTGTATGCAGCGGCAACCCAGGATTCTTGATGCCCCATGAAACTGATCATCATCAGCGGACGCTCCGGGTCGGGTAAGACCACCTGCCTGCATCTGTTCGAAGATCTGGGCTACTACTGCGTCGACAACATCCCGGCAAGCCTGCTGGACGCACTCGCAACGCGGCTGAGCGCCGACAGCCTGAAGCTCGACAGGGTTGCCGTCAGCATCGACGCGCGAAACCTGTCAGAAGACATACAGCAGTTTCCCGACATCTACGGACGCCTGGAAGCCAGCGCCATCCGCGGCCAGATCATCTTCCTCGACGCCGACGACAACACTCTCGTGAAGCGCTTCAGCGAAACGCGCCGCAGGCATCCGCTGTCGAGTGAGCATCGGAGCCTGATGGAAGCGATGAGTTTTGAGAAGGACCTTCTGTCGCCCATCGCCGCGCTCGCCGATTTGACGATCAACACGAACGAGCTCTCGATCCACCAGCTTCGCGACATCATCAAGAACCGCATTGCCGAAAACGACCAGCCCGGCCTCGCGCTGCAATTCCAGTCCTTCGGTTTCAAGCACGGCATCCCCGTGGACGCCGACATGGTCTTCGATGCGCGCTGCCTGCCAAACCCGCACTGGGTCGATGAATTGCGCCCCTTCACGGGCACGGAACAACCGATCATCGATTACCTCGAGGCACAGCCCGAGGTGAATGAGATGCTTGCCGACATCCGTGGCTTCCTCGAACGCTGGCTACCGTGCTTCCAGAGTCACAATCGCAGTTACATTACCGTGGCAATCGGCTGCACCGGCGGCCGCCACCGCTCCGTGTATCTTTGCGAAAAACTGAAGCAGCACTTTGCGGCCTGCGGCTATAATGCCCAGGTTCGTCATAAGGAACTCGCCTGAGCCGCCAATGATTTGCACGACCATCACCGTACCGAATCGCGCCGGCCTGCATGCTCGTGCCGCGGCGAAGCTCGTCGCTACCGCTGCGCCGTTCCAGAGCCGCATCGAGCTCAGCAATGGCGAGAAGACGGTAGATGGAAAAAGTATCCTGTCGCTGATGCTGCTTGCCGCTCCACAGGGCAGCGAATTGCAGCTGCAGCTCGACGGTGAGGACGAACAGGACGCCCTGCGCGCCATCCTCGCGCTGCTCGAAGCACGCTTCGGCGAGGACTGAACGCCTACCGGTGCCGTCGCGCACCACCTCACTCCGCCAGCCGAAGAGCCTGCTCGTGATCGATAGCCCCAGCCATGACAAACAACTGCTGAGCCTCGATCACCTCGGGGCGCTGACCGCAGCCCTCGAAAGCGGCGCCTTCGTCCAGGTGCGCCGCATGCTGAACCAGCTGCCCGCGCCCGCAATCGCCCACCTGCTCGAATCCACGCCCGCGCGCACGCGCGACGTACTGTGGAAGCTCGTCGAGAAAGACAACGAAGGCGAGGTACTGAATTACCTCAACGACGACGTCCAGGCGGACATCCTCCGCAAGCTGAGCCCTGAGGAAGTCGTCGGCATCACCGAAGGCCTCGACACGGACGATCTCGCCGACATCCTGCAGAACCTGCCCGAGCAGGTGATCCGCCAGGTGCTGCGCGCGATGGACGAGCAGGATCGCAAGCGCCTCGAAGCCGTGCTGTCCTATCCGGAGGATACGGCCGGGGGCCTGCTGAACACCGACACGATCACGGTACGCCGCAGCCACACGCTCGATGTCGTCTTGCGCTACCTGCGTCGCCACGACGAAATTCCGGAGATGACCGACAACATCCTCGTCGTTGAGCGCGACGACACGCTCGTCGGCGTCCTGCCGCTGCGCAAGCTGCTCGTGTGCGATCCCGACAAGACAGTCGAAGAGGTCATGATCACGGACTTCGACGCGATCCCCGTCACGATGGACCAGAAGGAAGTCGCGCAGCGCTTCGAGCGCATGGACTGGATCTCCGCGCCCGTCGTCGATGAACATGGCAAATTGCTCGGCCGCATCACGATCGATGACATCGTCGACGTGATCCGTGAGGAATCCGACCACTCGATCAAGAGCATGGCCGGCCTCGGCGACGAGGAGGATACTTTCGCGCCAGTGCTCAGGACGACGCGCCGGCGTGCCGTGTGGCTAGGCATCAACCTGGTCACCTGCTTCCTCGCCTCGCTTGTCATAGACCGCTTTTCCGCGACGATCGACCAGGTCGTCGCGCTCGCCGCGCTGATGACCGTCGTCGCCAGCATGGGCGGCGTGGCCGGCAACCAGACGCTGACGCTCGTGATCCGCAGCATGGCACTCGGCCAGATCGGCAAGTCGAACTCGCTGTGGCTGATGAATCGCGAACTCGGCGTCGCGGCGCTCAACGGCTTACTCTGGGCGGCAGTGGCGGGCGCTGCGTCGACATGGTGGTTCAACGACATGACGCTCGGCGTCATCTTCGGAAGTGCGATGATCATCAACCTGATCGTGGCCGCGCTCACCGGCGCATTCCTGCCGCTCGTACTGAAGAAAATGAAGATCGATCCCGCATTAGCCGGTGGCGTCGTGCTGACGACGATCACGGACGTCGTCGGCTTCATGTCATTCCTTGGTCTTGCAACGCTGTTTTATTGAGAACGATGAGCGACGCCTACGACAAACCCAGCAAAAGCCAGCGCAAGCGCGATTCCAGCGCGTTGCAGGAACTTGGCGCGAAACTCACGGAACTCGCACCGCAGGCGCTGAAGAAGTGCGCATTGCCGGACGAGCTGCTCGACGCCATCCGCGAATACCAGCGGCTGCCGAACAAGCATGGCGCGCGCCATCGCCAGATGCAGTTCATCGGCAAGAAGATGCGTGACCTGCCCGAAGAGGACGTCGCGCGGATTTCCGCGGAAGTCGTGCAGGACGTTACGCTCGAAAAGCGCCGCTATATGGAGCTGGAAAAAATGCGCACGAGCCTGCTGGCGGGCAACCGCAAGCTGATAGAGCAGCTGGGGCGCGACTATCCGGATGCCGACCTCGATCTGATCCGCAGCCTCGTCCAGCAGGCGCGCGAAGAGCAGGACGCTGATGCGACGCCGTTGGCGAGCCGCAAACTGTTCCGGCTGCTACGCCAGCTGTACGGAGTGTAGGCCAGGGTTCAGGACAAGGGGTTCAGCCGACTGCCTTTGCCTCATGTTCCGGCCCGAGCGGCTTGAACATGATCAGAAGCTGCGGCAACAGCGTCAGCGCGCCGGCAAGCGACAGCACCATCGCGAGGCTAGTCAACAATCCGAAATACATAGTCGGCACGAAGTTCGACAGCACCAGCACCGAGAAACCCGCGATGATCGTGAAGTTGGTGTAGTAGATGCCCTTCCCTACGCTGCCGTGACAGTAATGCATCGTCGCCCGGTAGTTGCCGATCGCGGGGAAACTTTCCTTGAAGCGGTGCATGTAATAGATCGAGTTGTCGACGCCGATGCCCACCGAGATCGCCGCGATCGTGATCGTCATCATGTCGAGCGGAATCTGCATCCATCCCATGATGCCGAGTACCGTCAGCGTCGCAAGGAAGGTCGGCATCGTGCCGAGTACCGCGAGGCGCAGCGATCTGAACAACACGAGGAACATCAGCACCGTGATGAGCGCCGACAGGCCTAGCGTCATGATCTGCGAGTCGAACAAACTCTGCAGCATGTTGTTGTACAGCACGAGCATGCCGGTGAGCCGGATTTGCTCCGGTTCGAAATTGAACTCTTCGGCGAGTCCATTGCGAATGCGCTCCAGCAGCTGGCTGCGCACGAGTTCCGGGTCGGTTTCGTGCACGCGGATCGAGAAACGAATCTGGTTCTTCACGACGGATACGTACGGACGCAGCAGCGTTTCCTTGTA
>DASWWP010000090.1:0-66411 GCA_036405915.1 Pseudomonadales bacterium
ACGATACGATCGAAGCCATCGTGAGTACCTGTGCGAATGGCGACAAGCGTTGCGGTTGGAGCATCGCGCCGGGGTAGGTCGATGATCCCAGCTGTCCACTCCGACGCATAAACAACATCGGTCTCGGCGACCGCCTGCGCATCGTTCCGTTGATGCACCGCATCGCACCCGGCCACGGCGAACCAGCTGGTCATCAGTGCTGCCATCGCATGGCCTCCAGATCTCACGCCCTTTCTCCTGATGCATCCCGCCTCTTTGCACGCATGCATTTTGCGCGCAAATGACGAGAAAGAGTAAGCGTGAGCCAGGCGTCCTGACGTTTACTCGACAGTGACGCTCTTCGCGAGGTTGCGGGGCTGATCGACGTCCGTGCCCTTGATGATCGCGACGTGGTACGACAGCAGCTGCAGCGGAATCGTGTAAACGATCGGCGCGAGGAAGTCGCTGCAATGCGGGACCTGCAGCACCTTCATGCCGTTGTCATTCTTGAAGCCGGCCTTTTTGTCGGCGAAGACGTATAGCTGGCCGCCGCGGGCACTGACTTCCTGCAAGTTGGATTTCAGTTTCTCGAGCAGCTCGTCGTTCGGCGCGACGGTGATAACCGGCATCTCGTTGTCGACGAGCGCGAGCGGACCGTGTTTCAGTTCGCCGGCCGGGTAGGCTTCGGCGTGGATGTACGAGATCTCCTTCAGCTTCAGAGCGCCTTCTTTCGCGACCGGATACTGTACGCCGCGGCCAAGGAACAGCGCGTTTTTCTTCTCGGCGAAGTCGTTCGACAGCTTGGTGATTTCCGGATCGAGTTTGAGCGTCTGCTCGATCGTGTCGGGCAACTTGTTCAGGTCCGACACGAGGGACTCTTCCTGGCGCTCCGTCAGGCCGTGACGGCGGCCGAGCGCAATCGCGAGCATCGCGAGAACGGCGAGCTGCGTCGTGAACGCTTTCGTCGATGCAACGCCGATTTCGCGACCGGCAAAGGTCAGCGCGGCGATGTCGGATTCGCGGACGAGCGAGCTGTTCGCGACGTTGCAGACGGCGAGGCAACCGATGTAGCCGCCCATGCGCGCAAAACGCAGCGCAGCCAGCGTGTCGGCGGTTTCGCCGCTCTGCGAGATCGAGATGAACAGGCAGTTCTCGGGGACGAGTACAGTGCGATAACGGTACTCGCTCGCGATGTCTACACTGCAGGGAATGCGCGCGATGTTTTCGAACCAGAACTTGGCGATCAGACCGGCATGGCTGCTCGTGCCGCAGGCAACGATGTGGACATGTTTCGTTTTATCGAAGATTTCTCGCGCGGCAACGCCGAAGGATTCCTCGAGCAGATGCGTCTTGCTGAGGCGGCCGGCGAAGGTGTTTCGAAGTACGTCGGGCTGCTCGTAGATTTCCTTCAGCATGAAGTGGCGATACTGGCCTTTTTGCACGGCGCTCATGTCGGGGCTGAGGCGCTGGACTTCACGCTGTACGGCCTTGCCCTTGTTCCAGATCTGGAAGGAGTCGAGCTTGACCTGCGCAATGTCACCTTCTTCAAGGTAGACGAAACGGTCAGTCACCTGGCCAAGTGCTGCCGGATCTGAGGCAATGAAGTTTTCACCCATGCCGACGCCGATCACGAGCGGGCTGCCGCTGCGTGCGATGACGACGCTTTCGGGTTCGTCCTTGTCGATCGCGGCAAGACCGTAGGCACCCGTGAGTCGGCCGATGACTTTCTTGACGGCGGCGAGGAAGTCGAGCTTGCCGTCGGCACGTTCGGCCTGGATCAGGTGGGCGATTACTTCGGTGTCCGTGTCGGACGAAAAGCTGTAGCCCTTCGAGATCAGTTCTTCCTTCAGTTCCTGGAAGTTCTCGATGATGCCGTTGTGCACGAGGGCGACGCAGTCCCGCGAAATGTGCGGGTGTGCATTGCGTTCGCTTGGTTTGCCGTGCGTGGCCCAGCGCGTGTGCGCGATGCCGAGCGAGCCGGCGGCGGGCGAGGTGTTCAACAGATCGGCGAGCGCCTGTACTTTACCAACGGCGCGCACGCAACTGAGTCTGCGCGAGTCGGGATCGAAGATCGCGAGCCCGGCGGAGTCGTAACCGCGGTATTCGAGCCGGCGCAGGCCTTCGACGAGGATGTCTGAAATTTGTCGCCGGGTAATGGCGCCTACAATGCCGCACATACGGAATTCCTTCGCTAGTTAATTGAGCCGGGGGCTCACTTGGGTTTTTTCTTCGGGCGTTCCCAGCCGTCGATGTTGCTCTGGCGGCCGCGCGCGATGGCGAGCTGGTCTTCGCCGACGTCTTTCGTGATGACGGAGCCAGCACCGACCGTTGCGCCGTCAGCCACCGTTACCGGAGCGACGAGTGCCGTGTTCGAGCCGATGAATACGCGATCGCCGATCGTCGTCCTGAATTTGTTCACGCCGTCGTAGTTGCAGGTGATCGTGCCGGCGCCGATGTTGACGTCGTTGCCGAGCTCGCTGTCGCCGATGTAACTCAGGTGGTTCACCTTGCTGTGCCGGCCGATGTGCGCCTTCTTCAGTTCGCAGAAATTGCCGACTTTCGCTTCGGCTTCAAGCACTGTGCCTGGGCGGATACGCGCGAAGGGGCCGATCGTGCAGTCTTCGCCGATCACGGCGTCTTCGATGACGGTGTTAGCGGCGATGTCGGTGCCGGGACCGATGCTGCAGTTCTTAAGCACGCAGTTCGGTCCGATGCTGACGTTGCTGGCGATGTCGATCTTGCCTTCGAGTACGACATTGATGTCGATCTCGACATCCTGCGCAATCGTGATGTTGCCGCGCAGGTCGACACGCGCCGGGTCGCGCATCGTGACGCCGGCGAGCAGCAGTTTCGTCGTTTCGCGTTTCTGGTAATGCCGTTCCAGTTCGGCGAGCTGCTGGCGATTGTTGACGCCTGCGGCTTCAAGTTCGTCGGCGCATTGCACGGTGTGTACGCGGCAGCCGTCCTGCAGTGCGAGTGCGACGACGTCGGTCAGGTAGTACTCACCCTGTGCGTTGTTGTTCCGCAGGCGCGGAAGCCACGACTGCAAGCGGGCGACCGGAATGGCCATGAAGCCGGTGTTGATTTCGTCGATCTTGCGCTGCTCGGGCGTGGCATCCTTTTCCTCGACGATCGCGCGCACGTCGCCATTCGCATCGCGCACGATACGGCCAAGGCCCTGCGGTTTTTGCACGACGGCAGTCAGCACGGACATGCTGTTCGCATCGACCGGCGCGAGTAACTGGGAAAGTGTTTCGGCGCGGATCAGCGGGACGTCACCATACAGGATCAGTGCAATGGCATCGTTATCGAGCTGCGGCAAAGCCTGGTTCACGGCGTGGCCGGTGCCGAGTTGCTGTTCCTGCAGCGCGAAATGCAGCTGCTGGCCGTCGAGGGCCGCGCGCAGTTGATCAGCGGCATGGCCGATCACGACGTGAATACTTTTCGCCTGCAGCGCATTCGCCGTGTCGATCGTGTGCTGCACGAGGCTGCGTCCTGCAAGTTCGTGAAGCACCTTGGGTTTGGCGGAATACATGCGCGTGCCCTTGCCAGCAGCCAGCACGACGACATTGATGTTCGGCATTGCGGTGGGATTCCTTTCAAACGGTCTTCTATCGGGTTGCGCAAGGATACCATTGCGCAAGCGGCTCGCAGCCGCGGGTCTCACGGGCGCCGGCGAGGGTGCCGACGCCATGACACTATATGGGCATCATAAAAAAAGGTGGCCTCAGCCACCTTTCTGTAAAACCCCGATTATTGCCCCATCTTTTTCCGCAGCTGCTGGATCGTGCGGATCTGGGCGGCGGCTTCGGCGAGCTGCGTTGCCGCTCGTGAGTATTCGAATTCGGCATCGCGGTTCGCGATGGCCGTTTCGACGTCTTTCTTGGCCTGTTCGGCCTGCGCTTCGTCCATGTCGTCGGCGCGGATGGCCGTGTCGGCAAGGATGTTCACGGTCCCGGGCTGTACTTCGACATAACCGCCCGATACGTAAAAGAGCAGTTCCTGGCCTTCATCGGTGATGATGCGCACAGGACCCGGAATCAGCGCCGACAGCAGCGGCGCGTGGCCCGGCAGGATGCCCATGTCGCCGAGCGTGCCTGTGCACACGAGCGACTGCACGCGTCCGGAGTAAATGCGGGCTTCGGTGCTCGCGATGTCGCACTGAATCGTAAAGGCCATGGTTTGTCTCCGCGTGTTGCTTGCGCCTGGCTTCGGTCCGAGACCAGGCGCGTATACGTCTTACTTCGCCGACATCTTCGCGGCTTTCTCGATTACTTCCTCGATGCCGCCCACCATGTAGAAGGCCTGCTCGGGGAGGTGGTCGTAGTCGCCGTTCAGGATGCCCTTGAAGCCGGCAATCGTGTCTTTCAGCGATACGTACTTGCCTTTCGTGCCGGTGAAGACTTCGGCAACGGAGAAGGGCTGCGAGAAGAAGCGTTCGATCTTGCGTGCGCGGCTTACGGCGAGTTTGTCGTCTTCCGACAGTTCGTCCATGCCGAGGATCGCGATGATGTCCTTCAGTTCCTTATAACGCTGCAGGATCGACTGCACACCGCGCGCCGTTTCGTAATGCTCCACGCCGATCACGAGCGGGTCGAGCTGGCGCGAGGTCGAATCGAGCGGGTCGATGGCCGGGTAGATACCGAGCTGCGCGATCTGGCGCGACAGAACGACCGTTGCATCAAGGTGGGCGAAGGTCGTGGCCGGCGAGGGGTCGGTCAAGTCGTCGGCCGGTACGTATACGGCCTGGATCGAGGTGATCGAACCGGTTTTCGTCGACGTGATGCGCTCCTGCAGCTGGCCCATCTCCTCGGCCAGCGTCGGCTGGTAACCTACTGCGGACGGCATACGGCCAAGCAGTGCGGATACTTCGGTACCGGCCAGCGTGTAGCGGTAAATGTTATCGACGAAGAGCAGAACGTCACGGCCTTCGTCACGGAATTTTTCGGCCATCGTGAGGCCCGTCAGTGCGACGCGCAGACGGTTGCCCGGCGGTTCGTTCATCTGGCCGTACACCATCGCCACTTTCGAGTTCGAGAAGTTCGCGGTGTCGATAACCTTGGCTTCCTGCATCTCGTGGTAGAAGTCGTTACCTTCACGAGTACGCTCGCCTACGCCATCGAATACGGAGAGACCACCGCGCGCCGTGGCGATGTTGTTGATCAGCTCCATCATGTTGACGGTCTTGCCTACGCCGGCGCCGCCGAAGAGGCCGACCTTGCCGCCTTTCGCGAAGGGGCAGACGAGGTCGATAACCTTGATGCCGGTTTCGAGCAGTTCTTCCGAAGCTGCCTGTTCGGCGAAGGTCGGAGCCTTGCGGTGAATCGGCATGCGCTCGGTTTCGCCTATCGGACCGCATTCGTCGATCGGGTTGCCGAGTACGTCCATGATGCGGCCGAGCGTTGCAGTACCTACCGGTACCGATACCGGCGCGCCGGTGCCTGATACGTTCAGGCCGCGGCTGAGGCCTTCGGTCGAACCCATTGCGATCGTGCGTACGACGCCGTCGCCGAGCTGCTGCTGGACTTCCAGCGTGATCGGCTTGTCCTGCACTTTCAGGGCTTCATACACCTGGGGCACGGAATCGCGGGGAAATTCCACGTCGATGACTGCGCCGATGATTTGTACGATGCGACCGCTGCTCATGTCCGAATCCTCTTGGTCAAACCTTCAATTTGTCACTCTTTCCGTCACTCCCGCGCAGGCGGGAGTCCCACTGGATTCCCGCCTGCGCGGGAATGACGACGTATGTTTCGTTATACCGCTGCGGCGCCGCCGACGATCTCGGACAGCTCCTGCGTGATCGCCGCCTGGCGCGCCTTGTTGTAGACGAGCTGAAGTTCGTTGATCAGTTCGCCGGCGTTGTCCGTGGCGTTCTTCATCGCGATCATGCGCGCAGCCTGTTCGGCGGCGTTGTTCTCGACGACGGCCTGGTACACCAGCGACTCGATGTAGCGAGTCAGCAGGCCATCGAGCAATTCCTTCGGCGCGGGCTCGTAGATGTAGTCCCAGTGGTGCTTCAGTTCTTTCTCATCGCTCGGCTCGAGCGGCAGCAGCTGCTGCACGACGGGCGTCTGCGTCATCGTGTTGACGAATTCGTTGCTGACGAGGAACAGGCGATCGATACGCCCTTCCATGTACGCGTCGAGCATCACTTTCACGGCGCCGATCACGTCGGCCACTTTCGGACGTTCACCAATCCCACGTACCGTGGCAACGACGTTTCCGCCGTAGTTGTTGAAGAACGAAGCGCCTTTTGCACCGACAGAGCAAATGTCGATCTGCGCGCTCTGCTCGTTCCACTGCTTCATGGAGCCGATCATCGCCTTGAACACGTTGATGTTCAGGCCGCCGCACAAACCGCGGTCGGACGAGATGACGATGTAGCCGACGCGCTTGACCGGCCGTTCCTTCATGTACGTGTGCTGGTACTCAGGGTTCGCGTTGGCCAGATGGCTGACCACGGCGCGGATGTTGTTGGCGTACGGCTTGCCGAGCTGCATGGCATCCTGCGCCTTGCGCATCTTGCTCGCCGCGACCATCTCCATCGCGCTCGTGATCTTCTGAGTATTTTTAATACTCTTGATCTGGTTGCGAATTTCTTTACCGACGGCCATAGCCTATTACCAGGTCTGCGTGGATACGAAAGTCGTCAGGGCCTGCTTGAAGGTCGCGGCAGTTTCATCCGTGTAGTCCCCGGTTTCGTTGATCTTCTTCATCAGGTCGCCGTGCGTGCTGTTCATGTACGAGAGCAGTGCTGCTTCGAAGTCCTGGATCTTGTCGATCGATACCGTTTTCAGGAAGCCTTCGTTCGCCGCATAAATGGACACGGCCATTTCGGCGACCGAGAGAGGCGTGTACTGCTTCTGCTTCATGAGTTCCGTAACGCGCTGGCCGTGTTCGAGCTGCGCACGCGTAGCATCGTCGAGGTCCGAGGCGAACTGGGCGAAGGCTGCGAGTTCGCGGTACTGCGCGAGTGCCAGACGGATACCGCCGCCGAGTTTACGGATGATCTTGGTCTGTGCCGAACCACCGACGCGGGATACCGACAGACCGGCGTTCATTGCCGGACGAATACCGGAGTTGAACAGGCTCGTCTCGAGGAAGATCTGGCCGTCGGTGATCGAGATCACGTTCGTCGGTACGAAGGCGGATACGTCACCGGCCTGCGTTTCGATCAGCGGCAGTGCGGTCAGCGAGCCAGTCTGGCCCTTGACTGCGCCGTTCGTGAATTTCTCTACGTACTCGGCGTTTACACGGGCAGCGCGCTCGAGCAGGCGGCTGTGGAGGTAGAACACGTCGCCCGGATACGCTTCACGACCCGGAGGACGGCGCAGCAGCAGCGAGATCTGGCGGTATGCCCAGGCCTGTTTCGTCAAGTCGTCATAAATGATCAGCGCGTCCTGGCCGCGGTCGCGGTAGTACTCGCCCATCGTGCAGCCGGTGTACGGCGCGAGGTACTGCATGGCAGCCGGATCGGATGCGCCTGCAGCGACGATGATCGTGTGCTCCATGGCGCCATGCTCTTCGAGCTTGCGCACGACGGATGCGATCGACGACTGCTTCTGGCCGATGGCCACGTAGATACACTTAATGCCGGTGCCTTTCTGGTTGATGATCGTATCGACCGCGATGGCGGTCTTACCGACCTGGCGGTCACCGATGATCAGCTCGCGCTGGCCGCGCCCGATCGGCACCATCGAGTCGATGGCTTTCAGACCGGTCTGCACCGGCTGCGATACGGACTGGCGTGCGATAACGCCGGGAGCAACTTTTTCTACTGCATCGCTGAGCTTGGCGTTGATCGGGCCTTTGCCGTCGATCGGGGTGCCGAGCGCGTCTACGACGCGTCCTTCGAGTTCAGGACCGATCGGCACTTCGAGAATGCGCTTGGTGCAGCGGCAGGTCTGGCCTTCGGCCAGCTTCTGGTAGTCGCCGAGGACTACGGCGCCGACGGAGTCGCGCTCGAGGTTCAGCGCCATGCCGTAGATGCCGCCTTCGAATTCGATCATCTCGCCGTACATTACGTCGGCAAGGCCATGAATGCGGATGATGCCGTCGGACACGGAAACGATCGTGCCTTCGTTCTGCGCCTGCGCTTTGACATCGAGCTTCGCGATGCGCTGCTTGATGATGTCACTGATTTCAGATGGGTTCAGTTGCTGCATGCTTGCTTCCTCAACATGCCTGTTTGCGGTCCCGGTGGGCCGCGGCGCAGGCATTCATGGTTTGAATTCGTTTCGTTCAGTTAATGGATTCGGCAAGCTTGTTCAGCCTGCCGCGCACGGAGCCATCGATCACGAGGTCACCCGCGCGCACGATCATGCCGCCGATCAGCGAACGGTCGACGCTGACGTTCAGCTTCACGTCGCGCTGCAGGCGCTGCTTGAGCGCTGCGACGAGGTTGCTTTCGGCGCCCTGATCGAGACCAAAGGCTGAAATCACGTCGACGTCGATCGTCTTTTCATAGTCGGCTTTCAGTTCTTCGAACAGCTGCGCGATTTCCGGCAGCAGCGGCAGGCGCTTGTTCGCCGCGAGCACGAGAACGAGGTTCTGCGCCTTTGGATCGAGCTCGTTGCCGGCCAGGTCGATCAGAGTCTGTGCCTGCTCACCGGTATTGCGCGACGGATCGGACAGGTAGCCTGCAACCTTGGTGTCCTGCAGCAGCGCGGCCAGCAGGCCGAGCGAGGCGGACCAACCCTTCAGGCTGCCGTCGGCAATCGCGGTTTCGAAAGCCGCGCGCGCATACGGTCGGGCAAATGTGGTGAGTTGTGACATGGTTCGTGCTTCCCGTTATGCCGCCGCTTACAGACTCGCCGCCAGCTTGTTCAACATGTCGGCATGCGCTTTCTGGTCGACGGACGTTTCGAGGATCTTCTCGGCACCGGCCAATGCGAGTGCAGCAACCTGCTGGCGCAACTGCTCGCGCGCCTGGTTGATCTGCTGGTCGATTTCGGCCTGCGCGCCCGCCTTCAGGCGATTGCCTTCTTCGCGAGCTTTTTCCTTCGCTTCGTCGATGATCTGGTTCGCGCGCTTGTTCGCCTGGTCGATGATGCCGGCGGAATTCACTTTCGCTTCCTTCAGCATTTCGGCGGCGCGCTGCTGCGCGATTTCGAGATCGTGACCGGCACGCGACGCGGCCTCGAGACCGTCGGCGATTTTTTTCTGGCGTGCGGCCATCGCATTGACGATCGGCGGCCACACGAACGCATGGCAAAACCACGCAAACAGGAAGAATGCGATTATTTGACCAATGATCGTTGCATTCAGATTCATGGCTTCTCCACCTCAGGATTGCAGTGGCCGGACGGCGCACTGCAAATCAGAACAGCTTGTCCAATTTGCAGGTTCGGCGAACCTGCAAACGTTCTCGTGCTACTTATACCGAGAACGGGGTAGCGAAGATGAACAGCATCGCCATACCGACGCCGATGATCGAGATTACGTCCACGAAGCCGGCAACCAGGAAGAACTGCACCTGCAGGCGCGGAGCCAGTTCAGGCTGACGTGCCGAGCTTTCGATCAGCTTGCCACCGAGATTACCGAAGGCGATAGCAGTGCCGGCGCCACAGATACCGAAGATAAGGGCCGATGCGATCAGTACTGCGGCGTAGATTGTTTCCATTGTTGTCTCCAGGGTTGTCGAGGGTTGTTGCTAACTAAGTTGTTACTAAAGGGGTACTTGGTATCAGTGGTGTTGATGCGCCTGGTTCAGGTAGACGATGGTCAACACCATGAACAGATAGGCCTGCAGCGGTACCACGAGCAAGTGGAAGATCGCCCACGGGATGTGCAGGAAGGCCTGCCAGTAACCCAACAGCGCAATGATCAGGAAGATGACTTCGCCGGCGAACAGGTTGCCGAAAAGTCGCAGCGCGAGCGAAATTGGTTTCGCGAGGAAGGCCGGCAGCTCCATGACGAGGTTCAGCGGCATCGCCCACTTGCCGAAGGGCTGGAAGGCCAGTTCACCGACGAAGCCGCCGAGGCCTTTCACCTTCACGCTGTAATACAGAATCATCAGGAAGACGCTGAGCGACAGGCCGAGCGTGATATTCACGTCAGTCGTCGGCACGGCCTTGAAGAACAGATGGGAGTCGCCGGCGACGGTCTGCGCTGCCAGTGGAATTATGTCGACCGGGACGAGATCGAGCAGGTTCATCAGGAAGACCCAGCAGAAGATCGTCAGGGCTACCGGCGCGATGAAATCGTTTTTCGCGTAGAAGGTCGATTTGACGCTGTTCTGGACAAATTCGACGAGGATCTCGACCATGTTTTGCAGGCCGCCCGGGACGCCGGTCGTCATTCTCTGGCTGACCGCCTTGAACAGGACGAGGAAAATCAGGCCAGTGACGAGCGACATGCCCATCGTGTCGACATTGATGGACCAGAAGCCCATATCAGCAGCTTCTTCCTGGGAATGGGCAAAACCCCACTCGCCAGCGTGTTCGTAACCCTCGGGGTGCTTGCCAAAAGTCAGGAGGCCCAGGTGGTGGTTGATGTATTCGCCACCCGTGGCGTATTGCGCGGCGCCTTCTTCGGCGTGTGCTGCCTGTTCTGCCATTGCGTCTTTCTTTCCGCTTGAGTCGTTAACTGTTGAGCCCGGCGTGGCGGATCAGCGCCACAAGCCCGGCCATGTGTACTACAACAAATCCGGTAAACAGCCCGGGCACGTGCAAGGGATCGACCAGCACGAACACGAGACCAAACCCGGCGCCGATCATCATCAGCTTCATCAGTTCGCCGAGATAGGCGTTCCTGACAACAGCTCCCATGGCACGCGCGCCACTATGGCGGAACACCAGGCTGGCAAAGCCGGCGTTCGGGATCAGGGACAGCAGGCCCCCGAGCAATACTGAGTAAGCGAGAACTCCGCCGAGCATCAGCGCGCCGCCAGCCAACAGCAGTGTTGCGATGGCCTGTACGGTCACAAGATAGCGGATCGGTGCCCGGTTGATCGTCGCTGGCATGTTTTGCTGCTCCCGATCGAGGCCCGTGCTTACGCCATACGCACCCACGCCGCATCCAGCAAATCCTGAACAGGTTCAGGCGCTTCTATGACAGGTCGCAGGGAATCCCAACACGTGCGCCAAAGATCACGGCGCTCGCAAAAGCGGCGCATTATAGGGGCGTTATTTTGGTGCGGCAACTGAAAACCGGTGCAAACAGAGACACAGTGGACTGTGACGGGATGTCAGGTCGTCGCACGGCGTGAAATCCCGGACGTGCCATTGCAGGCACATCAATGGATGTGGGCAAGGATACCGTCGAGTTGATCGAGCGAACTGTACTTCAGGATCAACCTGCCCTTGCCTTTCGCGGAGTGCTCGACGAGCACTTCGGCACCCAGTTTCTCCGAAAGCTCGTCCTGCAGCGCGCGGATGTCCGGATCGAGCGACGGGGCCGATTCTTTACCGGGAGTTTTCTTATCGGCCTGCATGCGGCGCACGAGCGCCTCGGTCTGTCGCACCGACAGCCCCTTGGCAATGACGCTTCGCGCGACGCTGACCTGGTGTTCGGCCGGCAAACCGAGCAGTGCACGCGCGTGTCCCATTTCGAGATCGCCGTGCTCGAGGAAGGTTCGCACCTCTTGTTGCAGCCCGATCAGGCGCAGCAGGTTAGTCACCGCCGTGCGGGACTTGCCGACGGCATCGGCGACTTCCTGCTGCGTGAGCTGGAATTCGTCCTGCAGGCGTTTCAGTGCCACTGCTTCTTCGAGCGGGTTCAGGTTTTCGCGCTGGATGTTTTCGATCAGCGCCATTGCGATCGCGGCTTCGTCAGGCACCGTTTTTACGATGACGGGAATTGTCGTCAGGCCCGCGATCTGGCTCGCGCGCCAGCGGCGCTCGCCGGCGATGATTTCGTACTTGCTCGAGGTCAGCGCGCGCACGACGATCGGCTGCATGACGCCCTGCGCCTTGATCGATTGCGCAAGTTCTTCCAGTGCTTCAGGACGCATGTCCATGCGCGGCTGGTACTTGCCAGGCTGGATGACGTCGATCGCGAGATGTTTCAGTGTGCCGTCGCGTTCGGGCTCTGCTTCCGCTGCAGGTGCGGGGACCTGCGCGGGCGGACTGCTCGGCGCTGCAGTGGCGGCAACGTCGGGAGTTGCTTCCGGCGCGGGTGGCGAATCCGCAGGCGGTGTAATCGACACCGGCGCATTCGGTTGTGCCGGGCCCTTTGGCCGGCCGCCCAGTAACGCATCGAGTCCCCGGCCGAGTCCGCGTTTTTTGTCTGACATCTGCTGATTACCTGGTCCTGGCCGGCATGCGGCCAGCAGTGTTACGCGTCGGGAACGGTGGATGCTTCGGCACTTTGACCTGCGTGCCTGCGCAGCATTTCCCCGGCGAGCGCGATATACGAGAGCGCGCCTGTCGAGGTTTTATCATACACGATTACCGGCTGGCCAAAGCTGGGCGCCTCGGCAAGACGCACATTGCGTGGAATTACCGTGCGATATACGGCGTCGCCGAAAAACTCTTTCAGCTGATCCGACACTTCCTGCGTGAGCTTGTTGCGTGGATCGAACATCGTGCGCACGATGCCCTCGATCTTAAGCTGCGGATTCAACGAGCCGGCAATCGCTTCGATCGTGTTCGATAGCGCGGAAAGACCTTCGAGCGCGAAGTACTCGCATTGCATCGCAATCAGCACCCCTTCGGCTGCAACGAGCGCATTGAGCGTCAGCATGTTCAGCGACGGCGGACAGTCGATCAGGATGTAATCGAAGTCGGCACTTACGGCATCGAGTGCATTCTTCAGCCGGGTTTCGCGTTCGTCGAGTTCGAGCAGTTCGACTTCGGCAGCTGTCAGGTCGCCATTCGCCGGGAGTACGAGGTATCCGGCATCGCCACCGCGAACGAGTACGGACTTCACGTCGCTGCGTCCTGTCAGCACGTCGTAGACACTGGTTTGCACCTGGTTCTTGTCGACGCCGCTGCCCATCGTGGCATTGCCCTGCGGGTCGAGATCGACGAGCAGAACTCGCTTGTTCATGCGTGCGAGCGAAGCCGCGAGGTTGATGCTGGTCGTGGTCTTGCCGACACCGCCTTTCTGGTTCGCCACTGCGAATATTTTTGCCACCGGAGTATCCGTCTTTCTCGTGTTGTCTGTCGTTCGTTGCGCGCTGCTTAAGGACCAGGCTGCGTGTATTCAATCCTGTGTCGCCGCGCGGCGGCGTATGTCCAGCACATGGCGCACATGCGTGCTGCCGGGAAGTGTCAGGGGGTGAATGGCCGCCACGGTGTATTGCGCGGGCAACTCGGCGATTTCGGCGTCGGGAATCAGTCCCTTCATCGCGAGGAACTTGCCGTCCTTAGCCAGCATGTGATCACAGCGTTCGACGAAATCGCGCAGCGAGGCAAACGCGCGGCTCGTGACGATAGCAACTTGCGGATGGCTTTCATAGTGTTCGGCTCGGCTGTGAATCACCTCGACATTGCGCAGACCAAGCAGTGCGGACGTCTGGAAAATGAAACGCGTCTTCTTGCTGTTGCTGTCGATGAGGCGGAATTCGCGCTCCGGATAACAGATTGCCAGCGGAATCCCGGGCAGGCCTGCGCCGGTGCCGACATCGGCAACGGGACTCGCATCGATGTAGGGTGCGACGGCAAGGCTGTCGAGCAGATGCAGGTCGAGCATGGCGCGGATTTCACGAATCCCGCTGAGGTTGTAGGCCTGGTTCCACTTGTGCAACTGTTCGAGGTAGACGAGCAGTTGCTCACGCGCCGAGTCAGGCAAATCAAGGCCAAGTTCGCGCAGGCCTGCGTCGAGCCGCGACGCGAGCGCGGGATCGCGTGCGGACATCAGGCCGTGCCAGTGAACTGCGTGCTTTGTTGCGCCTGCAGCATCTGGTGTTTTTTCAGGTACACGAGCAATAGCGAGACGGCGGCGGGTGTAACTCCTGGAATGCGTGCAGCGCGGCCAATGCTGTCGGGTTTCATGTCGCTCAACTTCTGCCGCAGTTCGTTAGAGAGACCCGGAATCGCGCGGTAGTCGAAATCTTCCGGCAGGCGCGCATTTTCCTGCCGCTTCAGGCGCTCGATTTCGTCCTGCTGTCGCACGATGTAACCCTGATACTTGATCGCGATCTCGACCTGTTCAGCAACTTCGGCATCGGGCAAGGAGCCCATGCGATAGCTGCTCGCATGACAGGCATCGGCAAGCTGCGCATAACTGATATCCGGGCGCGCGAGGATCTCGCTCAGTCGATATTCCCGACCGAGCGGTTTTTCAAGCAGCGCACCGAGCTCTTGCGCAAGCGTGGTGTCGGGTTGCACCCAATGCGAGCGCAGGTACTGCTCTTCGACAGCAATGCGTTCACGCTTTTCGTTGAAGGCGCGCCATCTGGCTTCATCGACAAGGCCGAGCTTGTAACCCGTTTCAGTGAGGCGCATGTCGGCATTGTCCTGGCGCAGCATCAGGCGGTATTCGGCGCGGCTCGTAAACATGCGATACGGTTCGCGCGTGCCTTGCGTGATGAGGTCGTCGACGAGGACGCCGATGTAAGCTTCGTCGCGCCGCGGTGACCAGCTCTCCTTGCCCTGAGCGGCGAGCGCCGCATTGATTCCGGCTAGGATGCCTTGTGCCGCAGCCTCTTCGTAACCCGTCGTGCCGTTGATCTGACCGGCGAAATACAGACCCTTGATGACACGCGTTTCGAGCGTCGGCAGCAGGTCGCGCGGATCGAAGAAGTCATACTCGATCGCATAGCCGGGACGAATGATGTGCGCGTTCTCGAATCCACGGATCGTCGCAATCATGCGCTTCTGTGTTTCGAAGGGCAGGCTCGTCGAGATGCCATTCGGATAGAGCTCGTGTGTCGTCAGGCCTTCCGGTTCGACGAAGATCTGGTGGCTCATCTTGTCGGCATAACGAACGACCTTGTCTTCGATCGAGGGACAATATCTTGGCCCGACACCTTCGATGACACCCGCATACATCGGCGATTGGTCCAGCCCGGAACGGATGATGTCGTGCGTCTGTTCGTTCGTCGACGTGATGTAGCAACTGACCTGCCGCGGATGTTCCTCGATGCGGCCGACATACGACATGACCGGCATCGGGGTATCGCCTGCCTGTTCGGTCATCACGGAAAAATCGACCGTGCGCGCGTCGATGCGTGCTGGTGTGCCGGTTTTCAGGCGGCCGACTCGCAGCGGCAATTCGCGCAGGCGCTGTGCGAGTGCAATCGCTGGCGGATCGCCTGCGCGCCCACCGGAGTAATTGTTCAGGCCGATGTGGATGCGGCCGCCGAGGAAGGTACCGGTCGTCAGCACCACGCGCTGTGCGAAAAACTTCTGGCCCATCTGGGTGACGACGCCCTCTACACGTTCGCCGACGACGATCAAATCATCGATCGCCTGCTGGAAGATGCTGAGGTTTTCCTGGTTCTCGAGGATGCGCCTGATCGCGGCCTTGTACAGCACACGGTCTGCCTGGGCGCGCGTTGCGCGTACGGCGGGTCCCTTGCTCGCATTCAGGATGCGGAACTGGATGCCGGCCTGGTCGGTGGCGCGGGCCATAGCACCGCCGAGCGCGTCGACTTCCTTCACGAGATGCGTCTTGCCTATGCCGCCGATGGCCGGGTTGCAGGACATCTGGCCGAGTGTTTCGACGTTATGGCTGACCAGCAGCGTACGGCAGCCCATCCGCGCAGCCGCGAGCGCAGCTTCGGTGCCGGCGTGGCCGCCGCCGACTACGATGACGTCGTACTGATCCGAAAAGGGCATGGTTAGCGTCGAGCTGCTGGCGGAAAAGGGGCGCGATTATAAGCTTTTTGTCCTGATCGTGCCTGTGGTGCGGTTTTGATATATGAAGGAAGTTATCTATTCATGTATTACAGGTCTTTTTTATTACTTTGATTATTAGCAGGGCCTTTGGCTGTGCATAGCTGCCTTTTTGAAAGGCAAGTCAGTGTCTTAGCGGCGCCCGAAGCCTGTGCGTGAGGTACCCGGACGGTCGGTATTGCCTGAGGGTGAAAGGCCGCTTTATCAACAGCCCGCCGCGGGTCCCGACTTATCAACATTTCGACCACGGCTTACTCCGCGTTTCATACCGGATCCATACGCAGTCATGCACAGCTTGTGGACAGCTTGTCTTGCGTCTACTTGCCGATACAGAAGCTGCTGAAAATCTTGCCGAGCAGTTCGTCTGCCGTTACCGCGCCGGTAATTTCACCCAGCGCCTCCTGCGCACGGCGCAGCTCTTCCGCAATCAGCTCTCCGGCCTTGTTCCGCAGTTGCGTTTGCGCGGACGCCAGGGACTCGTCGGCGCGTTGTATCGCATCGAGGTGGCGCCGACGGGCCAGGAATCCCCCTTCCTCCTGGGCCTCATAGCCCGCGCACTCGAGCAGGTGCTTTCGGAGTAATTCAAGGCCAGTGCCAAGTCTGGCCGATAACTGGATCGCCGGGGTGCCCTGCTCCTGCTGAGTGGCTGCATCGAGCCCCGCAAGATCTGCCTTGTTGAACACGAGGCTGAGCCTGGACGCTATGCCGGGATCACCATGCAGCTCCTGCCAGACGGGATTCGCGGCAAGTCGGTTACGCGAGCGTACATCTACGACGAGCAGTACGCGGTCGGCATCGGCAATGGCTGCACGTGCGCGCCGTATGCCCTCCTGCTCCACCGGATCGTCGCTGCTGCGCAGGCCGGCTGTGTCGATGACATGAATCGGCACGCCTGCGATGCTGATCTCGTGCCGCAACACATCGCGTGTCGTACCGGGTATGTCCGTGACGATTGCTGCCTCTGTGCCCGCGAGCGCATTCAGCAGCGTCGATTTACCGGCGTTCGGCTCGCCGGCGATGACGATGCGCAGGCCTTCGCGCAGAAGCAGTCCCTGGCGCGCCTGGTGCTGGATGCTGGCGAGCCTGGACCTCAAGGCATCGAGCCGCGCGTCCACGTCGCTGCCTGACAGGAAGTCGACTTCTTCATCGGGGAAGTCGATCGCCGCTTCGACGTAGATGCGGAGCTGCGTGATATCGTCGACGAGGGCATCGATCAATCGTGAGAACTCGCCCTGCAGCGAACGCATTGCATTGCGCGCGGCGGCGCTCGAGCGGCTGTCGATCAGGTCGGCAATAGCTTCGGCCTGCGCAAGATCCAGCTTGTCGTTCAGAAACGCCCGTTCAGAAAATTCGCCTGGCCTTGCGAGCCGGCAGCCGAGCGAGGTGAGTGTCGTGAGCAGCTGGTCGAGTACGACGGGGCTGCCGTGCGTTTGCAGCTCCCATACGTCTTCACCGGTGAAAGAATGCGGTGCGCGAAAGAACAACGACAGCCCGCTATCGATGACGACGCCGTCAGTTCCGCGGAACTCGGCGAGCTGCACAAGGCGCGGTTGCGGAGATATTCCAGCAATGCGCAGGCATAGTTCGGCGCAATGTGCGCCCGAGACTCGAATCACGCCGACTCCGCCGCGACCGGCTGGTGTCGCCACTGCGCATATGGTGTCGGCGGGCTGCGTCATGAATCAGCCGTCGGTGGCGGGAACCGTTTCCTTGCGCGCGTTGTAGTTGAAGTACCACTGCTGCAGGATGCCGAGCAAGGCGTTCGCCAGGTAATACAGTACGAGGCCGGCCGGGAAGAACAGGAAGAACGCGCAGAAAATCACCGGCATGAATTTCATGACTTTTTCCTGCATTGGATCGCTCGTGACCATCGGGGTCATGTGCTGCTGCAGGTAGTACGCGGCGCCAAGTGCCAGGGGCAGTACGAAGTACGGATCCATCATCGACAGATCCTTGTACCACAGCACGAATGGCGCCTGCCGAAGTTCGACGCTTTCGTTGAGCACCCAGTAGATGCCGAGGAATACCGGCATCTGGACGAGGACTGGCAGGCAGCCCCCGAACGGATTGGCACCCTCCTTCTTCCACAGTTCCATCTGCGCCTGCATGAAACGCTGCTTGTCATCGCCATAGCGCTCTTTCAATTGCGCGATCTTAGGCTGGATGCGTTTAAGTGCTGCCTGCGAACGGAACTGCTTCGCCGATAAGGGGTACATCAACAGGCGAAGTACGCAGGTCAGCAGGATGATCGCGACGCCGTAGTTGCCGACGAGCGCGTTGATCTGCGTCAGCAGCCAGAAGATCGGGTAACCGACGAACCACAGCATGCCGTAGTCGATCGTCAGACCGAGATCCGGCGCGATTTCTTCGAGGCGATACTGGTCTTTCGGGCCGGCCCACAGTGCCGTGTCGAGCGTCACCTGCTGGCCTGCTGGAATGATCGTATCGGCGCCAACGAAGCCGAGCAGGTATTCACCGTTTGCATTGCGACGCGTCGTGAAACTGTTGACGCTGCTCGTCGGCGCGATCCAGCTGCTCAGGAAATAGTGCTGTGAAAAACCGATCCAGCCGCCTTCCATGTCGAACGCCTCAGTGCCGTCGTCGAGGTCGTCGAGATCGAATTTCTCGTAGGGGTCGTCGGGCGTCGTCATGACGGCGCCGAGGAAAGTGTTGATGCCGAAGCCCTGCGCGCTGCTGGGATCTTCGCGATTGTCGCGTTTCACTTGCGCGAACAGGTTCATGACCTGATCGGCACCACTGTTGTTCGTAACCAGGTGCTCGATGCCGATGAGATAGTCGTCAGCGTTGAACGTGAAGCGCTTCGTGATTTGAACGTTGTTCGGCAATGTGGCGACGAGATCGACGTTGAGCGTGCCGTCGGTCAGCGTGTAACTGGTTTGTTCAGAGGTATAGCGCGGGCGGCCGCTACTTTGCGCGTCGGGGCCGTTACGTCCTATCAACCCGCTCTGGGCGACGAAGACACCATTGCCGTTGTTGTACATCAGGGGGAACGGATCGTCGGGCGTGTCGATGCTGGTCGGGAAACGCGGCAGGCTGATACCGACTATGTCGCCGCCGACGGGATCGATCCTGACGACCTGCGTTGGCGTGGAGACCGTGATCAGGCTCGCCGCAGGCGTCGCAGGCACGCCGGCCGGACTCTGGCCCTGTACCTGCGGCAGATCCGCGTCGGTTGCCGCCGACGCGCCCGCCGTGGTGGCTGGCGCCGTGTTCTGCGGCATGTCGGGAGCCGTTACCGCCGCTGCCGGCGTATTGACGGGCGAATAGTCTTCATTCCACGCGAGCAGCATCAGATAGCTGACAACCGCGAGGCCGAGAATGAGCAAGTTGCGTTTGAAATCCATCAGGAACTCGAATCGGAAACGTGGGGAACGGGATCGTGTCCGCCCGCACAGAACGGGTGGCAACGGGCGATGCGCGCGACGGAGAGCAACAGACCTTTGCCGGCGCCGTGCAGCTCGAGGGCCTCGAGTGCATAGTTCGAGCAGGTCGGGTAATAGCGGCACTGTGGGCCGAGCAGCGGGCTCAGCACGTGCTGGTATGAACGGATGCCGAAAGCCAGCACGCGGTGCGCGTATCCAGGTCGTGCGGAAGAGGACTCGGCCATAGGGATTGCGTATTGCATCAAGCGCGCGCCTGCGCCGCGCTTTTCTGACAGAGCTTGTCGAAAAGTCCGTTTAACATGGCGGTGACGGCGGAATTGTCGAGCTTGTCGAGGCCGCTTCTGGCCAGGACCACGATATCGATTGTAGCAAAGTCACCTGCGCGCACGCGGAAGGCTTCGCGAGACAAACGCTTGATGCGATTGCGCGATACGGCGCAACCGGCGTTCTTGCGTGAGATGACAAGTCCCATGCGGGCGAGGCCCAGTTCGTTGGGCCGCGCGAGAATCAGCAACTGCGGCGTGGAAAAGCGGAAAGCCGGCTGATTGAAGACCTGGCTGAAGTCCCGCGGTTGCAACAGACGCTGGCGCTTCGTGAGCCTGTTGTTCACGCCGGATTCCTGACCGGAGTGCGCGCCCAGCGTATGTAGTGGCCGCACTCCGTGCGCGGCTTTAGCCGGAAACCGTCAGGCGAGCGCGGCCTTTGGCGCGGCGGCGAGCCAGAACCTGGCGGCCCTTCTTGGTTGCCATGCGAGCGCGGAAACCGTGGGTGCGGGCACGTTTGACCTTGCTGGGCTGGAATGTACGTTTCATGTCACTACTACCTGCTATTTATGTAACTGTTTACGGGTGCCTGTGTATCCGGCGTTTTGCGAATCTGTGGTCCGCCATTGGATCGATATTGCGCGTACAGCTGTCGAGAACGGGACCCAGCCCTCGCCAGCCAAAAAGAGGCGCGGATTCTATAGAGTTTATCCGGGGCACGCAATTACACCGCTGCGCGTGCCAGCCCCTGGGCAGCCTGTAGAGGCCTGAAAAACGGTTACCAAACGATACCGGCCGCCCCACATGTTATCCACAGCAAACACACAGCGGGAGAGCCCCTCTCGTTGAAAAATGTCTTAATAGTTTTTCCTCGGTGTTTCGCAGCAAATTCGGCTTAAGATATTGATTTAAATAATGAAATTATCAGGCTGAAAGTGGCGATTTTTTCATCTTAGATGTGGATAACACGGTCCGCGCTGGGTAGAATTTTCGCCCGTTTTCCCCTCAGCAGAATAAAAACAAGGAGCCCCGCCGTCGTGATCGTTGCCACCTGGCAGAAGTGCGTTCATTGCCTCAAAGATGAACTCCCTTCTCAGCAATTCAATACCTGGATCCGTCCTATCCGGGTCGTTGTAGAGGGCGCCGACACGCTCCACCTGCTTACACCGAACCGCTTCGTCCAGGACTGGGTGCGCGAGCACTTCCTCGGCCGTATTCAGGAATTGCTGACGGAACTGACACTAGGCTCTCCCCCGAAACTGGTGCTGCAGATCGCCGGGCCGGAGCATCAGCAACCGTTCCATGAGCAGGCCTTGAACGTCAGTGAATTGAGTGCGGCGCCTGCCGCCGAAATGACGAACGAACCTGCATCTGGCATGGCAGCCAGCTCCGTACCTGTCGTGGTGCCGGCACAGATGCAGCCCGCACCTCGCCCTGCGGCGGCGCCTGCGCCGTCGATTTCGGGTTCACGCAAACTCAATTTCAAAGGCGAGCTGAATCGCAATTACACCTTTGCGAACTTCATTCGTGGGAAGTCGAACCAGCTGGCACATGCGGCCGCGGCGCAGGTTGCCAGCAATCCGGGTGGCGCGTACAACCCACTATTTATATACGGTGGTGTCGGTCTCGGGAAAACGCATTTGATGCATGCGATTGGTAATCATTTGCGCGAGAAGAATCCGTCTGCCAACGTCGTGTACCTGCATTCGCAAACCTTTGTCGGCAGCATGGTGTCGGCCTTGCAGCTGAACGCCATCAACGAGTTCAAGCGCTACTACCATTCGGTCGACGCCCTGCTGATCGACGACATCCAGTTTTTCGCCAACAAGGAGCGTTCTCAGGAAGAGTTCTTCCACACCTTCAACGCGATCTTTGAAGGTGGCCGCCAGATCATCATGACCTGCGACAAGTACCACAGCGAGATCAACGGGCTCGAAGAGCGCCTGAAGTCACGTTTTGGCTGGGGATTGTCCGTGGCGGTAGAACCGCCGGAACTTGAAACGCGCGCGGCGATCCTGATCAACAAGGCCAACCAGGAAAACGTTTTCCTTGCGAACGAAGAAGCGATGTTCATGGCGCAAAAACTGCGCTCGAACGTCCGTGAGCTCGAAGGCGCGCTCAAGAAAGTCGTCGCTCATGCGCGTTTTCTCGGTACGGAAATCACTATTCCGTTGATCAAGGATGCGTTGAAAGACCTTCTCGCGATTCAAAGCAAGTTGGTCAGCGTCGACAACATCCAGCGCACGGTGGCTGAGTATTACAAGATAAAAATGGCTGATATGATATCGAAGCGTCGCAGCCGCTCGGTTGCGCGACCACGACAAATGGCCATGTGTCTGTCCAAAGAGCTGACCAACCACAGTCTCCCTGAGATAGGCACGATGTACGGCGGCCGTGATCACACCACGGTATTACATGCCTGCCGCACGATAAGCGAATTGCGCAAGACGTCCTCCGACATCAGCGAGGATTACCAGAACTTGCTGCGTTCGCTCTCCAGTTGATCCAACACCAGAATAAATACAACGCAGGAACTACCATGCATTTCGAAATCTCGCGCGAGGCCCTGATCAAACCGTTGCAGCTCGTGACCGGCGTCGTCGAACGCCGTCAGACGTTGCCGGTGCTGTCGAACGTGCTGCTGGTTCTTGAGAAGGAGCAGTTGTCGTTGACGGGAACGGACCTCGAGGTCGAACTGGTCGGGCGAGTTAACGTGGCAGGGGGTGCACGTGAAGGCGACATCACGGTGCCGGCGCGCAAGTTGATGGATATTTGCAAGTCGCTGCCCGATGACGCAACGCTCAAAGTCGACGTCGATGATGGCAAGGCGATCATTCGTCATGGCCGCAGCCGCTTCTCGCTTTCTACGCTGCCGGCTTCCGATTTCCCAACGGTCGAAGAATCGACTGGCACGCTTGAATTCACGCTCGCGCAGAAAACCCTTAAGACGATGCTCGACTGCACGAGCTTCGCCATGGCGCAGCAGGACGTTCGCTACTATCTGAATGGCCTTTTGATGGAAGTTAGTGCCGACTATCTCCGCGTCGTCGCCACGGATGGGCATCGCCTCGCCATGCACACGGAGCGGATGAAAATCGATGGCGTAAATGGCAAAACCCAGGTCATCGTGCCGCGTAAAGGGATCCTTGAGCTTTCGCGCCTCCTTACAGAAGGTGACGAGCCCGTCAGCCTGATGCTCGGAACAAATCACATTCGGGCGCGCACGAAAGATTTCACGTTTACGTCCAAGCTCGTCGACGGGAAATTCCCGGATTACGATCGCGTACTGCCAAAAGGTGGCGACAAAGTGCTGACAGCAGTTCGCGCCGACCTGCGCCAGGCCCTGAACCGGACTGCAATCCTGTCGAACGAGAAATTCCGGGGCATCCGACTGATGCTGGCCAATGATGAATTGAAGATCGTGGCTAACAACCCCGAGCAGGAAGAAGCCGAAGAAATCATAAACGTTGAATACAAGGGTGCCAGTCTGGAGATTGGATTCAACGTAAGTTACCTCGTCGATGTGCTCGGCGTGCTCAGTACCGATTCGGTGCAGATGGTGCTGTCCGATTCGAACAGCAGCGTCCTGATCCAGGCGACCGAAAATAGCCCGTCTTTGTACGTCGTCATGCCGATGCGGCTTTGACTCGTCAGCAGGATGCCTGCCCTCGCCCGGCTCGAACTAAAACATCTTCGAAATATCCTATCCGCAGAGATAGAGCCCGGTGCGGGTTTCAATCTGTTTTTCGGGGATAACGGCAGTGGTAAGACTTCAGTTCTGGAAGGCTTGTACCTTCTCGCGATGGGGCGCTCGTTCCGAAGCCATCTCCAAAAATCTCTTGTAACCGAAGGCGAATCCGAAGCGACGGTATTTGGACAGACCACCGATGGCCTGTCACTTGGAATCTCGCGACCCCTACGGGGTGCGCAAACCCTGCGAGTTGGCGGTCGTAAAGCGGAAGGCCTCGCCGAGCTCTCTCAGAGTCTCCCACTCCAGCTCATTAATGCGGAGACCTTTCAAATCCTGGAAGGCAGTCCCAGTGAGCGTCGCCGCTTTCTGGATTGGGGAGTGTTTCACGTGGAACATCGATTTCTTGATAGCTGGCGGCGAGCACGCGTGGCTCTTCAGAATCGCAACAGCTTGTTGAGGTCCGAGGCGAGTGCGGCGGAGATTGAGCCGTGGACCTTGGAACTCGTGAAAAGCGCTGAGCTAATGGACCAACAACGCCGGGCCTATATGGACAATTTCCGAGCGCTGGTAGATACCCAATTGTCCCAGACATTGGCATGGTCCACTGAAACACCCTTGCAAATGGAGTATTACCCAGGTTGGCGGGAAGACACAGAGCTCTATCGCCAACTCGAAGAAGACCTTGGCCGCGATCGAAAACTCGGCCATACCAGCTGGGGGCCGCATCGCGCTGACCTGAAATTTCGCTTTGGACGGACCGATGCGGCAGAGCTGCTATCGCGAGGACAACTGAAGCTCCTTATATGCTTGCTAAAGATCGCTCAGGCGCAGCTGCTTGAGCAGCAGCGACACATGCGATGCATCTTCGCCATTGACGACCTACCGGCCGAGCTGGACGCGAGCAATCGACGCAAGATTTGCGGGCAGCTGGCAACACTGAATTCCCAGGTCTTCCTTACAAGCATAGAGCGGGAGGCGCTCGAACGTGAACTCATTTCAGCAGTCGCGCTCTCGGTCCCCAGCAAGTTGTTTCACGTGAAACATGGTAAGATAGCGGCTCTTTAGATGGCTGCCGCAACGTAAAAATTCACATAAATCAAATCATTGAACCGGTTGTCACAGTGACACGCAAGGCGGCTCAATCCTCACGGGTAGCGACGAATGTCAGACACTGAAAACTACGATTCCTCGAGTATCAAGGTGCTCAAAGGGCTGGACGCAGTGCGCAAGCGTCCCGGCATGTACATCGGCGACACGGATGATGGTACCGGCCTGCACCATATGGTCTTCGAACTCGTCGACAATGCCATCGACGAAGCTCTCGCCGGCTTTTGCGACACCGTAAAAGTCATCATCCATAGCGACGAGAGCGTCAGTGTGTCCGACAATGGTCGCGGCATTCCCACTGAAATGCACGATGAAGGCGTTTCAGCCGCCGAAGTCATCATGACGGTCCTGCACGCCGGCGGTAAGTTCGACAGCAATAGCTACAAGGTTTCCGGCGGATTGCATGGCGTCGGCGCTTCTGTCGTGAACGCGCTGTCGTCCTACCTGAAGTTGACGATCCACCGTGGCGGCAAGATCCATGAGCAGATCTACCATCACGGAGTGCCCGAAGCGCCGCTGAAGGTCGTCGGCGACACGGATCGCACCGGCACGACATCACATTTCAAACCCTCCACCGAAACATTTACGAATATCAATTTCGTATATGACATTCTCGCGAAGAAACTGCGCGAGCTGGCCTTCCTCAACGCCGGCCTGCAGATTGAACTGACCGATGAGCGCGTCGACAAGAGCGAAATCTTCAAATACGAAGGCGGTCTGCATGCCTTCGTTGCTTACTTGAACCAGAACCGTACGCCGATCAACAAGATCTTCCACTTTGCCGGCGAAGCCGAAGGTGTCGGTATCGAAGTCGCCGTGCAGTGGAATGATGGCTACCAGGAAAACGTCTACGCGTACACGAACAACATTCCGCAGCGGGATGGCGGCACGCATCTCGCCGGTTTCCGCGCAGCGCTCACGCGCGTGCTGAAAAGTTATATCGACAAGGAGATGGAGTCGAAAAAAGGCAAGGAGGTGGCCACGTCGGGCGACGACGCACGCGAGGGTCTGACGGCGATCGTGTCCGTGAAAGTACGTGATCCGAAGTTCTCGTCGCAGACGAAGGACAAGCTCGTCTCGTCCGAAGTGAAGACGGCGGTCGAACAGGAGATGGGTCGCGCCTTCGCCGACTACCTGATGGAAAATCCGCATGAAGCACGCGCTATCGTCGGCAAGATGATCGATGCCGCCCGCGCCCGCGAAGCCGCGCGCAAGGCACGCGAAATGACGCGCCGCAAAGGCGCGCTCGACGTTGCCGGCCTGCCCGGAAAGCTGGCCGACTGTCAGGAAAAAGATCCGGCGCTGTCCGAACTGTACATCGTCGAAGGTGACTCGGCAGGCGGCTCCGCCAAGCAAGGCCGCAATCGCAAGAACCAGGCAATTCTGCCGCTGAAGGGCAAGATCCTGAACGTCGAAAAAGCGCGATTCGACAAGATGCTGAGCTCCGCCGAGATTGGCACGTTGATCAAGGCGCTCGGCTGCGGCATCGGCACCGAAGAATTCAATCCGGACGCCCTGCGTTACCACAGCATCATCATCATGACGGACGCGGACGTCGACGGCTCGCATATCCGCACATTGCTGCTGACATTCTTCTTCCGCCAGATGCGACCGCTCGTCGAGCGTGGCCACATCTACATCGCGCAGCCGCCGCTGTACAAGATTCGCAAAGGCAAGCAGGAACAGTACCTGAAAGATGACGACGAGCTGGCTGCCTATCAGACGCAGCTCGCCCTCGAGGATTCCAGCCTGCACGTGAATTCGGATGCACCCGGCATCAGTGGTACCGCATTGCAAACGATCGTTCAGGATTATCGTGGCGTGCAGGCGCAGATCCGTCGCCTCTCGCGGCAGTATCCGGAAGAAGTATTGCAGCAGTTGTCCAACATCAGCCCGCTAAGCGTCGAGCAGCTCGCCGACGAGCAGGCGGTGACCGCGTGGGTCGATGAACTGAAGGTGGCCGTCGGCGTCAGCAAGACCGCGGCGCATTACAGCTTCACGGTACGCCGTGACGATGAGGAACGTATTTTTGTACCGGTCGTTACATCAATCATTCACGGCATCACGCGCAAGGTCACGCTGACGCTCGAGCTGTTCAAGTCGAAC
Organism: Pseudomonadales bacterium; assembly: GCA_036405915.1. Lineage (GTDB taxonomy): Bacteria > Pseudomonadota > Gammaproteobacteria > Pseudomonadales > Pseudohongiellaceae > CAILUG01. Next base: position 26,336 of record DASWWP010000090.1, read on the forward strand.
GAATACCGCGAGTTCTGCCGTCTGGGCGCAACGCTGAAAGGGCTCTTCGAAACCGGCGCATACGTCAAACGCGGCGACAAGACGCAGCCGGTGTCCAGCTTCAAGGAAGCCCTCGACTGGCTGATGAACGATGCGATGAAGGGTCATTACTTGCAGCGCTATAAAGGGCTGGGAGAAATGAACCCGGAGCAGCTTTGGGAAACGACGATGGATCCGAATTTCCGCCGCATGTTGCGCGTGACAATCGAAGATGCGATGGGGGCCGACCAGCTGTTCTACACCCTGATGGGCGATCAGGTCGAGCCGCGCCGCGACTTCATCGAGAGCAACGCACTGCAGGTCGCGAACCTGGACGTCTAATCGTGATGACCGCAGGTATTGCCACCCGAGCCCGCGGGCACGCGTAGCGGCCCGCGACAGCACGTGATAGAGGCGCGGCCCCACCGCGAGCCAGGCGAACATTCGGGCAGGAAGACGCAGCAAAGCCAGATCGTGAAAGGATGGGCACTGCTGCGACACGGAAACCGTAGTCCCATTTACGTGTGCCGTCCTGGCGCGGCATCAGGAGCCTGTTTTAATTATCAGGGCCGGTGACCTGTTGTGGCAGCGCCTGACGAATCCAGTTCTGCACTTCCTCGGTTAGCTCGCGTGATTCGCGACCAGCCGTCGGTATTGGCTTGCCTATTACGACGTCGATCAGGCCAGGCCGCTTCGCGAAGCGGCGGGCCGGCCAGCAGAGGCCGGCGTTGTGCGCAACGGGCAGCACGAGCGCGCCGGCCTTGATGGCCAGCCCCGCCCCACCGGGAAAGAACTTCTTCTGCTCGCCCACTTCGGTGCGTGTCCCTTCCGGAAATACCAGTACCGAGAGGCCCATCGCCAGGCGCTGGGGCCCTTCGACCATCAAGCTGTTCAATGCGCTGCGTCCCTTGCTGCGATCGATCGCGATCGGCTTCAACGTAGCGAGCGCCCATCCGAAAAACGGAATCCGCAGCAGTTCCTTTTTCAGGATCGCGCACAGCGGCACGAAGTAGTAATACAGGAAGATCGTTTCCCAGGGACTCTGGTGGTTACTCAGTAACACGAAGGGCCCGTCAGGAACATGTTCGGCGCCCGTCACGCGAAAGCGCACACCACAGGTGACTTTCAGCCACCATACGACGAAACGGTTCCACATGGTCGCGAGCCGATACCGCGTTGCCAGCGGAAGCGCCCAACTGACCAGCACACACAGCGTCGCGTGAAAAACGAGCGTTACTGCGTAACCCATGTAGAACAGTATCGTGCGAAGCGGCATCAACATGTCAGTTGTCCTACGGAGTGTGCCGGAGTATGTGGTCTGCGGCAGCGGCAAGGTCGTCGACGATCGTCACGGCTGCGAGAGCCGCTGGTTCGAGACTGGTCTCCGTCTGGCGCCCCTTGCCGGTGCGGACGAGCAGTGGCCTGCAGCCCGCGGCGAGTGCGAGTTCCATGTCCTTCGCGGTGTCGCCAACATACCAGGAGCCTCGTATCGGCAACTGCAGTTCCGCGCTGATCTGTTCGAGCAAGCCGGGAGCAGGCTTGCGGCAGCGGCAGCCATCATCTGGACCGTGCGGACAATAACAGATTGCATCGACCTGGCCGCCCGCCTCTTCGACGAGCTCACACAACAGCGCATGCATGTTCGCAAGCGTGACGTCGTCGAAATACCCGCGCGCGAGCCCAGACTGGTTAGTCGCGACGCCGATGCGATAACCGGCGCGGGACAGCCGCGCGATGGCCTCGATGCTGCCATGGACCGGTATCCACTCGTCCAGCGTCCTTATGTAGTCGTCCGAATCCTCGTTGATGACGCCGTCGCGGTCGAGGATCACCAGGTTCGACACGCCGGGCTCAGACATTCTGCAGCAGTGAAATATCGGCCACGCGCAGGAACAGCGCACGTAATTGCTGCAGCAGCGCGAGACGGTTGTCGCGCAGCGCCGCATCGTCGACGTTGACCATGACCTTGTCGAAGAATGCGTCGACCACCGCCTGCAACTCGGCCATCGCGGCAAGCGCCGGCGTGAAGTCGTTCTGCTTCAGCAAGGGCTCCACGCGCGCCTGTACGGATTGCACCGCCTGCGAAAGCGCCTGTTCGGCCGGCTCCTGCAGCTTCGCTGCATCAACTCCCGCACCGGCCTTCACGGAGGTTTTCTGCAGGATGTTCGACACACGCTTGTTTGCCGCCGCGAGCGCCTGCGCCTGTGACAACGCGACGAAGTTGCTGACAGCCTTGATGCGCGCATCGAATTCCAGCGGGCTCGCCGGCCGCACCGCATCGACTGCAAGAAACACGTCGGCACTGACACCCTGGTCCGTGTAAAAGGTCCGCAGCCTGTCGAAGATGAAGTCGCGCACGGTGGCTGCGAGATTCTGTGCTTTTGGCAGCGCCCCGAAATTCGCCACGGCGGCATCGAGACAGGCGCTCAGATCGAGCGGCAGCTGCTTCTCGATGACGATACGCAGAACGCCAAGTGCCGCGCGGCGCAGCGCGAAGGGATCCTTCGAGCCCGTCGGCGGCTGGCCGATGCCGAAGAGTCCGGTAATCGTATCGAGACGCTCCGCGAGCGCGAGCACCATGCCGGTTTGCGTCTGCGGCAATTCGTCGCCGGAGAAGCGCGGCAGGTACTGCTCGAACAGGGCCTGGGCCACGTCGTCAGGCTCGCCATCGTGCTTCGCGTAATGCATGCCCATCAGGCCCTGCAGCTCCGCGAATTCATACACCATGCTCGTCAGCAGGTCGCACTTGCCAAGTTCGGCGGCGCGCTGCGCGAGCTTCGCGTCGGCACCCAGCTGCAAGGCAATGTGTTGCGCGAGCTTTGCGACGCGCTCGCTTTTGTCGGCTAGCGTGCCGAGCTCCTGCTGGAAGATAACCGTTTTCAGCTTTTCGCGGCGTGCGGCCAGTGGCTGCTTCTTGTCCTGGCTGAAGAAGAATGCAGCGTCCGCGAGACGCGGGCGTATCACCTTTTCATTTCCGGCGATAACCTGCGCCGGATCGCGACTAACGAGGTTACTCAGCGTAATGAAATGCGGCAGGATGTTGCCGTTCGGATCGAGAAGGTGGAAACACTTCTGGTGGCCTTTCATTGCTGAAATAAGCGCTTCCTGCGGTACGGATAAAAAGTCATTGTCGAACCTGCCCGTCAATGCAACCGGCCATTCCACAAGCGCCGTCACTTCGTCGAGCAGCGCTTCTTCGATGATCGCCTGCGCGCCAAGCTTGCGGCCTTCCTCCTCGACTAGCTTGCGCACCGTGTCGCGACGTTGCGCAAAGTTCGCGACGACTTTGCCCTGCATCAGCGCCTGTTCATAATCCGCTGGCACGCTCAGCGTAATCGGTTGTGGATGCATGAAGCGATGACCGCGCGTGACTGCAGCACTCTCGGCGCCGAGAATCGTTGCGGGGATCACAGCGTCGCCGAACAGCAACACGCACCATTGCACGGGACGCACGAATTCGTCGCGGGAGCTGCCCCAGCGCATGCGCTTTGGAATCGGCAGCGCGGCGAGCGCTTCGCGGACCATGTCCGGAATCAATGTCGCCGTTGCAGCACCCTTGCGCTGCGAACGGAACGCAAGTTTCTCGACGTTGCCATCCATCTTCCGCTCGAGTGCTGAGACATCGACTCCGCAGCCGCGCGCGAAACCTTCGGCGGCCTTCGTCGGCTTGCCGTCGGCGCCGAATGAGGCCTGGACTGCGGGCCCGAGTTTCTCGAGCGAGATGTCGGGCTGCTGTGCCGGCAGCTGGCTTACGATCAATGCCAGCCGGCGCGGTGTGGCAAACGGCGTAATGCCGTCGTGCGCGAGACCTGCCTTGTCGAGCAGGCTCGCGATTGCCTGCTGGAAGGCTTCGGACAGTTGCAATAGCGCTTTCGGTGGCAGTTCTTCGGTGCCAATTTCGATCAGGAGATCCTGTTTCATGACTGCTTCTCCTGGGCTTTCTTCCCGCCTTTCTCCTCGGCTTTTCCAGCCTCTTTCCCCGCACCTTTCTCCTGACTTTCCTGCCACTTGCCCAGGCACTCGTCCCGAAGGGACGCCGGCGCAAGCGGGAATTTGAGACGCGCGCGTGAGTCGAAGTACGACTGCGCGACTTCACGCGCGAGCGTGCGCACGCGAAGGATGTAACGCTGGCGTTCCGTCACCGAAATCGCCGAGCGGGCGTCGAGCAGGTTGAAATAGTGCGAGGCTTTCAGCACCTGCTCATAAGCAGGCAACACGAGTTTCGCGTTCAACAATTGCTGGCATTGCGCCTCGCATTCGGTGAAATAACGGAACAGGTTGTCGACGTTTGCGTGCTCGAAATTGAAGGCGCTCTGCTCGACTTCGTTCTGGTGGAACACGTCGCCGTACGTGACGACACCGTTCGGCGTGCGCGCCCACACGATGTCGTAAATGCTGTTCTTGCCCTGCAGGTACATCGCGATGCGTTCGAGACCGTACGTGATCTCGCCGCTCACCGGATAGCACTCGATGCCACCCACCTGCTGGAAATATGTGAACTGCGTGACCTCCATGCCGTTCAGCCACACTTCCCAGCCGAGACCCCAGGCGCCGAGTGTCGGCGATTCCCAGTTGTCTTCAACGAAGCGGATGTCGTGAATGCTCGTATCGATGCCGAGATACTGCAGCGATTGCAGGTAGAGGTCCTGGATGTTCAGGGGCGATGGCTTCAGGATCACCTGGAACTGGTAGTAGTGCTGCAGGCGCATCGGGTTTTCGCCGTAGCGACTGTCGGTCGGACGCCGACTCGGCTGCACATAAGCGCTGTTCCAGCTTTCGGGGCCGATCGCGCGCAGGAAGGTCGCCGGATGAAAGGTGCCGGCGCCGACTTCGAGATCGAGCGGCTGCACGATGACGCAGCCGTTGTCGGCCCAGAATTGCTGCAATGCGAGGATCAGGCCCTGGAAGGTCGACACATCGACCTTTGCTTCAGGTTTGCTAGCTTGAGAGGACAAAAAGAACTCCGTGCGGCCCCTGTTCGGGTACCATTGCGGCACATCAAAAAAGGCCGCCATTATGCTGAAAAGGCCCGATGATGGCGATAGCGAAGACCCTCGATGAAGTCCCGCCTGCTGATCCTTCTGTTGCGATTTTTCGCGGTGTTGCCGCTGCCTGCGGCGCGCGCGCTCGGTGTCCTACTGGGTGACATCTGCTGGTTCATGCGCGGACGCATGGCGCGCACGACACTGAAGAATCTCTCGCTGTGCTTTCCACATCTCGACGACACCGCACGGCGCAGGCTGGCGAAGGAGAGCCTGCGTCACACCTTCATGGCCGTTACCGAAAGCGGTGCCGTCTGGTTATGGCCGGCGCCGCGCGCGCTTGCGCTGATCCACCGTGTCGAAGGGCTCAACCTGCTGCAGGCTGCACACGCCGAGGGCCGCGGCGTGATCATGCTCGGTCCGCATTTGGGCAACTGGGAGCTGACCGGCCTGTACCTCAACACCGCCGGCTGCGGCCAGAACAGCCAGCTGTTCCAGGCGCCTGACGATCCGCTTTTCGCGAAGCTCATTTACGAGGCCCGCAGCCGCTCCGGCTCGCACATGGTGCCTACTGACCAGAAAGGCGTCGGCGTCCTGCTGCAGGCCCTGCGCCGGGGTGAGGTTATTGGCATCCTGCCCGACCAGGTACCGCCCGACAGTGGCGGTGAGTTCGCACCGTTTTTCGGCATTCCGGCCCTCACGATGACGCTCGCGTGCCGCCTGCAGCAAAAGACCGGCGCGCGTATGCTGATGACGTTCGCGCGCCGGGAACTCGGGCCCGAACAAGGCTTTACGGTCGTGATTCAGGAACCTGATGTTGCGATATATGCCAACGATATGCCGGAGGCGCTGTCCGGCCTGAACCGCAGTATCGAAGCGCTCATGGCGGGTGTGCCGGAGCAGTATCAGTGGGAGTACAAGCGTTTCAAGCGCCAGCCAGCGGGGCATGAGCGGCCGTACTAACAGCCCCGGGCCTAGAAGAACGCGAAGCCGACCTGGAACAGCCGCTCGACATCCGGAATGCGCGACTTGTCGACCAGGAACAGGATCACGTGGTCGTCCGTCTGCACGACGATGTTGTCGTGCGCGATAAGCACCTTGTCATCGCGCAGGATGGCGCCGATCGTCGTGCCGGGTGGTAGCGCAATGTCGGCAAGCGCCTTGCCGACGACTTTCGATGTCGTCTTGTCGCCATGCGCAATCGCTTCGAGCGCTTCCGCCGCACCGCGGCGCAGCGAGTGCACGGCAACGACGTCCCCGCGACGCACGTGCGCGAGCAGGCTGCCGATCGTCGCCTGCTGCGGCGAGATCGCGATGTCGATTTCGCCACCCTGCATCAGGTCCACGTAGGCCGGATTCGAAATCAGCGCCATTACGCGCCCGGCACCAAGCCGCTTTGCGAGCATCGCCGACATGATGTTTGCTTCGTCGTTGTTCGTTAGCGCGAGGAATACGTCGGTATCCTCGATGCCTTCTTCGATGAGCATTTCCTGGTTAGACGCATCGCCGATGAGTACCGTCGTCGAGCGCAGTTTTTCAGCGAGGAATTCGCAGCGCCGCGGATTGATCTCGATCAGTTTCGTGCGGCAGGTGTCTTCCACGGTTGCGGCAAGGCGTTCGCCGATGTTGCCGCCGCCGGCGATCATGATGCGCCGATAGGGCTTGTCCTTGCGGCGCAGTTCGCCGATCACGTCGCGTATGTGGTCGCGTGCGGCAATGAAGAACACTTCGTCGCCGGCTTCGATCACCGTGTCGCCCTGTGGCAGGATCGCGCGATGCTGGCGGAAGATCGCGGCCACGCGTGTGTCGATGTGCGGCATGTGCTCGCGCAGGAAGCGAATCTCCTTGCCGACGAGCAGGCCGCCGCGTTCCGCGCGTACGGCCACGAGCTGGATCTTGCCCTTTGCGAAATCGAGCACCTGCAACGCGCCGGGAATTTCGATGAGGCCTTCGATGTAGTCCGAAACGATTTGCTCGGGACTGATCACGACGTCGATCGGAATCGCATCGGTACCGAAGATGCGATCGTTCGTCACGTAGGAATTGGACCGCAGCCTGCAGATTTTTTTTGGCGTGCGGAACAGCGAGTGCGCAACCTGGCAGGCGACGAGATTTACTTCGTCACTGTCCGTGACCGCGATCAGCATGTCGGCATCGTCGCCACCGGCGCGGCGCAGGACATCGGGAAATGAGGGCTGGCCAACGGTGATGCCAATGTCGAGTCGCTCCTTCAGATCGCGCAGGACTTCCGCATTGGTGTCGACCAGCGTGATGTCATCGGCTTCGCTGACGAGGTTTTCGGCGAGCGCGGCGGCGACTTTGTTCGCGCCAAGAATCAGGATCTTCATGTGTGCGGGATCGCTCGGAAGGGCGCGCGCAATTTAGCAAGTTTTGCGCAGCAAGGCATAGTAGAAGCCGTCGGGACCACCGGGCGTCGGCAACAGCTGGATGCCGCATGTCGATGGGACTGCGCTGGCAATAGGAAGCGGCAGCAGCTCCGCCGTCGCATGTGCCTCGACGAAGCGCGCGACCTGCTGCGCGTTTTCGGCGGCAAGCACGGAGCACGTGGAATACAACAGTAATCCGCCGGGCGCGAGTAACGGCCACGCGGCACGCAGCAGTGCACCCTGCATCTCGCACAGGCTCACGACCTCGGCGGCGCTGCGCAGCAGCTTGATGTCCGGATGCCGGCGAATGACGCCGGTGGCGGAACAGGGCACGTCGAGCAGGATGCGATCGAAGCTCTCTCGCGCGAAGTCGTTATCAGCCGTGATGTCGCCGCAGCGCACGTCCGCATGCAAACCGAGTCGGGCAAGGTTGTCGCGCATGCGGGGCAGGCGCCGCTCTTCCCTGTCGAGCGCGACGATGTGGAGGCTCGGCTCGGCTTCCAGCAACGCGCAGGTCTTGCCGCCCGGCGCCGCGCAGGCATCCAGCACGCGCAGGTTCGGTGCGAGCGGCAGCACCTGCGTGATCAGCTGCGAGGCTTCGTCCTGCACACTGACGAGGCCCGCGTCGAAACCAGGAAGCTCGTGTACGTCGCAGGGCGCTTCGAGCACGACCGCCGACGCTGCAAGTTCGCCCGCGCGCGCCGGCCTCGCGTTCGCGAGCAACAGCTCGAGGTACTCGGGGCGCGTGATACGTGCGAGGTTCACGCGCAGCGTCATCGGCGCACGTGCGTTATTGGCATCGAGGATGTCGCGGTAGTGCTTCGGCCAGTCCTGCTTCAGCCGTGTGAGCAGCCACTCGGGATGCGAATACCACGCGCCATAGTCGCGCTGCGCGCGTTGAGTCAGATCGTCGTGGCGGCGCTGGCCTTCGCGCAGTACAGCATTGACCAGGTTTTTAGCCCAGGGCTTGCCGAGTGCCGCGGCGTCGTCGACGGTTTCATTGATGGCGGCGTGCGCGGGTATACGCATGTAAAAGAGCTGGTAGAGGCCAAGCAGGATCAGGCAGTAGACGTCGTTGTCCTTGCTGCGCAGCGGCTTGTCGAGCAGGGCCTGTGCATCGAAATGCAGCCTGTGATACCAGCGGCAGGTGCCATAACACAGTTCGCGCAGCAGGGCAGGGTTCGTGCCGTCCACCCCTGTCTGGGCGGAAGCAAAGGCCTGCGACAGCGAACCTTCATTGCGCAGGATCGCGCCGAGGATGGCGCAGGCCTGCAGGCGGACACTCGGTTTGGCCATCGTCAACTGGCCGGCAGTAGCACGGAGCCACGCTGGAAGTAGCCGGGGCGGCCGTTCAGCAGGTCACGCAGCGCCATCGGGTTCTTGCCTTCGAGCTGCACTTCATGGATGCGCAGGCTGCCACTGGCGCAGGCGACGGTCATCGCATCGCCGTCCATGTCGGTGACGGTTCCGGGAGTCTGCGCCGGAGCGCCGTCCGCGAGCTCGGCGTGCAGGATGCGGAGGCGCTGCTGCTGATACAGGCAATAGGCCGGCGAACGCGGGTAGAAGGCCCGGATCTGGCGGTCGATCAAGGCGGCGGGTTCCGACCAGCGGATGGCCGCTTCGTCTTTGCGCAGCTTGTGCGCATAGGTCACGCCGCTCGCGGATTGCGGAACAGACGTGGCGGTACCGGCGGCAATTTGTCCGAGCGTGTCGGTCAGCGTCTTGCAACCCAGGCTGACGAGGCGCTCCGTAAGCGTTTCGCTGTTGTCGTCGGGCATGATGGCGGTCGCCGCGCTGGCCAGCACCGGGCCGGTATCGAGGCCTGCATCCATTTGCATGATATTGACGCCAGTCTCCCGGTCGCCGGCGAGGATGGCGCGCTCGATCGGGGCTGCGCCGCGCCAGCGCGGCAGCAGTGATGCATGAACGTTGATGCAACCGAACCGCGGCAGCGCAAGGGCAGCGGGCGGCAACAGTAGTCCGTAAGCGACCACTATCATGATGTCCGGCTTGTAAGCCGCCAGTTGATGGAGTGCTTCACTGTCAAGACGCAGGGGTTGCTGCACCGGAATCCCATGCTGGTCGGCCAAAGACTTTACCGGTGCTGGCACCAGTTTCTTGCCTCTGCCCGCAGGTCGATCTGGTTGCGAGTAAGCACTAACGATTTGCAAACCGCAGGAGATCAGGTGGGCCAGATGGCGGGCGGCGAAATCCGGCGTTCCGGCGAAAACGATGCGGAGATCAGTGGCAAGCATCGGGTTCGCTCAGTAGCGCGGGCGGCGTGCATCGAGGGGAGCGATGATCTGGCCCGCTGCGAGCCGCGCGCGGCAAGGCACTGCGCTCACGCCTGCGCCTTTTGCTTCTGGTCCTTCAAGAGCTTGGCCTTGATGCGCTGGCGCTTCAGGATCGACAGGTAATCGACGAACAGCTTGCCGTCGAGGTGGTCGACCTCATGTTGCACGCACACGGCCAGCAGGCCCTCGGCTTCAAGTTCAAAGGGCTGTCCATTACGGTCGAGCGCCTTCACGCGGACCTTGCGCGGCCGCGTGACGAGGTCGTAATAGCCCGGCACCGACAGGCAGCCTTCTTCATAACCGAGTGGCTCGGGGTCGAGGACCTCGATCTCGGGGTTGATGAACACGAGCGGGTTGTCCTTCGTCTCCGATATGTCGATCACGAGCAAGCGCTTGTGCACGTCGACCTGCGTTGCCGCGAGGCCGATACCCGGGGCCGCATACATGGTTTCGAACATGTCATCGATCACCTGGCGCAGGGCATCGTCCACCTCCTTTACGGGTGTGGCACGCTTGCGCAGGCGCATGTCGGGGTATTCGAGAATCGTCAGCAGGCTCATGACGGCAGCCGGTTTCAGGTCTATATAGGGTGGATGATACGCCAAGTACGTTGATCGGTTCGACCGCAACGGCCCACGAGCCGCTCGCAGTTTGCTGACAAACTACCTGACGAACCTGACCTAAGTGTATATAAGGGCAACCCTTATCGTTACAATGCCCCGGTCTTGGGACCGATGGAGAACGTCCATGCCCCGCTTGTCCTGTGCTGCCGCCGTTGGCCTTGCTTGCCGACGGATGAGTCCCATCCTCGGGCTGAGCGCGCTTTTATGGCTGAGCCCGGTGCAAGCCGCCGAGGTCACGATCCGCGAAAACTCACCGACGCAGTACACGGTCGTCGAGGGTGACACGCTGTGGGACATCGCTGGCATGTTCCTCGAAGAGCCCTGGATGTGGCCCGAGGTCTGGCAGATCAATCCGCAGATCGACAATCCCGACCTGATCCACCCCGGGGACGTCATCGAGCTGGCCTATGTAGACGGCCAGCCTGTGTTGCGCCTGAGCCGCGGCGATGCGCCGGCAGAAATTCGCACGGTGCGGCTGTCGCCCCAGATCCGGCGCGAGCCGGTGCTCGGCCCGATCCCGGCGATACCGCTCGATGTGATCAGTGCCTACCTGCGCGGCGATTCGGTACTCAGCGCATCGGCCTACGCCAATGCGCCTTATGTGCTTGGCGATCGTGAAGGCCGCCGCATGCTGGTGGCCGGCAACGAGCTACTGGCACGCGGCGCGTGGAGTGAGGGCGTCGCGCTGTACGACATCGTGCGCGAAGGGCCCGAAATCCCGGACCCCGACAGCGATGAATCGCTCGGCCTCCAGACCACGCTGGTCGGCACGGCGACGCTGAACCGCGCCGACTTCGACCAGGCGTCCCTGACGATCACGAGCAACGAGCAGGAAATCCGTCCGGGCGACCGCCTGATACCCAGCCAGCCCTCGACCCTCGACGCCACGTTGCTGCCAGCCCCGCCGATGTTCCCGGTAAACGCCGCGATCGCCGGCATCCAGAACGAACGCCACGTCGCGGGCACGTACGACACGTTGACGCTGAACGTCGGCGCGAACGACGGCATCGCGGTCGGGCACCTGCTTACCGTGCAGAAGCCCGACACTGTCATAGACGATGAGTACACGCCGCGCAGCAGCTGGCAGAAGGTGAAGGACCGCTTCCGCCCCGGCAACGAAACGGACGTTACATTTTCTGGCGAGAAGATAGCGTCGGTACTAGTCTACCGGGTGTTCGACGAAGCCAGCTTCGGCCTGATACTCGAAAGCGACCGCGACGTGCGCCAGAACGACCGCGTGGTGAGGCCGGACTGATACCGCGCTTCGCCGCGGTACGGCATGCGCGGATCAAGGACGATCCGCATGACGATTCCGGAACCTGCAAGTTCTCCTTCAGCTCCCAAACCCGCTATCCCCCGCTGGCCGGATGCCTGGCCGCCGGAGCAGCGTGCGGCGTACGAACGCTGGGCGCAGCACGCGCAGCATCATTTGTTGCCGTACCACGATCCGCGGTATCCACCGCTGCTGCGCCAGATTGCCGATCCGCCGCCGCTGCTGTTCGTGCGCGGGAATGTCGATGTGTTATCGCGACCGCAGCTGGCGATCGTCGGCAGTCGCCGACCGACGGCCGATGGGCGCGAGAATGCGCGGCGCTTTGCAGCCGGCATCAGCGCTGCGGGCTACGTCGTCACGAGCGGGCTCGCGCTCGGCATCGACGCCGAAGCACATCGCGGCACGCTCGAACACAAGGGCATCACGATCGCGGTGCTCGGCACCGGGCTGGACAACATCTATCCCGTCGCGCACACGACGCTCGCCGCGCAAATCGCCGAGCATGGCGCCGTCATTTCGGAATTCGCACCGGAGCACCCGTCGTATCAATCGAATTTTCCGCAGCGCAATCGCATCATCAGCGGTCTTGCGCATGGTGTGCTCGTCGTCGAGGCTGCGCAGCAGAGCGGCTCGCTGATCACGGCGCGCTGTGCCGGTGAACAGGGCCGGGAGGTATTTGCGGTGCCGGGCACTATTCACAATCCGTATGCGCGGGGTTGTCATCGCCTGATCAGGCAGGGTGCCAAGCTCGTCGACTGCATCGAGCACATCCTCGAGGAGTTGCCAGCGCTCGTGCGGTGGGAGCGGGAATGCGGCGCCATCACGCACGGCAGCCGCCCGGCGCTCACGCCGGTGCTGCGCAAGCTGCTCGGCCACATCGCATATGAAGCAGTCCCGGTCGATACTCTGCTAAAGCGCAGCGGCACCCCACTCCCGGAACTCTATGCGAACCTGATGCAGCTCGAGCTGGGCGGCTACATCGTGCATCGCGCAGGCGGATATGTTTTGTCGCCGTCGTGACGGAGTGCGAAAATACCGCCGCCTTCAACACACGAGCCGCCCCGCATGCAGCAGCGCCACATCGAGAACGCCATAGCACGAATGCAAAACGGTGGTGTCATCGCGTATCCGACCGAAGGCGTGTGGGGCCTCGGCTGCGATCCTTTCGATGAAGCTGCCGTCATGCGCATTCTCGAACTGAAGGGACGACCCGTCGAGAAAGGCCTCATCATCGTGGCGGCCGATGTCGCGCAGATTGCCGCGTTGCTCGACGCACTGACGCCGGAGCAGCGCGCGATGGTTCTCGCCACGTGGCCCGGTCCCACGACGTGGCTGCTGCCTGATCCAGAACAACTCGTGCCGGCATGGATCAAGGGAAAATTTGCTACAGTCGCCGTGCGCGTGAGTGCGCATCCCGGCGTCGTGCGTTTGTGTCGTGGTTTCGGCGGTCCGCTCGTTTCGACTTCCGCGAATCCCGCCGATGCGCCACCGGCCACAAGCCGCGTGCGCGTGCTGACGTGGTTCGGCGGCAAGCTCGACTACATCGTGCCCGGCCGCCTCGGCGGCCAAAGTGGGCCGAGCACGATACGGGATCTGCATAGTGCCGCGCCAATCCGCGCCTGATGCGTCCGTCGACATCACCAGGCCTACTCACGATCAGTATCGCGGCGCGCAGTCTTGCATGACAGCCGCCCCGGCAGTAACGAACCTGAAGGGCAACAAGCATGAGCAACACTCCCCGCGAAACAGTCGACGCCTCGGCCGTTAAAAATTACCTGCTGGACCTGCAGGCACGCATCTGCGCCGGCCTCGAAACCGCCGATGGCGGTGCGAGTTTCCGCACGGACCGCTGGGATCGCGACAGCGGCGGCAGCGGCATCACGCGCGTGCTGAGCGAAGGCCATGTCATCGAAAAAGGCGGCGTGAATTTCTCGCATGTGTTCGGCAAGGCGCTGCCACCGGCGGCGACGGCGAAGCGTCCCGAGCTTGCCGGCGGTGCGTTCCAGGCGATGGGCGTGTCGCTCGTCATCCATCCGCGCAATCCCTTCGTGCCGACCTCGCATGCGAACGTGCGCTTCTTCATCGCCGAAAAACCGGGCATTGAGCCCGTGTGGTGGTTTGGCGGTGGTTATGACCTGACCCCGTATTACGGTTTCGACGACGACTGCCGTCACTGGCACGGCACCGCGCAGCGTGCCTGCGCGCCGTTCGGCGGTGACGTGTATCCGCGCTTCAAGCAATGGTGCGACGACTATTTCTTCCTGAAGCATCGCCAGGAGCCCCGCGGCGTTGGTGGCCTGTTTTACGACGACTTGAACGAGTGGGGCTTCGACAAGACCTTCGCGTTCATGCAGGCCGTAGGCAACAGCTACCTCGACGCCTATGTGCCACTCATCGAGCGCCGCAAGGACACGCCGTGGGGCGAGCGTGAAAAGCGCTTCCAGCAGTATCGCCGCGGACGCTATGTCGAATTCAACCTCGTGTACGACCGCGGCACCATTTTCGGCTTGCAGTCGGGCGTTGGGCGCATCGAATCCATCCTGATGTCGCTGCCGCCGGAAGTGCGCTGGGATTACGACTACCAGCCCGAACCGGGCACCGAAGAGGCGCGGCTGTACACGGACTACCTGCGCGCGCGTGAATGGGCATGAGACAGGACTTCGCAGTCGCGAATGCGCAGCACGCCAGCCACGCATCGCCCGGGCAACCAGGGAGCCGTTGGTGACTGACCGATACGCCGTAATGGGCAACCCCGTTGCCCACAGCAAGTCGCCCCGCATACACGCGGCCTTTGCCAAACAGACAGCCCAGGATCTCGAATACGCTGCGTTGCTCGTCGAACCTGGCACCTTCGATGAACGCGTGCGCGCCTTTTTCGCCGCAGGCGGCAAGGGTTTGAACATCACGGTGCCGTTCAAGCAGGAAGCGTGGTCGCTCGCCGACATACGCTCGCCGCAGGCCGAGCTCGCGGGTGCGGTCAACACACTGCTGCGTGACGAAGCCGGCCGCATGCAAGGCCACAATACCGACGGCATCGGCCTCGTGCGCGACATCGTGCAGAACCACGGCGGGCAGCTGCGCGACAAGACGATCCTGATCCTCGGCGCCGGCGGCGCGACGCGCGGCATCGTGCTGCCGCTGCTGCAACAGGGTCCGGCGCGCATTTGCATCGCGAATCGCACCGTCAGCAAGGCCGACGAGCTCGCCGCGTTGTTTGCGACACATGGCACTGTCAGCGCCTGCGGCTTCGATCAACTTGGCGGCCAGCACTTCGACTGGGTCCTGAATGCCACCGCCGCAAGCTTGCAGGGCGAACTTCCGCCGTTGCCGGATGGCCTCCTGCACGGTACCAGCTGGTGCTACGACCTGATGTACGCCAGCGAACCGACGATTTTCTGCCGCTGGGCCACCGCGCATGGTGCATGCAAGGCAATCGACGGGCTCGGTATGCTCGTCGAACAGGCGGCCGAGGCCTTCTGGTTGTGGCGTGGCATCCGGCCGGACACTGCGGCGGTTCTGGCTGACATGCGGAAGGGCTGAATTCTTCGCAGAGGCCCGGCTCGTCGAATCCCGGTTCATCGAGAATGCAGTGTGCAGCCACGCATCCGCGCAGCTGCGACGAGGACGGGCGGAGGCGTGTCGACCGCTATGGCAAGGTGTGCGAGTCGCGCAGGTGCTCGTCCTTCAGCTTCACGTAGTGCCCGGCGCTGTAGCGCAGGAACTCGAGCTCGTCCGGGCGCAGGTCACGAACGCGTTTGGCCGGCGAACCGACGTACAGGCCACCGGAGGCCAGTACTTTCCCCGGCGTGACGACGCTACCGCCGCCGATGATCACGTCGTCCTCGACGACCGCCCCATCCATGACGATCGAACCCATGCCGACGAGTACACGGTTGCCAATCGTGCAGCCGTGCAGGATGACCTTGTGGCCGACCGTCACGTCGCTGCCGACCTTCAGTGGAAAGCCATTCGGTGGGGACGAGGATGGCGCCGTGTTGTGCAGCACCGAGCCGTCCTGGATGTTCGTGCGCTCGCCGATCGCGATGTCGTTGACGTCGCCGCGAATCGTCGTCAGTGGCCAGATCGACACGTCCGCGCCGAGTTGTACGCGACCAATCACTACCGCGCTGGGGTCGACGAACACACGCTCGCCGAGTACGGGTCGATGGGTCAGGAAGCTGCGCAGCGTCATGGAGTGTCCGAAGGCTTGGAGAAAGCGGCGCATTCTATCCGCTTTCGCCAGCGGCTTCAGCGTGACACGGTCCGCTTTCGAAAAGCGCTCGCGTGACAGGGTTCCGCTTGATCCATGTCAAACCGATTTGGTGCATCAGCGGATGACATCTCCGCAGGTCTTGCTGCTATAATCCGCGCGCTTTCGCGTACCAAGTTGTAAGCATATCTTGCGACCTCCGGCGCCGGCCCGTGCTCCCCATGATGAGCCCCCGCTGCGAAGTCCCAAATCCTGGCCAGCCAGGTGCGAGGACGCAGTACGCATGAGAACCGCGCCAGTATTCAGGCACGCTTCCTCATAAAAGAATACATACAGGGGATTTCGAGACGGTCTCTGTCCGCCTCGAGCTTTCATTTCGTCTGCTTTTTACCCTGCTACGGCACGGGCAAGCGGACTTGCGCCTTATGTATGGGCGCGACAGGCATGAACAACGAGCGAGTGATAAAGACGTGGAGAAACGGCGCATGTTGACCAGGAACAAGCTGGGGCTGGGAATGTTGACTGCAGTGCTGGCCCTGACCAGTACCGAGCTGTTCGCGGCCTGGGACCTGAACATGATGGAGGGCATCACGGAAATCAGCCGTGAGACCTACCGCCTGCACATGCTGATTTTCGGCATCTGCGTCATCATCGGCCTTGGCGTGTACGGCGTGCTGCTGTACTCCCTCATCAAGTTCCGCAAGTCCAAGGGTGCCGTTGCGTCCAGCTTCCACCACAACACGAAACTCGAAGTCGTGTGGACCGTCATCCCGTTCGTGATCCTGATCGGCATGGCAATCCCGTCCACGCGCGTACTGACGCAGATCTACGACGCCAGCGAGTCGGAAATCGACATCCTCGTCACCGGTTACCAGTGGCGCTGGCAGTACCAGTATCTCAGTGACGAAGGCGAAGACGTCTCCTTCTTCAGCAACCTGACGACGCCCGACGAACAGATCTACAACCTCGCGGAAAAGGGCGAGAACTACCTGCTCGAAGTCGACGAACCGCTCGTCATTCCGGTCAACACGAAAGTGCGCTTCCTGCTCACGTCGGCCGACGTGATCCATTCCTGGTGGGTGCCGGAATTCGCCGTGAAGAAGGACGCGATCCCGGGCTTCGTCAACGAATCGTGGGTCATCGCCGAGCAGCCCGGCATCTACCGCGGCCAGTGCACCGAGCTTTGCGGCCAGGACCACGGCTTCATGCCGGTGGTCGTGCGCGTCGTCGAACAGGATGAATACGATGCCTGGTTCTCCGAGAAGCAGGCTGCAGCCGCCGCCATCGCCGAACTGGCCAACCAGGACTTCACGCTCGAACAGCTCGTCGAGCAGGGCCAGACGGTCTACAACACGTATTGCTCCGCCTGCCACCAGCCGAATGGCCAGGGTCTGCCGCCGGCCTTCCCGGCACTGACCGGCAGCCCGATTGCCACCGGCGCGATTGCCGATCATGCCAACGTCGTGCTGAACGGCGTCCCGGGTACCGCCATGCCTGCATTCCGCAACCAGCTGAACCCTGTCGACATCGCAGCGGTCATCACCTTCGAGCGTAATGCCCTTGGCAACAGCGTCGGTGACATGATTACGCCGGTCGAGATCCTGCAGCTGCTGCAGGCTCAGTAAGCACTAACATTTAGCGTCAACGAATCGAAAAGTATTTCGAGGTAGAACATGGCACACGACATCGCACACGGGCACGACGACCATCACCACGGTCCGGCGAAAGGCATCACGCGCTGGCTGTACACGACCAACCACAAGGACATCGGCTCGATGTACCTGTGGTTCAGCTTTGCGATGTTCCTGCTCGGCGGCGCGTTCGCGCTCGTGATCCGCGCGGAACTGTTCCAGCCCGGCCTGCAGTTCGTCGAGCCGAACTTCTTCAACCAGATGACGACGATGCACGGTCTCGTGATGGTGTTCGGCGCCGTGATGCCGGCCTTCGTGGGCCTCGCCAACTGGATGGTGCCGCTGATGATCGGCGCGCCCGACATGGCGCTTCCCCGCATGAACAACTGGAGCTTCTGGATCCTGCCGTTCGCCTTCGCGATGCTGGCTTCGACGCTGCTGATGGAATCCGGCGCCCCGAACTTCGGCTGGACCTTCTACGCCCCACTGTCGACGACCTATGCCCCCGCGTCCGTCACCTTCTTCATCTTCGCGGTCCACATCATGGGTGCCTCGTCGATCATGGGTTCGATCAACATCATCGCAACGATCATCAACATGCGCGCCCCCGGCATGACCTTGATGAAGATGCCGCTGTTCGTATGGACCTGGCTCATCACTGCATACCTGCTGATCGCCGTGATGCCGGTACTGGCCGGCGTCGTCACGATGATGCTGTTCGATATCCACTTCGGCACCTCGTTCTTCAGCGCGGCCGGCGGTGGTGACCCGGTACTGTTCCAGCATGTGTTCTGGTTCTTCGGCCACCCCGAGGTATACATCATGATCCTGCCGGCCTTCGGCGTGGTCTCCGAAATCATCCCGACCTTCTCGCGCAAGAAGCTCTTCGGCTACGACTCGATGGTGTATGCAACCTCGTCCATCGCCTTCCTGTCGTTCATCGTATGGGCGCACCACATGTTCACGACCGGCATGCCGCTGGCCGGCGAGCTGTTCTTCATGTACTCGACGATGTTGATTGCAGTACCGACCGGCGTGAAGGTCTTCAACTGGATCACGACGATGTTCAAGGGTTCGCTGACCTTCGAAACGCCTATGCTGTTCTCGATCGCCTTCGTCGTGCTGTTCACGATGGGCGGCTTCACGGGCCTGATGCTTGCCATCGCGCCGGCTGACTTCCAGTACCACGACACCTACTTCGTCGTGGCGCACTTCCACTACGTACTCGTGCCCGGCGCCGTGTTCTCGATCATGGCGGCCGTGTACTACTGGCTGCCGAAGTGGACCGGCCACATGTACGACGAAACGCTCGGCAAGCTGCATTTCTGGCTGTCCTTCGTCGGCATCAACATCCTGTTCTTCCCGCAGCACTTCCTGGGCCTGGCCGGCATGCCGCGCCGTATCCCGGACTACGCGCTGCAGTTCGCCGACTTCAACATGATCTCGTCGATCGGTGCCTTCATCTTCGGCTTCAGCCAGCTGCTGTTCCTGTTCATCGTCGTGAAGACGGTGATCGGCGGCAAGAAAGCCACCGCGCAGGTCTGGGACAACCCGGAAGGCCTGGAATGGACCGTTGATTCGCCGGCTCCGTACCACACCTTCTCGACGCCTCCGCTGGTCAAGTAATGAAAAGCCTGGTGGCCAAACTCGGGCTGACCGTCGTCGGCATGTTCGGTTTCGGATTCGCGCTCGTGCCGCTGTACGACGTGTTCTGCGAATGGACCGGCCTGAACGGCAAGACCGGGGGCCGCGTCGAATACAGCGCGGAACAGCAGATCGTCAAGGAACGGCTCGTAACCGTGCAGTTCACGGCCAGCAACAACGGTGGCATGAGCTGGGAGTTCGAGCCGATGGTTCACCAGGTGCAGGTGCACCCGGGCGAGCTGACGGAGATCAGGTATTTCGCGCGTAATCCCGGCGCGACGCGCATGGTCGGCCAGGCCGTACCGAGCGTGTCGCCGATGCGCGGTGCGGATTACCTGCGCAAGACCGAGTGCTTCTGCTTCACGCAGCAGGTACTCGAAGCCGGCGAAGAAATCGAGATGCCGGTATTTTTCTACATCGACCCGGCACTGCCGGCCGACGTCAGCAAGCTGACGCTGTCGTACACGCTGTTCGACGTCAGCAAGAATTTTGTCAACGAAGGCGCCGCCGTGACGGCGAATTGAAACAGGTTAGGGACCATGGCGAATAAAGACACCGCAAACGGCTACGAAACCTATTACGTACCCGAACAATCGAAGTTCCCGATCTGGGCTTCGTTCGGCATGGCCTTGATGGTCTTCGGCCTTGGCGGCCTGCTGAACGACATCAAGGCGGGGGTCGACGCGACCGTGTCCGGCTGGATGGCCTTCCTCGGCTTCTTCATCCTCGGCACCGTGCTGTACAACTGGTTCGCCACGCAGATCCGCGAGAACCACCTCGGCCTGCCAAGCGCACAGCTGAAACGCTCGTACGTGTACGGCATGTACTGGTTCATCTTCTCCGAAGTGATGTTCTTCTCGGCCTTCTTCGGTGCACTCTTCTACGTGCGCTTCTTCGTCGTGCCATGGCTCGGCGGCGAAGGCGACAAAGGCGTGTCGTCGATGCTGTGGCCTGACTTCACGCCGACCTGGCCAGTCGTGTCGAACCCGAACCCGAACCTGTTCACGAACCCGGGCGAATCGATGGAATGGCCGGGCTTCGGCGGTGCGCTGAGCTACCTGCCGCTGTGGAACACGATCCTGCTGCTCAGCTCGAGCGTGACCGTCCACATCGCGCACACTGCACTGAAAAACGAAAACCGCCAGCAGTTGAAAATCTGGCTCGGCATCACCGTGCTGCTCGGCATCGTGTTCCTGTTCCTGCAGGTCGAGGAATACATGCATGCGTACCACGAACTCGGCCTGACGCTGAACTCCGGCATCTACGGCTCGACCTTCTTCCTGCTGACCGGCTTCCACGGTTTCCACGTAACGCTCGGTGCCTTCATGCTGGCCGTGATGTGGTTCCGCGTGATGAAGGGCCACTTCAAACCGGAAGACCACTTC
This sequence comes from Pseudomonadales bacterium, assembly GCA_036405915.1. Classification (GTDB taxonomy): domain Bacteria; phylum Pseudomonadota; class Gammaproteobacteria; order Pseudomonadales; family Pseudohongiellaceae; genus CAILUG01. The sequence goes on from DASWWP010000090.1 coordinate 46,783, forward strand.
GGCTTCGAAGCGGCCTCGTGGTACTGGCACTTCGTCGACGTCGTGTGGGTCTGCCTGTTCCTGTTCGTTTACATCTTCTGAAGACGAAGGCTGGGGCCGCGGCGTAACTGCGCTGCGGCCGAGCCGGCCTTTCGCGTTATCGCCGAGACGTTCCGCAGGTCGTCACGCCATATTCCTGGGCGAGGACGAAAGGTCAGGAATCCAGCCAGTCAGTTACCTACGGTGGGTTCCCGCTTGCGGGAGCTCCGGATGAAGTTCCCTGGTTGTGCCACGGCGCGTTGAGCGACAACTGGCCCGTCAGCACGCCGTATACCAGGCAAATGATCAGCAGTATGGCCAACGTGATACGCACGCCGAGAGCGTACAGAGTACGTTTGCCCTCACCCTGATCCTTGAAGAAGAACACCGCGCTGCTTCCGAGGCTCAGGATGATGGCGACAAGCAGAACGACGATAATGGCTTTCAGCATGCGGGCGATATTGGCGTTTAGTGTGTCGCTGCATATTAACACTGGCTCTTACCCATGGTTGCGCGGCTCCGACAATTCCGCTTCGACTGGAAGCTCACGCTGCTGACGGCCCTGCTGTTGCCGCTGCTGTTGAGCCTTGGTTCGTGGCAGCTGCGGCGAGAGCAGGAAAAGCTGCAGTTGCAGGAACAGTACGCCGCGCGCGAAAGCGAGGCGCCGGTATCACTGGCTGCGCTCGATCCCGATGCGGATCTGCAATATCGCCGCGTGGAATTCAGCGGCGAATACGACAATGCGCACAGCTTCCTGCTCGACAATCGCATCCACCAGGGGCAGGTCGGTTACGAAGCAATCACGCCGGTGCTGACGACGAATGGAGGCCTCGTGCTCGTGAACCGCGGCTGGTTGCCGCAGGGCGCCACGCGCGCCGATCTGCCCGAACTCAGGGCGGTCGACGGCCGTGTCGACCTGCGGGGCTCGGTGTACGTACCCGTCGGCAAACCGCTCGTGCTTGGCTCGGCCGAAGCCGGCGACGCCTGGCCCCGTATCGTGCAAACGCTCGATGTGCCCGCGATGGCCACCGATGCGGGCCATGCTGAACGCGCACTGTTTCCGTACTCCGTGCGACTCGATGAGGGCATGCCTGGCGTGCTCGTGCGCGACTGGCCGGTGATAAGCACGACGCCGGAAAAGCACCGCGCGTATGCCGTGCAGTGGTTCGCCATGGCGGCGATGCTGCTCGCACTCTACCTTTATTACTCCACACGGCCCGACACGCCGTCGGGAAACGACCATCATGGATAAAAACAAAGCGAAGCTCACTTTCCTGCTGCTGATCGCCGCGCTGCCAATCAGCACGGCCACCTGGTATTTCAGCACGCACGAATACAAGGGGATCATAGCAACTCGTAACAAGGGCGAGCTCGTGACCCCCGTAATCGACGTGACGACGCTCGACCTGCGCAACGGCGCCGGCGAGCCCGCGTACCTGCCGTTCGACGAAATCGTCGCCGACATCGATCCGGAGGACTACGAGCCGCGCCCGTGGCAGCTTCTGTATATCGGCGCGCCGGAATGTAATGACAGCTGTGTCGAACGACTGTATTTTCTGCGCCAGTTGCACGTGCGCCTGGGCCGCGAATTCGATCGCGTGCAGCGCGTGTACGTGCAGGCCAGCGATGTGCCCGGTCCGTTGCCAGCCGCCACGGCTGCATTCATCACCGAGCAACAGCCCGACATGCGCGTCGTGTACGCGAATGCCTCCGCGCTGCGTGAGAAACTCCGCGCGACGGTCCCGTCCGGCACCGATCCGCTCGCACAGCACTATATATATGTCGTGGATCCGGTCGGTAACGTGATGCTGTACTTCACGCCGGAGAACACGCCCGAAGAAATCCTGTCGGATCTCGATACGCTGCTCGACAACAGCAGCCTCGGCTGAAAGCCTCAGTCCCGACAAAGAGCGTTTAGCTTCGAAACAGAGCCTCAGCATGAAAATTACGAAACCATCGCACGGCCTCGTGATGTTCGCGGTATTGCTTGCCGTGTGCGTCGTCGTGCTCGGCGCGTTCACGCGACTCAGCGACGCGGGCCTCGGCTGTCCCGACTGGCCGACCTGCTACGGCCACTACATGCTGTGGCCGGAAACGCCCGAGGAAATCGCCGCAGCCAACGCTGCACACCCCCAATTTCCATTCGACGAAACGATCGCATGGCCCGAAGTCGTCCACCGCTATTTCGCGAGCACGCTGGGCCTCGTCATCATCGCGATCAACATCGTTGCATGGCGCAATCGCCACAACTACGGACAGCCGCGGAAGCTCCCGCTGTTCCTGCTGGGCCTCGTCATCGCGCAGGGCCTGTTCGGCATGTGGACCGTGACGCTGAAGCTCTGGCCGCAGGTCGTCACGCTGCACTTGCTCGGCGGTTTCGCCACGCTGAGCCTGTTATGGTTGCTCGCGTTGCGGCTCGATCATCGCGCGTGGAGTCGCCCGGACGTTCCGCTGCTGCAATGGGAAGCGCTGAAGCCGCTTGCGCTCGCCGGGCTGGTCCTCGTGTGCATCCAGATCGCGCTCGGCGGCTGGACCAGTTCGAACTATGCCGCGCTCGCCTGCCCGGACCTGCCAACCTGCCAGGGCCGCTGGCTGCCGCCGATGGATTTCGCGCATGGCTTCAACATCTTCCAGGAGATCGGCCCGAATTATCTCGGCGGCCAGATGGACGGCGAGGGACGCGTGGCCATCCACTTCACGCATCGCGTCGGCGCGATCGTCGTCGCGCTGTACCTGCTGTATCTCATCTCGCGCCTGCGCAAGCTCGATGGAAGTCGTGAAATGCGTGCGCATTCGACGTTGATGCTTGTCATATTGGCGATCCAGCTCGGCCTCGGCATCAGCAACGTCGTGTGGTCGCTGCCGCTGTGGGTCGCCGTTTCACACAACGCCGTCGGTGCAATGCTGCTGTTATCGCTCGTCACGTTGAACTACCGCCTGCATCGCGGCTCCAGCTGGTAAGAAATCATGACCAAAGGTGTTGCCAGAACCGTCATCGCCTGCGTCGCATTCATGGCGCTGTTGCTCGGCTTGCTCGTGCACAAAATCCTGTCGCCTGCAGTCATGAGCCCCGCGCAGCTTGCGGAGAACGGACTGTTCGTCTACGAAGTGCCGCGCGCGGTGACACCGTTTGCGCTGACCGATCATGAAGGTGCCGCGTTCACGCAGGAGCGCCTCGCCGGCAAGTGGTCGCTGCTGTTCTTCGGCTATACCTTCTGCCCCGACATCTGCCCGATCACGCTTGCGACGATCCGCCAGTTCGAACAGCTGCTGCAGGAAGCAGATCCCGAAGCAGCAGCGCAGCTGCAGGTAGCGATGATCAGTGTCGATCCGCAGCGCGACACACCCGAAAAACTTGCCGCCTACATGGGCTATTTCAATCCGGCTTACGTCGGCGCGACTGGTGAGTACATCGACATCTTCAACCTGGGCCGCCAGCTGAACGTCGCGTTCGGCTACACGCCAATGGAAGACGGCGAATACCTCGTGAACCACAGCGGCGAGATCCTCCTGATCAACCCGCGAGGCGAGTTCCACGGGTTCTTCAAGGTACCGCACGACCCCGAGAAGATGCTGCGCAATTTCCGCTCCGTATACGCCGGCTGGTAATAAGGCGCAGATCGGTACAGCTGCCGGCGCCTTCGTTGAATTGCCACAGGGGCTCGTTTATTCTCACGACGTCCTTGTCGGCAGGCCATAGCGCCTGCCTCCACAGCCGGTAACAATAATTATGAAAACCGCCAGACATGCCGTTCCCGTCCTGCTGTCATCCCTCCTGTTGCTTCCCGTCGCCTCGCAGGCGCAGGTACAGGCCGCCACGCTGACCGATTGCCAGTCCATCCCGGATCGCCTTGCCCGCTACGCCTGCTACGACAGCTGGGATGCCACGTCGGGAGATGTGCGGCCGTCGGCTCCACGTGCGGCACAGCCGCCCGTTCCACGGACTGAAAGCCCTGCCCCACAGGCTGCCGCCTCCGCTGCTCCGGCGGCTTCCGCGGCAACGCCGGAAAATGCCGTTGCCGATTTCGGCCGCACGCAGTCGAGTGCGCGCATGGTCGATGGCGAAGATGGTGCGGAACTCGTCGGCACGGTGGCCGGACTCGAACAGCTTGGCCCGAACCTGTGGGTCGTCACGCTCGAGGGCGGCCAGCAATGGCGGCAGATGCTGAGCAAGCGCTACGCACTGCAGGTCGGCGATGAAGTGCGCATTTACTCGACGCGCTGGGGCAGCTCGTATCGCCTGTCGGCGGATCGTCTCTCAGGTTACATCCAGGTCGAACGGATCGATCCGGGTGCCATGGCCGGAGGTGGCCCGACGCCCGGACCCCGTATCGAGGCGCAGCCCGCAAGCGACGCGGCGGATGCCGAGCCATCGCTGTTCAGCCGTATCTTCAACCGCGATGGCGACGACGACGTCGCCGAAGCACCCGTGTCGCAACCCGCAGTCGCTGCCGGTGGCAGTGCCCCGGCTGGCGTCGATAGCTTCGGCCGACAGGAGGCGCGCGTCGTGCAGGACGAAGACGGCAACGGCGAACTGTTCGATACGGTTGCCTCCCTCGAACAGCTTGGCCCGAACCTCTGGCGTATCGAGCTCACCGGCGGCCAGCGCTGGCAGCAGATGTTGAGCAAGCGCTATGCCCTGCAGGTCGGTGATGATGTGAAGATCTATAAGACGGGCTGGGGCAGCTCGTTCCGCCTGTCGGTGGAACGACTCGGCGGCTACATCCAGGTCGAACGGATCGACTGAAATGGCACGCTGAATGCCTGTTCCGAAAGGCGGCCCGAGGGCCGCCTTTTTTATGCCGCGCCGGAAAGGATCGTGCGCTGAACAGCCATTCCCGAACCTTCACGATGCGCCGCAACCCCCTGCTTTTTCGCAGGATTGGGCCTTCGTGCACTTTCATTCCGCAATTGACTCATCCGGACAAGCCGGCTAGCCTTCGGCGCGGAAGTGTGTACGTGCGCCCTGCACGGCAGCCTCTGTCATCCTTATTAATAAATAAATAAAAAGGGGGTTCCAAATGTCCAGAAATCCAAACCTGTTAAAACCAAAGCTCCTGTCCGCGTCTGTTTCCGCGGCTCTGGGCGCGATGGTTTTGGGCAGCTTCGCGCCTGTCGCTTATGCGGCGGAAGAAGAAGCCGGCCTTGAAGAAATCGTCATTACCGGTTCGCGTATCGTTCGTAAAGACTATACATCCAACAGCCCTATCGTCACTGTCGATGCCGGTGACTTCGAAACGCAAACGGGCCTGAACGTCGAGTCCTATCTGAACCAGCTGCCGGAATACAACCCGGCTTCCTCGCCGACGACCTCGCAGGGCGACGTGCAGATCACGCCCGTGAACTCAGTCGGTATCGCGTCGATCTCGCTGCGCGGCTTCGGTCCGAACCGCAGCCTCGTGCTCGTCAACGGCAAGCGTCCGACGCCGATCAACGCCTTGATGGTAACGGACGTCAACGGTGTTCCCTCCGCCCTCGTCCAGCGCGTCGAAACCATTACCGGCGGCGCTTCCGCCGTATACGGTGCGGATGCCATCGGCGGTGTCACGAACTTCATCCTGCGCGAAGATTTCGAAGGTTTCGAAACGGACGTTCAGTATGGCGTCCAGGACGCCAACGATGGCGACGAATACCGCGTATCGGCTGTGCTCGGCGCGAATTTCGCCGACGGCCGCGGTAACGTCACGATGGGCGTTGAGCAGTACTCGAGGGAAGAAGCGCTGCAGCGCAACCGCGACTTCTATCGCGATTACTGGGCTGCTCCCGACACGGCCGGCTCCTTCCTGTTCCTGCAGGGTGTCAACAACGGCGGCTTCATTCCGCCAAACAACCCGTCAGTCGCCGCGCTGCGCGCACTGTATGGCGGCAGCGACCCACGCGCCTTCAGCGCGCAGACTACGCCTAACATCGGAGCATTCAACTTCAATCCGGACGGCACGATCTGGCTGGCCGGCAACGCGTTCGCGGAGTCCCGTGCGAAGATTCCGGTCGACGGTATGTCCTACGCGCGCCAGAACGTCCTGAACAACCAGGAGCAGACACCTACCTCCGTGGTGCAGACGCTCAAATGGAACAACACGCAGGCCCTGGCAAGTGCACCGCAGGATCGCTGGTCGTTCTTCGCGTCCGGTAACTTCGACATCACGGATCGCGTCCGCGCATTCACGCGCGCGAACTTCGCCGAAAGCCGCACTGAAACGCTATTGTTCGGCACGAACGCCATCGGCGGCTGGGAAGCCTTCATTCCGTACGATCCGCGTGTCGACAGCCCGATCGATCCGACGCTGAATTACGCTGATCCAGCCGTGCTCGCGGCGATTCGCGCGAACCCGAGTAACTTCAGCAACCCGAACTTCATCCCGACCGGCTCGCCTGGCGCGCACTTCCCGGTGCCGGCGGACTTCGCGTTCATCCTGAACTCGCGTACGCAACCGAACGGTCCGTGGCAGCCCGGCTGGAACCCCGATTTCAGCCTGCCGCCCCGCAGCACGATCAACACCAACGAAGTGTGGCAGATCGAGGGCGGCCTCGACTTCGACCTCGGCTTCCGCGACTGGACCGGCGAGCTGTATTACTCGCACGGCGAATCGGCTACGTACAACAATGCCGCCGGCAACCTGTCGCTGGCGCGTTTCCGTACGGTGATCAACTATCCCGACTACGGCCGCAACGCGGTCGGCACCGGCAACCAGTTCTACGTCGTCGGTACGAATGCGCAGAACGCGCAGATCGTCCAGTCGGTGCGTCCGACCTTCGGCGCAGGCGACTTCACCTGCCAGACCGGCTTCTACGATACGCTGTTCGGTGGCGACAAGCCGTTGTCGCAGGACTGCTTCAATGCCGTCAACGCAACGCTGCAGACACGCGCATCCAACCAGCAGGACATCATCGAGCTGAACTTCCAGGGCTCCGTGATCGACCTGCCGGCCGGCGAACTCCGCGCCGCCGTCGGTTACCAGAAGCGTGACAATGAAGCCCAGTTCGTACCCGATATCCTGCAGTCGCAGGACTCGTTCACGGACCAGGTCGTCGGTGTGTACCCGACCGGCTATCTCGATGCGAGCACGTCGGTAGACGACTACTACGCAGAAGCGCTGGTGCCGATACTGTCCGATCTTCCATTCATCCAGATGCTCGAACTCGAACTCGGCGTGCGTTATTCCGATTACAGCGAAACGGACGCAGAGACCACGTGGAAAGCACTGGGTAACTGGCAGATCAACGACTGGGTTCGCCTGCGCGGCGGCTTCAACCGCGCCACGCGCGCACCGAACCTTGGCGAGCTGTTCCTGAACCAGCAGGAAGTGTTCACCGGTGCTGGCTCATTCGGCGATCCCTGCTCCGTTCGCGCCAATGCGCCGTACGGTGCCGGCGGCACGACCTTCGCGACCGACCCTGTCATCACCGGCACGGAAACGACACCGAACGTCGCGGCCGGCCAGACGCAGGCCGGCGCGAACAGCACCTTCCTGATCTGTCAGGCCCTGATGGGCGGCCCGGGCAGCTTTGCCGAGCAGCAGTTCTACTTCACGGGCCAGGACGTCACGCCGCAAACCGGCGGTGGCGGCTTCGCCTGGGTACTGCAGAAAGGCAACCCGACGCTGGAGTCCGAAACGGCCGACTCGTGGACCTTCGGCGGCGTCATCAGCTCGCCGTGGGACAATCCATGGCTCAGCGGCATGACGCTGACCCTCGACTGGTACAACGTCGAGATAACCGACGCGATCATGCTGAACTCGGTCACGCAATCGGCTTACAACTGCTTCGGCACGCGCATCGTCACGTCGGCGCAGGAAGCCGCGGAGCAGGCACGCTCGGTAGCTTGCTCGCTGGTGCCGCGCGACCAGCGTAACGGTGCTGCGCTGAACTCGATGATCTCGTACACGAACCAGGCCACGATCGAAACCTCCGGCCTGGACGTCGGCGTGAACTGGTTCGGCGATCTGAACGAGCTGGTCGGCCTGCCCGGCGGCCTCACGCTCGGCCTGAATGCGACGATCCTCGACAAGTACGAAACCAAGCAGTCGCCTGCGCCGTTCGATGTCGTGACGGAGTGGAAAGGCTCGCTGGGTCCGAACCTGACCGGCACGAACGGCGGTGCGTACGACTACCGCCTGTTCGGCAACATCGGTTACAGCCTGAACGACTGGAGCGTGACCTTGCGCTGGCGCCACCTGCCGGAAGTCAACACGGCTTCTTACGCGTCGCAGAAAGCAATCATCGAGAACAATGCGCGCGTAGCTGGCGGTGGCGAGGGAGTCATCCTGAGCTATGCCCCGTGGGCGGGCGGTGCGAGCCCGGGCGTACTGAACGAGATCCCGACCGAGAGCTACAACATCTTCGACCTCGCGCTTAACTGGAACATCAACGAGACGCTGGCGCTTCGTGGCGGGGTGACGAACCTCTTCGACGAAGAGCCGCCGACGGTTGGTGATACCAGAGGCCTTTCGCCGGCTGGTGGTCCTTCCAGCCTGCAGGCCTGTAATGGTGCCCCCGGTTGCCAGAACCCCTTCGGTTACAGCTTGCCGACCCGGGGTAACTTCAACGGTGGTTACTACGACACGCTGGGCCGTCGTTACTTCCTCGGCCTGAAAGCAACGTTCTAAGCCACACGCAGTTCGTAACAGGAAAACGGCGGGCCGGATGGTCCGCCGTTTTTTTATGCAGGAAATGAAATGCGTCGCGTCAGCTGCGTGCCTTCAACAAGGCGCTGATGACGAACAGCAGCGCCGCGGACACGACGATGCTCGGTCCTGTCGGCGTGTCCCAGATCCACGACACGGCAACGCCTCCACACACGGCCAGCATCCCGGCAAGCGAGGCGCCGACGGCCATCTGCTCCGGTGAGCGCGCGAAGTGCCGCGCGGTGGCGGGTGGAATGATCATCAATGACGTAATCAGCAGTACGCCGACGATCTTCATCGACACGGCGACGACGACCGCCATAACGAGCATCAGCAGCAGGCGAAGCCGGGCCACGTCGAGTCCTTCGACGCGCGCGAGTTCCTCGTGCAACGTGATGGCGAGTAGACGGTTCCACGTCATGTACAAAGCCACCATCGCCAGCAGCGCGCCGCCGCCGATCCACCACAGCTCGCGCGTGCTGACCGTCAGCAGGTCGCCGAACAGATACGACAGCAGGTCGACCTGCACAGGCGTAAAGCTGAGCATCACGAGGCCGAGCGCGAGCGAACTGTGCGCGAGGATGCCGAGCAGCGTATCGCTGGCGAGCGACTTGTTGCGCTCCATCAGCACGAGCAGCACGGCGAGGGCACAGCACGCAAACACCACCGCGAGCTGCATGTTGATGTCGAGCAGCAAGCCGAAGGCGATGCCGAGCAGCGCGGAGTGTGCGAGCGTGTCGCCGAAATACGCCATGCGCCGCCACACGATGAAACAGCCAAGAGGTCCAGCGACGAGCGCAACCAGGATGCCGGCGGCGAGCGCACGTATTACGAAATCATCCATCTACTTGTCTGTCTCGCGATGCGGAATGACTTCGCCGGCAAGTCCGTGATGATGCCTGTGGTAATGCGTGTAGAAGGCCATCATCTCGGCGTCGCGCTGGCCGAACAGCTCCAGGTAAGCAGGATCGTGGCTGACTTTTTCAGGATGCCCGTGGCAGCACACGTGCTGGTTCAGGCAGATTACTTCGTCGGTGGCCGCCATCACGAGATGCAGATCGTGCGACACCATCAGCACGCCACATTGCTGCTCGTCGCGGATTCTCATGATCAGGCGATACAGCTCGGCCTGGCCCTTCAGGTCCACGCCCTGCGCGGGTTCGTCGAGCACGAGGAGGTGTGGGGCCTGCAACAGAGCATGCGCAAGCAGCACACGCTGCAGCTCGCCGCCCGACAGGTCCTGCAGTCGCGCGTCACGCAAGGCATCCGCACCGACTCGCGCGAGCGCCGCCGTAAGCTTCTCCTTCGTCACCGTCCTGCCCAGGCGCAGGAAGCGCGCGACACTGATCGGCATCGTCCGTTCGACATGCAGCCGCTGCGGCATGTATCCGATACGCAGATCCGGCGCCCGCAGTACCTGTCCCTCGTTCGGTTCGAGCAAGCCCATCGCCACCTTGATCAGCGTGGTCTTGCCGGCACCGTTGGGCCCGATCACCGTGACGATCTGTCCGCGCGCGATTTGCAGGAACACGCCTTGCAGGATCGATCGCGCGCCGACGGCATAGGCGATGCCGCGCAAATCCAGCAGCACATCGGGGCGAGCGCGGGGCGTGAGCAGCAGCGAGCTTTTCAATTTGTTGTAGTCGAGTACTGGATTGGCCGGACACGACATGTCGCCGTGTACGAGGGGTGGTATATCATAGCATCGATATTTTTCTGCCGGCCCTTCGCGCGCTCACCGATGCTTCGCTTCAGCTCACCTCTTGCTTCATCACACGTGCTTCCGCTGCTGCTCGCGCTCGCGTGGCCCGGGGTGAGCCTCGCGACGCCGTCGATTGCCGTCACGATCAAGCCCCTGCAACTGATCGCGGCCGCGGTGACGGAAGGCGTGGCTATGCCGGACGTAGTCTGGGCACAGGGCCAGGACCCACATCACGTCTCGCTGCGTCCGTCCGAGCGTCGCCTTCTCGGCTCAGCGGACCTCGTCCTGTGGACTGGCCCGATGCTCGAGCGGCCGCTGGCCAATCTCGTCAACGATCTGGATGCGCCAGTGATAACGGTGCAGGAGCTGCGCGGTTTGACGCTGATCGACGTGGATGGCCAACCCGATCCGCACGTATGGGTCGATACCGGCAACGCGCGCACGATTGCGGCCGCATTGGCCAGCTCGCTTGCCGAACTCGACCCCGCGAACGCCACGCGCTACGAAAGCAACCGTGCAAAGTTCGAGATGGAACTCGATGCTCTCGATGCGGAACTGCAACGGGACTTCGCCGGCCGTGAACAGGCGCCATGGTCCGTGTACCACCACGCGCTGCGTTACCTCGAACGCGCATTGGGCCTGCAGGCGCCCGTCACGCTCGCGGACAGCGAGAACAATGCGCCCGGCCTGCGCACTGCCGTACGCGTGCGCGAGCAACTCCGGCAGCAGGACATCACATGCATGCTTGCCGAGCCCGGCGTCAACCACGACGAAGTGCAGACGATGCTCGGCCTGCGTGATTTCCGCATCGTCGATGCCGACGTCATGAACAACGCCGATGCGCCGCATTACGTATCGTATATGCGCGCACTTACGACGACGCTGCGAAACTGCCTGGGGCCGGCGCGATGAGTGAGCCCTGTGCAGCTCCGCTGGTACTCGTCGACGGTTCGTCGTACCTGTTTCGTGCATTCCATGCGCTTCCGCCGCTGACGACGACGCGCGGCCAGCAGACTGGCGCCATGAAAGGCGTCATCAACATGGTGCGCGCGCTGATCAAGCAATATCCGCAGAGCTGCATCGCCGTCGTGTTCGATGCGAAGGGCAAGACCTTTCGCGACGACATCTACCCCGAATACAAGGCACATCGCCCGCCGATGCCGGGCGAACTTGGCAGCCAGATCGAACCGATACATGCGCTCATTCGCGCGATGGGCCTGCCGCTGCTGATCGTCGAAGGCGTCGAAGCCGACGACGTGATCGGCACGCTCGCGAAGCAGGCCTGGGAAAAGAAAATTCCGACGCTCGTGTCCACCGGCGACAAGGACATGACGCAGCTCGTGAACGACCACGTCACGCTGTTGAACACGATGACGAACGAAACGCTGGACCGCGACGGGGTAATTGCGAAATTCGGCCTGCCGCCGGAGCGCATCGTCGAATACCTCGCGCTGATGGGCGATTCGGTGGACAACATTCCGGGCGTACCCGGCGTCGGTCCGAAAACGGCCGTGAAATGGCTGCTCGAATACGGCACGCTTGCGAACCTCGTCGCGCAGGCCGGCACGATCAAGGGCAAGGCCGGCGAAAACCTGCGCGCGAATCTCGAGGCGCTTGCGCTCTCGGAGAAGCTGGCGACGATCAAGTGCGACCTCGATCTCGGCTTCGGGCCGGAAGACCTCAAGCATGCGCCGCCTGACAAGAGCGCACTGCTGACGCTGTACAGGACGCTCGAGTTCAAGGGCTGGGTCAAGGAACTGGAGGCCGAAGGCGTCACCGAAACCGATGATGCACGAGCCGATCGCCAAGCGGCAGATGGTGCCGGTTCGGCGCCTGCATCAGCGAACGCACCGATCACGGCGGAAGAAGCCGAACCGGCCGCGCCAACGGAACTGCGCTACGACATCATCACGACACGCGAAGCCCTGCAGGCCTTCGTTGCCGAGCTCGCGACGGCGAAACACCTCGCGCTCGTCATCGAAACCGACGGCGCGCATTACAAGGTTGCGCGCATCGTCGGCATGTCACTGAGCATCGAAGCCGGGCGTGCCAGCTACGTTCCGCTCGGCCACGACATGCTCGGCGCGGAAGAACAGCTGCCCCTCGACGACGTCCTTGCCGCATTGAAGCCGGCACTCGAGCGCAAGGACCTGTTCAAGATCGGCCACGACCTGAAGCATGCAAGCCACGTCCTGCTGAATCACGGCGTGAAGCTGCGCGGCCGCCGTTTCGACGTGATGCTGATGTCGTACGTACTGAACTCCGTCGCGCACAAACACACGCTCGAACGCCTGTGCAAGGAGCATCTCGAATTCGACCTGCCGCTTGTCGATGAACTGCTCGGCAAGGGCCGTAACAAACTTGCGTTCGCGCAGGTGGAAATCGCCAAGGCCGGCAACTGGTGCGCCAGCTGCGCCGACAACCTGTTTCGCCTGCAGCGCATCCTCGCGAGAAAGCTGAAGGAAACCGGCCAGCTCGCCGACGTGTACCGCTACTTCGAGGTTCCGCTCATTCCGGTGCTTACGCGCATGGAGGAAAGCGGCATTCGCGTCGACGTGCAGGTGCTCGGCAAGCAAAGCCAGGAGCTCGCCATTCGCCTGCAGGAACTGGAACGCGAAGCCTTCACGCTCGCTGGCGAGGAATTCAACCTCGGCTCACCGGCGCAGCTGCAGAAAATCCTGTACGACAAGCTCGGTTGTCCAGTGCTCGGCAAAACGGCGACGGGACAGCCCTCGACCGCTGAGAATGTATTACAGGAGCTTGCGGAAACGTATCCGCTGCCGCGCGTGATCCTCGAACATCGCGGACTCGCGAAACTCAAGTCGACGTACACGGACAAACTGCCGCTCGAGATCCATCCTGTAACGAAACGCATCCACAGCAATTTCCAGCAGGCGATCGCGGCAACAGGCCGGCTGTCGTCGACCGAGCCCAACCTGCAGAACATCCCGATCCGCACAGAGGAAGGCCGCCGCATCCGCCAGGCCTTCATCCCGGACGAGGGCAAGTTGCTGCTGTCAGCAGACTACTCTCAGGTAGAGCTGCGCATCATGGCGCATCTGTCGCGCGACAGCGGGCTCGTCACCGCCTTCGCCGAAGGTCTCGACGTGCATCGCGCAACGGCGGCAGAAATTTTCGGCTGTCCGCTCGACAAGGTGACGAACGACCAGCGCCGCAGCGCGAAGGCAATCAACTTCGGCCTGATCTACGGCATGTCGGCCTTCGGGCTCGCGAAGCAGCTCGGCATCGCGCGGGCTGAGGCGCAGGAATATGTCGAACGTTACTTCCAGCGTTATCCCGGCGTGCGCGACTACATGGACAACACGCGCGTGCAGGCCAATGAACTGGGCTATGTCGAAACGCTGTTCGGCCGGCGCCTGTACCTGCCGGACATCCGCGCGTCGAACCAGGTGATGCGCAAAGCCGCGGAACGCACGGCCATCAACGCGCCGATGCAGGGCACGGCGGCCGACATCATCAAGCAGGCGATGATCGACATCGATCAGTGGCTGAAAGTGGCCGAACTCGATGCGCGGCTCGTACTGCAGGTACACGACGAACTCGTGTTCGAAGTAGCCGAAGCCGATCTGCCGCTCGTGAAGGAAGGCGTGCGCTTCCGGATGGTTTCGGCGGCCGCGCTGTCGGTGCCGCTCGTCGTCGACATGGGCACCGGGCGCAACTGGGACGAAGCCCACTGACGAGGTAACCCCGGGTGGCAGGCGCAATTGCGAGTAGCCTGAATGCGCCCCGTCCCCATCAAAAAGCATCCATTGCGCTCATGCAGGGCATACTTCGGACGCGTGGCGCCGCGGAACGAGGGACACAGCGAGATTTTTAGAGCTGTACAGTGAACTTACATAAACCGGCACAGTCATACGTTTCAGCAGGCTGGTTTTCTCCCCGATTTTTCCAGTCTGCTGTTTGAGATCATCTTCCGGGTGACCGGAAGTTGCCGGGCCCTAACTGTCTTCTCCTACGGTTAGGGCCCGTTTCCTTTTTACCTGCTTCTCACCCACACGCGAATTTTGTCATCCTGACAAAAATCCGCTGCCGCTCGCGGCATCCTGCCGCGTTTCTTCTTTCCCAGGTTCAGTGGCGACCGTGCAGTCGATTGCGTTAGACGCAGCCGCGTCATCCTGCCTTGTTTTCATCATCCGGATCCTGCGGGTTCGTGGCGGCAACCTTTCGCGACCCGCCTGACCCTAGCTGGTTCCAGTCGCGTCGCTTTCGCTGTCCGGCTCTGTCGGCGGCGATAGCCAGTTATCGAGCTTCGCGCGCAAGTCCTCGGCGCCCTCTTTCGACATTGCCGAGAACAGCTGCACGGACATCAGCGGCCCCTGTGCCTCGAGCGTTCTGCGCGCGGCGAGCAGGGCATTGCGGGCGGCGCCGCGGCTGAGTTTGTCAGCCTTCGTCAGCAAGACGTGCAGCGGTAACTCAGAGTCGACGGACCACTGGATCAACATGCGGTCGAACTCGGTGAAGGGATGGCGGATGTCCATCAGCAGCACGACGCCCTGCAGCGACTGGCGCTTTTGCAGGTAGCTTTCGATATGCCGCTGCCATTTCTCCTTCATGTCGAGCGGGACCTTGGCGTAGCCGAATCCGGGCAGGTCGACGATGTAGCGGCCGGCTTCGATCTCGAAATAATTCAGCAGCTGTGTGCGGCCGGGGGTCTTGCTCGTACGGGCCAGCTTGCTGTGCCCTGTCAGCACGTTGATCGCGCTCGACTTGCCGGCGTTCGACCGACCGACGAAGGCGACCTCGCGTGCATCGTCCGGCGGACATTCGGCCAGGCTGGGGGCGCTGATCAGGTAGCGTGCGCGACTGTAATTGAGGCTGCCGCCTGCTGCGGGTTCGGACAAGGGATTCTGCCTGGTGATTTGGGAAAGGATCGGGGCTTGGGGTATACTCCGCCCGCTCAAAAACGGGCCGAATTGTAGCACGGCCCCCCTGACAGGAATTCCATACCGTGACCCTCCGCCCCCTCGTTTCGCTGAACGCCGTGTTTGCATTGCTGCTGGCCGCCGTGAGTGCGCCGATGGCCCTCGCCCAGAGCGCTGACCAGGGCAATGCCCAGGCTGGCGAGGCCAAGGCTGCTGCCTGCGCCGCCTGCCATGGCGCGACCGGTAACGACAGCCTGCTGCCCAACGTGCCGAAAATCGGGGGCCAGGGCGAACGCTACCTGCTGAAGCAGCTGGTAGAGATCAAGGCAGGTGTGCGTCCGGTGCCGCTGATGGAGCCCGTCGTGGCGCCGCTGAGCGAACAGGACCTCGCCGATCTTGCTGCTTTCTATGCATCCCAGGAAATGCCCCGCGGTGCCGTCGATCCGGAAAAGCGCGCACTCGGCGAACAGCTGTTCCGCGCCGGCAATGCCGCTATCGGCGTTGCGGCCTGCTCTGCCTGCCATGCACCGAACGGCCAGGGCAACGAAGCCGCCGGCTATCCGGCACTCAGCGGCCAGGACGTGGCCTACTCTGAATTGCAGCTGCGCGCCTTCCGCGCCGGCGAGCGCAACAATGACGAAGCCGAAGTCATGCGCACGACCGCGTCGCGCCTCAGCGACGCCGAAATCGCCGCCCTGGCCTCCTATATCTCGGGTTTGCGCTAAGGCGGGTAGCCCTGCGGGCCGCCGTTTTCCCGCGGCCGGCGGGTTAAGGACGGATTCAGCCACGCTACGCTAAAAGGGTGCCCAAGGCGCCCTTTTTGATGGCATACTCGGCGCCCCTGTAAGAAGTTCGGCGACGATTGGTCCTTTCAAGACCAATCCGGCGAAAGCCAGGCCGGTATCGATCAGTATCCGATTCAGCAACTAGCCATCACGGGAATCCTATGAAAACGCTCAGCAAGTCCCTGTTCGCCCTCGTGCTGCTGTTCTCCGGCGCGGCGGCCGCCCTCGCGCAGCCAGCGCTGTACATCGAAGGCACGCACTACGAAACGATCGACGAGCCCGTCCGCACTGTCGATCCGAACAAGATCGAAGTCACCGAAGTGTTCTGGTACGGCTGCCCGCACTGCTACGCATTCGAGCCGCTGCTCGATAGCTGGGTAGCGAAACTGCCGTCCGACGTCGTCTTCGTCCGTAGCCCCGGCATGTGGGACGAACTGATGAAAACCCACGCGCAGATCTTTTACACCGCGATGGAACTGAAAGTCTTCGACAAGATCCACGGCGTCGCCTTCGATGCGATCCACCAGAAGCGCAACTACCTTCAGACCCCCGAAGCCATCCGCGAGATGTTCGTCGCGCAGGGCGTTGCCGCGGCCGATTTCGACAAGGCCTGGGCCTCGTTCCAGGTCAACTCCGCAGTCCGCCAGGCTGATACCCGCATGCGCGCCTACGGCGTACGCGGCGTGCCGAACCTGATCGTCAATGGCAAGTACCGCATCACGACCGGCGAAGGCGTGCCGACGCAGGCCGATATGCTGAAAGTCGCTGAGTACCTCATCGAAAAGGAACGCAGCAGCTAAATCCGGCTTCTACCCCTATTTACCCTATTTGCAAACGAACGCCCGCCCTCCAAGGTGGGCGTTTTTTTATCGGCTGCGGCGAAATTGGCCAGGCCGGGGAACCCGATGAGGAATTCAGGGTCAGGATGACACTGAAGCGTTCATTCCTGTGACGACTGGATCAGCTTAGTCGTTGACTCATCAGGGAAATTTAACCTAACGCACTGGTAATGCCGGAGGGGATTTCGAGCCCCTCCTTTATAATCACGGCCCACAAGGAAATCCAAGGCCAAGATGAAAGCCCTCAAAGCTGCGCTGGACAAGTTATCGCTGCAGGAACTCGGTACCGCCGCGCGCTCGCTGGTGGATGCGTCCGCGCATCGCGAAGTCCTCGAGCGGATCGACATGAGCCTCGTGTTCGTCGATGGCCTGCTGATCAACACGCTGAGCGGCGAATACCGCGAGGTAGCGGCCGCCGATGTCCGTCCGGAACCGGCCCTGCTCGCACAGGCCGCGCGAGACCTGCTGCCGCCGCGCGACGTTCCGCCCTCACTGCTCCTTCTATTACCACCGGCCGATTTCGCGGCGACCCGTTTCGAGCTCGCGCTGTCTGGCGACAAGCTGCTGCGTTCCGCACTGAAGCTGCAGGCGCATACCCTCGTGCCGGCCTACGACGAGGACCTGCTGCTTGGCGTGCACAGCGCCGGCAGCAACGAAGGCGTCGCGCTGTGGTATCCGGCGCGGCAGGCGAATGCACTGTTTGAGGCATTCGCCGACCAGGGACTCTTCCTCGCCGCCCTCATGCCGCGCACGCTGGCGCTGCTGCACACGCAAACAGCCAATGCAGACGAGGTGCTGCTCGACGACGATGCGCGGCATTCGACGCTCGTCGAATGCCGGCAGGGTTCGGTCCGCAAGCTGCTGTCGATCCGCCAGGTCGACCTGCAGCAGGACAGCTTCGCCGCCCAGTGGCAGGCCGAAATCGCGAAAGCAGGCACGGTCACGCAGCATGCGGACGGTGCAGAGCGCTGGCGCACATTGCGCCGAGTCGTGCATGCGCAGCCGCATTACAGTTTCTTCCCGGCCGGTGCCGAGCAGACCGGCCGTGAACTGATCTCGCACAACCAGCGCCGTGCGCTGAATGTCGCCGCGGTCGTCGTCGTCGCCGCGCTGTTCCTGCCCTTCCTGTACAACTGGGCACAAATCCAGTTGCTCGAAAGCCGCCTCGACAGCCTGCGCGAGGCATCCGCCGTCGCGCGCGAAGCCCAGGCCGCCGTGTACCAGATGGAAGACGAATGGGGCGTGGTCGCCGAATACCCGCGGCAGGATGTCGGGCGCGTACTACTGACGCTGAACGAACTGATCGACAGCTCGCTGAGCTCCTTCGAGATCGACAAGGGCGTCGTCGACATCAGCGGTTTCGCGCAGGATCCCGCGCTACTGATCGAACAGCTCGCCGAGCGCGAGGACTTTTACAACGTCAGCCAGAGCAGCAACAGTTCCGGCGAACAGGGCGCGGGGCGTGGGCAGCGCTTCGGCATTCGCTTCAACGTCAGCGGCATCGACTT
The DNA here is from genome assembly GCA_036405915.1 of Pseudomonadales bacterium. Lineage (GTDB taxonomy): Bacteria > Pseudomonadota > Gammaproteobacteria > Pseudomonadales > Pseudohongiellaceae > CAILUG01. The sequence goes on from DASWWP010000090.1 coordinate 65,142, forward strand.
TCCGGCGTACGAAGCGAAGTATCCGGTCGTCGAACCGTGAGCGGAGCCAACACAAGAGTAAGCAACGTGGATGAACAGAACCGCGCATGAAAGGTAACGAACGCAAGCTCCTGCTGCTTTTCGGCGTACTCGCCGCGCTCGTCATCGTCGTGCGAATCATGCCGCTGGTCTACGGCTACTACCGCGACGGCCGCAATGAGATCGCGCAGCTCGAGGAGCGACTTGCGCGCCTGACGACGCTGATCGACGAAGAGGGCGAGTGGCAGGAACGCGAACTGTTGAAACAGGCCGAACTCGCGGAACTCGAAGCCGGCATCTTTCAGGGCAGCAACGCGAACCTGATCGGCACGAGCGCACAGCGCGCGCTGCGGCAGGCGGCGGACCAGGCCGGCATCACCGTGCGCGAAACGCGTACACCGCAGTACCGCTCCGTCGGCGAGTGGTTGATGGTGTCGCAGGAAGTGAGCTTTACGCTCGAGCAGAGCCAGATACTGCCGTTCCTGAATGCGATCCGGCAGTTGCGGCCACAGCTGCATGTCGCCGCGTTCAACGTCGCACGCACGCGTCGCGGCTTCACGGGCAATATCACCGTCGTCGGGTTCGCAAGAGGAATGGCTGCACAATGAACGCCATACAGCTGCCACCGCTGACACTGCCTGCCTTCAGCCAGCTGCTCGAGCCCGCCGGCATCGCCCCGGCGCTCGACTACGCCAGCACCGGCCAGCTCGTGTATACGGAATTGCCATCGATCGACTATCGCGCGAAGGTGCGCTTCGTCATCAGCGACGACATCACGTTCCGCGCCGGCACGCCAGAAGAAGTTGCGCGCCTGATCCGCCACTGGCGGGCCGAACTGTCACCGCAGATCTCCGAAGAAGACGACAGCTTCGCCGTGCTCGGCCAGGACGAAGACTTCGCCGACATGGATTCCGAAGCGCCGATCATCCGCCTCGTGAACCACCTGTTCGCGCGCGCACTCGATTTGAACGCGAGCGACATCCATTTCGAACCGAACGAGAACTACCTCGAAGTGCGCTGCCGCGTCGACGGCATCATGACGCGCATCGAACGCCTGCCCGTGAAGATCCAGTCCGCCGTCGCGTCACGCCTGAAGCTGATGGCGCGCCTAGACATCGGCGAAAAACGCCTGCCGCAGGATGGCCGCATCGACTACCGCATCGGCGCGCGCGATCTCGACATGCGCGTATCGACGCTGCCGGGCGTGCTCGGCGAATCGATCGTGCTGCGTATCCTCGACCGCAGCGACCTG
>DASWWP010000091.1:0-12266 GCA_036405915.1 Pseudomonadales bacterium
TGTTGCCGGCGATGAAGATTACGGACCCGTATTCGCCGACTGCGCGCGCGAAAGCGAGCGCGAAGCCGGTGAGCACCGCCGGCGCCAGCATCGGGAACACGACGTGGCGGAAGGTCTGCCAGCGGTTGGCACCGAGGCTCGCGGCCGCTTCCTCGAGTTCGCTTTCGAGATCCTCGAGGATCGGTTGCACGGTGCGGACGACGAAGGGCAGGCCGATAAAGGTCAGCGCAACGAGCACGCCGAGCGGGCCGAACGCGATCTTGATGCCAAGCACGCCTTCATAGAACCGGCCGAGCCAGCCATTCGGTGCATACAAGGCAGTGAGCGCGATGCCGGCGACGGCTGTCGGGAGCGCAAACGGCAGGTCGACGAGCGCGTCGACGATCTTCTTGCCCGGAAACGAGTAGCGCACGAGCGACCACGCGAGCAGCAGTCCAAACACGGCGTTCAATGCGGCAGCCAGCAACGAGGCTCCGAACGACAGCTTGTAGGAGGCCACGAGTCGAGGTTCGGTGACGAGGCTCCAGAATTCACCGAAGCTGAGTTCCATCGTGCGCAGGAACACCGCGGCGATCGGGATCAGCACGATCAGCGACAGGTATACCAGGGTGTACCCGAGGCTCAGCCGGAAGCCCGGCAGCACGTTGGCCTGGCGCGTCCGTCGGGCTGGTGATCCGGATGTCGGTAGTCCGGATGTCGGTGATTGAGGTGCGCCCATGAAACCTGTCCGCGGAAATGAAGTGGGCGGCAGTGTAGGAGGGCGGGTCCTGCGGCAGAAATAATTAAAACTGCTTTCGATATTCGTTTTTTTGCTTAGAACAGGCGCAGCACGAGTTCGGCATACAGGAAGTCCGAGTCACGGGCGGATTCCCCCAGCGCCGCCTGCTGGCGCGCACGGACGAACGTGCCGCTACGGAAGTGCGCATAGCCGATCGTTGCTTCGGCGTACGGGCTGATCGTCACGCGCACGCGTCCATCGAATTCGCTGCCCACGTACTTGCCGCTCTGGCCCAGTGGATCGCGGTTGCCGGTGCCGTTCATCAGGCTGTTCAGGCGGTCCGTGCTGCTGGCGAGCCAGTAGGCGCTGTAACCGATGTCGATGCGCAGCGCGGCGGCGGGCTGGAATTCGAGCCGGAGCTTCGGCGCCCGGAGGTTTTCGTACTGGATATAGTCACTTGCGGACCAGGGCCGCGCGAAACCGAAAAAGCGCTCGAAGCGGTTGGACCGCGCATCGGCCGGCGAACGATCACCGTCCGCATGGCCGTAGAACACGCTGGCGCGTGGCCGCCACGGATGCCGCGTGAAGGTATAGCCCACTTCCGCCGTGTAGCCGATCGCGTCGTGGTCGAGCAGGCCGACGCTGCCACGCTGGGCAAGCACGCTGACGTCGTAATTGATCGCGGCATTGCGCATGTTGCCGTACGCACGCAGGCCGGTGGCGCGTATGTCGCGCGTCCTGCCGCCGTCTTCCTGCAACCGGAACAGGTGCGGCTCGAGCGTCAGTAGCGGCGATCGCGTGCGCCAGTGCGCGATGAGCGCATCGAAGCGCTGGCGATCGTCGCGCCGGTCGCGAGCGTCGATGATCCGCGTGACCGGATGCAGTGACAGCAGTTCCAGCTGCCAGTCGTTGCTGTCCTGCCCGAGGCTCACGCGCACTCCGTCGAACGTGTTCGTGGTATTGCGCCATTCGTTGCGCGCCACGAGGCGGCGATCCAGAAGCTCGAAGGCCTGGCGCCCGGTCCGGACGAGCAGTGGGCGAGCATTGCCGCGCGGGTCGGCAGGCAACAGGTCGTCGACGCGCAGTTCCGCGTAGGTCTGGATGAATTCGTAGGCGTTCACATCGCGGTTGTCGGCGGCGAAGCGGCTGTTGTCGCGGCGCGAATCGGTGAGTTCGGCCACGACGCCCAGCGGGCCATGGTGCGCGCCAACCCACGCGCGGGTCCTGCGCAGCAGCGGCGTGTCACGGCCGGCACTGCGTGTCCGGCGAATGTCGTCGTCACGATATTCGGCGCGCAGGCGCTCTTCGAGGCCCAATTCCAGCCAGCGCCACTGCGCACCGAACTTTTCGCCCATGTTGCGTACGTAGGCCGGCGGGTCGCTTTCGCGGCGCGTGGCGTACGTGCCGGCTTCGGTGTAGTAGCTGCCCTGCGCGAGCGCACAGGCAGGCAGAAGCCACAGCAGGGTCGCTCGTATTGGCGTGCAGAATGAAATGGACAGGTTCATCGTTGGTCGTCGGCGTGGAATGTACGGGCGTCGATCTGCGCGCGAGTCAGCTGCCTGACGGCAGCCAGCGCGCTTCCGCGGCCCTTTCCGAGCACCGCGGCGCGCGGGCGATCATGCCGTGGTACTCCGCGTTGCGCCAGCAGCTGCACGAACTCCGGCCATGCGCCGAAGCCCGCTTCTTCGTTGATGTGTCCTTTTGCACCGGCATCGTGGAAGCCGAGCCCCCACGCTCCGGCGAGCTCCCGCGCCTTGCCGAACTCGAGCCACGTGTCGTTGCGGCTGGCGACGAGGCAGCCATTCACGCCAAGGTCGCGCAGCGGCAGGGCGTCGCACAGACTGAGGGGCTTTGCGTGCGACGACTCCGGGCGGAGGCCGACGAAGTCGAATCGCGCCGGATCTGCCGGGGCAACAAGGACCAGGTCGGCGACGCACTCGGGCCGGTCGGCCGCCGCGACAACGGCTGCAAGGCAGCCAAAACTGTGGGCCACCACGCGAATTGGCTGCGTGGTGCGCGCGAGCGTATCGCGCACGCGCCCGGCCCACTGCGCCAGTATCGGCGCATTCCAGTCGATGCCGACGACGCGCGTGGCGCCCGGCACCTGTTGTTCGAGCCAGCTTTGCCAGTGGTCCGGGCCGCTGCCTTTGTAGCCCGGCACGATCAGGAGTGTCGCATCGCGAACCATGGCGCGCGCTCCGTCACAGGCTGTAAATCTGGTCGAACACGCCGCCATCGTCGAAGTGCTTCGACTGCGCCTCGGCCCACGTTCCGGCCATTTCGCGGATAGTGAATGTCTCGATCGCAGGGAAGCGGGCAACGTCGTTCGGATCCGCCAGTTCGGGATGCCTCGGGCGGTAGTAATGCTTCGCCGCAATGCGCTGGCCGTCCGGCGAGTACAGGTAATCGAGGTAGGCCGCCGCGACGTCGGCATTGCCCTTCGCGTCGGCATTGCCCTTCACGACGGCGACCGGCGGTTCAGCCAGCACCGACACGGACGGCACGACGATTTCGAGCGCATCCGGGCCGAGCTCGTTGACGGCAAGGAAGGCTTCGTTCTCCCACGAGATGAGCACGTCGCCGATGCCGCGTTGCACGAAGGTGGTCGTGGAGCCGCGTGCGCCGGAGTCGAGCACGAGCACGTTGCCAAACAGCGCGCGCACGAAGTCCTGCGCGCTCTGCTCGGTCGCGCCGGGCTGGCGCAGCGCATAACCCCATGCAGCGAGATAATTCCAGCGCGCACCGCCGGAGCTTTTCGGATTGGGCGTGATGACGCCGACGCCTTCGCGCGTCAAGTCGTCCCAGTCATGGATGCCTTTCGGGTTGCCCTTGCGCACGAGGAACACGATCGTCGACGTATACGGCGACGCATTGTCGGGCAACTGCGTTTCCCAGTCCGCCGCGACCTTGCCAGTGCGCTGCGCGATCGAGTCGATGTCGTATGCGAGCGCAAGCGTGACTACGTCCGCATCGAGTCCGTCGATCACCGAACGTGCCTGGCTGCCCGAGCCGCCGTGCGACTGCGTGATGTCGATGTCCTCGCCCGTCTGCTCTTTCCAGTGCGCGGCGAAGGCTCCGTTGAATTCCTGGTATAGCTCGCGCGTCGGATCGTACGAGACGTTCAGCAGCTGGCGCGTAACGGCGCCGCCGCCCGCTGCGTCGCCATCACCGCCACAGCCGGTTAAAGCGCCGGCGAGCACGAAAGAAAATAACAGGTGACGTTTGCTGATCATGGCTTGCTCCGGATGAGGCCTGTCCCCAGGCCAGTGGCGCGCATTCTGGCAAGTGCTTCCCGCCGGCCGAACCAACAAAAAGTGCTTTGCTTTGCACTGAATCGAAATAAGGGCTCGGCACGACTCGGAGGTCTCGTGTGGCGCGCCATCAGAAGTCGTAGCGCACGGTGGCCCCCCACGTACGTGGATCGCCGAGCACTGCAGCGTAGTGGCCGGTGTTGCCGGCGCCAGGCAGCAGCTGTTCGAAGTAATCCCTGTCGGCCAGGTTGCGCGACCATATGAATGCCGACCACCCGCTATCGGCGCGGAACCCCGCGCGGGCGTTCAGCAGCGTGTAGCCATCGACGTTCAGGAAACGCGACGGTGACGGACTCGACGAAAAATCCGAGCGGTAATACGCATCGAGGCCGATGAAGAACTCGCCGGCATTGGCCGCGAGGGTGTACGGCCGGATGTACTCACCGCCGATCGACACGGCATTTTTCGAAATGCCCGGAAGTTTGCCGCCCGATACGTCCTTGAATGCCACCGGCGCGCCCACTTCCTCGAGCGGCAGCGGTGCGTTCGTGAACGACTCGTACTTGCCATCGGTGTACGCGTATGCAGCCTGCAGCGTGAAGTTGCCGAGCACGGCACGTGCATCCACTTCGAAACCGCGCACCTGCACTTCTTCCGCGTTCGCGAGGTAGCCGCGGTTCACGGCGAGGTCGGCAGTCTGCACCTGCGCCTGGTAGTCCTCGATGTCGGTCTGGTACGCGACGAAGTTCAGCGTCGCGCCCGGCAGCGGCGAGGTCTTCACGCCGAGTTCGTAATGCTTCACGTGCTCGGGTTTGATCACGGCGAGTTCGGTCATCACGCGGCCGCCGTCCGTCGGCAGGCCGCCGAGGTTCAGGCCCACGGGTTTGAAGCCGGTGCTGTGCGTCGCGTACACGTTGACGTTATCGGTCAGCGCGTACGTCAGCGACACGGTGCCCGTGACGTTGTCGTCGTCGATCGATGCGGAGAAGGCCTGGTCGCTGTAGACCGACCGTCTCAGCGCGATCAGCGCTGGATCGGTGATCGGCGCGCCACCGCTGGCCGTGCGCACGAAGTTCACGTCCTTTTCGTCGTAGTTGAAACGCAGGCCGGTGGCGAGGCTCAGGCGGTCGGTGAGTGTCCAGTCGAGCTGGCCGTAAGCCGCCCAGCTGAAGGTCTCGAGGCCCGGGCTGCTCGAGGTGCCATAGCCTTCGAGCAGCCCTGGCGTGCGCCACTGCGCTTCGCTCGCCGCGTTCGTCGACACGAAGCGCCACTGCGCAGGACCGGTTTCCTCGCGGTGGAACGGCAGGGAGTCCAGCTCCTGCTGGATCGCGAAGAGGCCGAACACGCCATCGACGCGCTCGTGCAAGTTGCCGGCCCAGCGGAATTCCTGCGATGCCTGCTCGTGTTTCGATGGCGCCTGCGACAAGGTCAGCGCGGGCAGGCCGAGGAAGTCGCGGTCGTTCGACGGACGCCATTCCCAGTAGTACCAGGCCGTCGTCGAGGTCAGCGTGCCGCCGAATACTTCGGTGTCGACGTTGAGCGAGAGGCCGCCGATATCGTTGCCAGAACGCCACTGCGTATCCTGGTCGATCACGCGCGCGAAGGGATCGCGCGGCGGGTTGTAGCCGAGGTCTGCGATGATGCTTTCGAACTGGCGGTACTGCGAGCGCTGGTTCGGTACGGAACCGGCAAACACCTGTGCGTAACCCACCGGGTCCTGGCGCGACAGCTCGGCGATGAGGCGCGCTTCCGTCGTGTCGCTGATGTCCCACAGCAGCTGGCTGCGCACGGCCCAGTTCTCCAGCGTGTTGACGTCTTCGCCGGTGCGGATGTTCGTGATCGTGCCGGCGCGGTCGGTCGTCGAGAACGACAGCCGGCCGGCCAGCGTATCGCTCAGGCCACCGGTCACGGTGCCCTTGATCTGGCGATAGTCATAGTTGCCGGCGCTCAGTTCCACCTGCGCATCGTTTTCGAAGCTCGGCTTGCGCGTCGTGACGTTGAATGCGCCGGCCGTCGTGTTCTTGCCGTACAGCGTGCCTTGCGGGCCACGCAGCACTTCGATGCGGTCGACGTCGATGTAGTCGAGCGTCGTGATCGCCGGGCGCGCGAAGAACACGCCGTCGATGTAGTAACCCACGCCCGGATCGATGCCGTCGTTCGTCAGGCCGAAGGTCGTGCCCTGGCCGCGGATGCTGATCGCGGTGTTGCGCGGATTCGATGAATACAGCTGCACGGACGGAATCAGCTCCTTTACGCGGTTCACGTTGAACGCGCCGGAGTCGGAGACGAGGTCGCCACTGACGACCGTCACCGGGATCGGCACGTCCTGCGCGAGTTCGGCGCGGCGACGCGACGTGACCTTGATTTCCTCGATCCCGCTCGCGGCGGCAAGCTCGAGGCGTTCGTCCGCGCCCAGCGAGTCAAACGGATTTACTTCCGCGTCCGGCGCGCCACTCTGCGCAAAGGCATTCAGCGCGAAGCCTGACGACAGCGCGAGCGCTGCAAGTCGATATACGTGTTTCATTTATGCAATCCTCGATTTTTGCTAATGGTTGAAACTGGATTGCGCGCACTGTACGTGCGCCGACTTGTGCGCAAGAACCAAGAAAATTTGCTTTGCTTAGCAGGATTAATTGAAAAATTCCCTCCTGACGGCGAGGGCTGGAATCCAGTGTCGTGTTAGATGCGGGTGCCAGCGCCATGCTGTTGCATTTGCAGCAGCAGACCCGCTTGAATCCATCGGTTATGTTCCTGGGCGCATCGTCGTAAAAATGCGAAATATGCTGTATTTACGGATGTATTTCGTTGCGTCATTCTTTTTTAAAGTCACGCCAGCACTACGCTGGCACGGCCCCTGCAATGCGAGCTCGTCTTTCATTTCTTGAAAATCGAGGAGCTCCGCACGATGAACACGCAACAAAGCCAGCACCATAGACAAGCTTTATCCACGCTGAGCCTGCTGGCGCTGGGTATCACCAGTGCCAATGCGCTCGCGCAGGACGCGCCGAACGGCTACGAGGAGATCGTCGTCACCGCGCGCAATCGCGTCGAGGTGGCGCAGGACATTCCATTGCCGATCCAGGTGCTCGGCAACGCCGAGCTCGAGCGCGAGGACATCACGACGCTGTGGGACCTTCCCTTCAAAATACCGAACCTGCAGCTGAACAATCCGAACGAGAACGCACGCAAGGTGAGCCCAGGCATCCGCGGACTCGGTCGCGGCGGCGCGAACGATTCGATGGAGCAGAGCGTCGGCGTGATCGTCGATGGCGTGACGCTGTATTACTCGGGGCAGGGCTGGTCCGACTATGTCGACCTCGACCGCATCGAAGTCCTGCGCGGTCCGCAGGGCACCCTGCTCGGCAAGAACACGAGCCTCGGCGCGATCAAGATCGTCACGAAGTTGCCGAGCTTCGGGAAAGCCTCCGACTTCGAGATAAGCACGGGCGACTTCAATTCGCTAGGTGGCAAGTTTTCGACGACGGGCCCGCTCGTCGACGACCTGCTCGCGTACCGCGCCTCGTTCTCGGTCGACCGCGCCGACGGCATCTACGTGAACGACTTCATTTCGCAGGGCCCCGCGAAGGAAACCTGGCGCGAGACGAACAGGATCTCGGGCCGCGTGCAACTGCTGTGGACGCCGACGGATACCTTCAGCGGCCGCTTCATCGTCGACAAGTTCCGCTCGGAAGAGCGCGTGAACACCGGCAACGTGATCGTATCGAACGGTCCGCCGACCTTCGCCGACGGCGTGCCGCGCCCGGTCACCGAGCCGATCGCCTACACGCCACCCGGCTCGTACGTGAACTACGGTTTCCTCGGCCGCTTCGCGCAGCGCTCGGCTTGGTTCCACAACGACGACGGTTCGGTATTCCAGCCCGGGCTCAACACCACCGACATCCAGAATGCGCTCGCGCGGCCGCAGCTGACGAACCAGCATGGCATTTCCGGCGAACTGAACTGGGAACTCGGTGACCTCACGCTGACGTCGATCAGCGCCTACCGTTACCAGGACTTCGACATCCAGAACGGCAGCCAGGATGGGAAGTTCCAGGTCGGCAACAGCGGCCAGCAGCTGTGGAACGAGCAGACATCGCAGGAATTCCGCATTGCCTCGGGCCCGGGTGACATTGCGTGGCAAACTGGCCTCTACTACCTCGACGCGCAGGTCTACAGCGACGACCCAAGTCGCTACTACCAGGACGCCGGCGCGTTCTATGCGTCGAATGCCGATTACAAGCGCCTCATTCAAACGGGCACCGGCCGGGAATTGCTGCGCCGCTCGCTCGACCACGTGTGGGAATCGTCGGTGACGGACGCGAAGGTCGAAAGCCTCGGCCTGTTCGGGCAAGTGGACTGGTATGCGACCGACCGGCTGTCGTTCAACGTGGGTCTGCGGCAGACCTGGGAAGAGAAGACGAACCGCATCCGGCAGGAACGCGACCGCGTCGGCGAAAACCTGCAGGCGCTCGGCGCCTTGCTCGGTGCTTCGCAGGCCGACATCGACGCCGCGCAGCGCACGCGCGATTCGCGGCTGACGCCAGCCTTCGAGTGGGTCGATGGCAGGCCGATAGATGCCTCCCTGCAAGCCTGGAACTTCGGCGCGAGCTACCAGCTCACGGACGACGTGTTGCTGTATGGATCGGTGGGCGAGGGCGTCAAGTCTGGCTTCATCTTCTTCCGCCAGGGTCTGGTGCCGACCGCGGCGGATTTCGAAACCCACGTGAGGCCGGAGAAAGCGCGCGACTACGAACTTGGCATCAAGTCGACGCTGTTCGACCGCCGGTTGCTTCTGAATGCAAACCTGTATCGCACGTCAGTAACCGACTACCAGGCCTCATGGCGCCGTACCGACCCGCGCGACGACAGCCTGACGATCAGCGGCTGGGGCAACGCCCCGGAAGTGCTCGCGCAAGGCGTCGAATTCGAAGCGCGCTATGAACTCTTCGACAACTTCAACGTGACGCTCAACGGCGCGTACAACCAGGCAACGTATGAAGCGGAGTGGCTCGTGCAGGTGCCAGAGATCTCGACTAACCGGTTCATCGACGCGCAGGGTCAGCAGATCGGCAACGTGCCGAAGGCCACGATCAACGTCGGCTTCAATTACGACGTCCCGATCGGGCCTTACAACGGCCGTGTCTCGCTCAGCAACAGCTGGCGCCCTGGCTACTACCTGTCCGACACGCGCACGGACTTCACGTACCAGGACGCGTACACGCTCAGCAACCTGAGCATCGGCCTGTCGGCGCCCGATGACAGCTGGGATGTTGCGCTGCTGCTGCGCAACGCCTTCGACGTGGAGTATGCGAACGGCCGCAGCACGTGGGCGGGGACGGCGGCGCAGACGGAAACGATCGGACAACCGCGTTTTGCTTCGCTGATTTTCCGTTCGCGGTTCTGAGGGCTCGCGCCCGGCGATGCCACCGACGCACCGGCTCGCAGGAACCGGTGCGTCGTTACGCTTGCATCATGCCTCGAGACGCGCCATGAGATGTGCCTGCTTTATGCAGCCCTTGATGGCCTGCCGCACGCGTTCGCGGTTGGCATACCGCGCTTCCCGCGCCTGCGGCGCGACGTCGCCACTCGCTGGCTGGCCGCCAGCCGCCAGGTCGGCCATGACGGAGTTCACGCAGGTGCCAGCCACGGTCGGTTCCGGCCGCTTGGCAACGACGGTGACCACCTCGATGCCTTCCGGCATTGCGCGCAGGCGGGCGTCAGCCAGGGAGCCGATGCTGTCCTGTGCCGGGCGTTTGCCGACGACGGTGATCACTTCGATCCCTTCCTGCATTGGGCGTTTGCCGACGACGGTGATCACTTCAATCCCTTCCTGCGTCGGCCGCTTTCCGACCACGATGATGACTTCGATACCCTCCGGCGCACTGCGCACGGCAGACTCCGCCGCTCCCGCGGGGATCAGGCCGACGGTCAACAGGGCCGATGCCAATGCCATTGCGATGTGCCTGGTGTTCATGATCGCTCTCTCCGTTTTGCATCTCGACTGATTCGAGGAATCCCGCGAGGGTGCCAGTCGTTGCACTCGCTGCGATGTTTAACGGGATAGCACTGGAGGGGTTGACGCAATTCGTTCAGCCCACGAAGAGATCACTTTTGGAACACAGTGTTCAAGGAAAAAGGAGAGTTAGTGCGCCATCAAACCATGGCATCGACTATACTCGCCACCCGGAATCACCCACATATGGAGAAGAAGTGATGCTCGTTTTCAAGACACGCATGGCACGCATTGCGCTGGCCACCCTCACCGCGCTTGCCATCGTTCCCGCTGCACAGGCGCAAGGGATCGACGACCCCGCGCTGAAAGGAGCGATCGATGTTCATTCGCACGTCGATCCCGACGGCTATGGCCCGGGCCACAACGGCCGCGCCTTCGATTCACTGGAGCTGGCGCGAATGGCCCAGGAGGCCGGCATGCGCGGTTTCGTCATCAAGATGCATTACGACCAGAGCGCCGACGACGCCTACCTCGTGCGCGCCCAGTATCCCGACCTCGAAGTGCTCGGCGGCATCGGCACCAACTTCGCCACGGGCGGCATGAACCCCAGCGCGATCCGGCAGATGGCCGACGTGAAGGGCGGCTGGGGACGCATCGTGTGGATGCCCACGTGGGATGCCAAGCACTACGTCGAAAACAACGGCAACGACCGCCCGTTCATCACCGTAGCGAAAGACGGCGAACTGGTACCCGAGGCCAAAGCGCTGATCGCAGCCGTGGCTGACGTCAATGGCAAGACACGCGGCAGCAAGGGCAGAGTGGTGCTCGCCACCGGCCACAATGCGCCGGAAGAAGTATTGCTGATCGTGAAAGAAGCGCGCGGGCTGGGCCTGGACGTGCTCGTCACGCATCCGCTGCTCGAGTCCGTCGGCATGAACATGGAGCAGATGCAGCAGGCAGTCGAGATGGGCGCTTACCTCGAGTTCGTCAGCTCGTTTGCAAATGAAGAACAGACCATCGAGGAATACGCGAACGCGATAAGGGAAATCGGCGCAGAGCACTGCATCGTGTCGAGCGATCGCGGCCAGGGCCGCGGCGACGAAGGCCACGACTCGCCGGCGATGTCGCACGTTGAAGGCCTCGCGCTCGCGGCACAGGCCTTACGACAGAAGGGTTTCTCCGAGGCGGAACTCGATCTTATGTTCAAGACCAATCCTGCGCGCCTGCTGGGTCTGGAGCCGCGCTGAGCCGGCGCGAAAGCGCTTGCATCGGGTGAGCACAGTATGAAGAAAGGTGCTCCTCCGATTTTCCACCAGGCCTGGACTGCGTCCAGGCCAAGCCTGGCGACGCGAGCAACGCGGAACTAAACATGGCTTCCATGGATGCTCGCCCCGACGTATGCACTGGGCCCTAACGCCGCTGTTCACGGGCGAAGCTGTTCTGACAGAGTTTTTCGACGTTTGCTAAAGGTGTGGCACGGCAATTTGTCCCGCAGGCACGCCTGGTCATGCCTGCTCGATGTTACTTCGGCCATGTCAAACATGCCGTGAATGAAATCGAGTCAAACGAAGCGCGCTCGCCTTCTGCAGGAGGCGTAAGCGCATAGGAGACCAGATAGAGCCACCCGCGACCAAATGACTGCACGGCCTCAACAGTCTCTGGCGTTGTTGCACTTCCATCATAATGCAGCGTGCGGCCTACATCCGGCGAAAATATAAAATGCCGCATGTGCTGGGGCTCATTCACGCTGCCATCGTTCGGACCGGTATTGGACCTGTTTCGAAATTGCCAACCCTCAAGGAGTCGGTGGTTGGGACCATGCCATGGCGGCGTGAGTCTTGATAAGTCTTCGTTCTCACGTTCCGGCTGTGAAACTTCAATGGACCATCCGCGCTCCGTTGGGGATAAGCGAAATATCCAGCCGTCAGGGGTTACAGCTTTGAATACAGCGCCACGGAGAACTTCACCGTCAACGAGCTCAGCATTCCGGCCGGGTTCCGACTCACATACGGGCACGGCAGCCTGAAGCTGGCTTGCAGCAAGGAGCAACAAGATGCACGGGCTCAGTCTCAGCTTCATTGGCTCACTCGTGGGTGACTAACGCTGCTGTTAAGTCTAAAGCGGCTAAACTTTCCAACCTGTTCCCGTATATTCAAGTTCGTCCGCTGTTTTTTGAGCTACCTTTCTATCAAACAGCCGCTCCACAACACGCAATGAAAGATCAATACCCGCTGTGAGCCCGCCAGCCGTTGCAAATCCCGGGACTTCAACAAAGCGAGGCCCTCGGAGGAGGTCAATGTGTGGGAAGCGTGTTTCAAACCGATCGTAAAAAAGTTGGTTGGTG
>DASWWP010000092.1:0-5627 GCA_036405915.1 Pseudomonadales bacterium
AAAGTTCAGCGGGGAATTCAGGGTTATAACTGACTGGAATGGCCTGTGGCCTTTCCGACAGCTCGCGATAGACCGCCTGCTGCAAGCGGTCGTAGGCGTCGGCGTCGAACGACACCGTGCGGGTTTGCTCGCTGGCATTGAACTCACCGTTCAGTGCAGGGCTGGCGGCGGCGATCGCGGGGGCGGTCGCGCCATCTGAGAGACCATCAGAGGTTTCGAAAAACGACACGCCCATCAATGCGGCAACGGCAACCGACGCGGCAATGGCACCCTGCCCGGCATAACGCATTAGGCGGGACTGCAACATGCTGGTTCGTCTCGCGGGCGGCGAAAATTCGGCATGCGGCTTTTCTGCCGCCAGCCGCGCCTGCACGCCGGCAAGCAGATCGACGCGCGGATTCGCGTGTGCCTCGCGATTCAGGCTCGCGCGCACCGCGTGGTAACGGCTCCAAGCTGCGGAGAGCTCCGGTCGCGCCGGCAGCTCACGCAAGATTCGGCGCAGCTCTAATTCGTCCACCTCGCCGTCCATCAATGCCGACAGCGCTTCGTTCAGCCGGGTGTCCGTCATCTTGTCCTGGTTCTGATCCACGTTGAATTTCCGGTTATCCGTGTTGTTGGTCATCTGATTGCTCGATCTTTACTGCGCTTGGTCATCTAGACAACGGGACCTGGCGAAAATTCCCCATCCTTGTGAAATTTGCCGCTACCCGGCAGTCCCGCGCTGTCTCAGGCTTCCAGCAGATGCCTGATTTTATTGTCAATTGTTTCGCGCGCACGAAAGATGCGCGATCGCACCGTACCGACCGGGCAGTCCATGATTTCGGTGATCTCTTCATAGCTTAGGCCGCTGAACTCGCGCAGGCAGAAGGCCGTGCGCAAATCGTCGGGCAGTTCGTCGATGGCCTGGTCGATGGCCCGTTTCAACTCATCGCGACGATGGAAGGCTTCCGGGCTGTCTATGTCGGCCAGTGCGGCCTGGGTTTCGACCTGCTCGGCATCGTCTACATCGATATCGGTCGCCGGCGGGCGGCGCGAACGCGACACCATGTGATTCAAGGCGGTGTTCGTGGCGATGCGGAACAGCCACGTATAGAAGGCGCTGTCACCGCGAAAGTTGCCGAGGGCGCGATAGGCCTTGATGAAGGCTTCCTGCGCGACGTCCTCGGCTTCGTGCGGATCTCGAATGTAACGCCCGATCAGGCTTAGTAGCTTGTGCTGGTAACGCAGCACAAGCAGGTCGAAGGCGTGCTTCTCGCCTTTGAATACGCGCTCCACCAGCTGTTCGTCGGTGTCTTGATTGCCCGCTTTTGCCAAGAGACTGGCTCCAATTGAGTACTGCTCCGGTCCGCAGGATCCTTGCGTGCCAGCCCATTTGCCAGCCGGGGTAGACAGTAACTGCCGTATAAAGTTTCCCGCGATTGTAGCCGAAGCCTCTCCGTCCGCGAGTGCTAAGGTAGAATGCCGCGATGTCTACCGAATCCATGTCCCGCATCCGTACGACCGACGTCCTGATCATTGGCGGCGGCGCCGCCGGCCTGAGCCTCGCGCTGCGCATTGCCGACAGTGCGCGCGTCACGATCCTGTCGAAGAGTTCATTGAAGCTCGGCTCCACGTATTACGCGCAGGGTGGCATCGCCGCCGTGCTCGACTCGCAGGACAGCCTCGCCTCGCACGTCGATGACACGCTCGTCGCCGGCGCGGGGCTGTGCCATCCGGACATCGTCGAGTACGTCGTCGGCCGCGCGCGCGAATCGATCGAATGGCTCGTGGACCAGGGCCTCGCATTCAGCCGCGATGAACACAGCGAAGCCAGCTCCGTCGCCGGCGGATACCACCTGACTAAGGAAGGCGGTCACAGCCACCGCCGCGTGATCCATGCGGCTGACGCCACCGGCAAGGCCGTGTTCGAAACACTCGCCTCACGCGTACTCAATCATCCGAACATCAGCTTCGTGACGAATAGCGTCGCGATCGACCTGCTGACGACGAGCAAACTCGGGCGCGCCGGGCAACGCTGCCTCGGCGCCTACGTGCTGGAGGAAGACAGCGGCACCATTTCGACGTTTGGCGCGCGCTTCACGGTGCTCGCCACCGGCGGTGCCAGCAAGGCTTACCTGTATACCTCGAACCCGGACGGCGCCAGCGGCGACGGCATCGCGATGGCCTGGCGTGCTGGCTGCCGCGTCGCGAACATGGAATTCAACCAGTTCCATCCGACCTGCCTGTACCACCCGCAGGACCGCACCTTCCTGATCACCGAAGCGCTGCGCGGAGAAGGAGCGTTGCTGCGCCTGCCGAACGGCCATCGCTTCATGCCGGATTACGACGTGCGCGCGGAACTCGCACCGCGCGACATCGTCGCACGAGCGATCGATGCCGAGATGAAGAAGTCGGGCATCGACTGCGTCTTCCTCGACATTACGCACAAACCGAAAGCCTTCATCACGCAGCACTTCCCGACGATCTACGAGCGGTGCCTGGCGCTTGGCATCGATATCAGCACGCAACAGATCCCGGTCGTGCCTGCGGCGCATTACAGCTGCGGCGGCGTGATGGTCGATCGCAACGGCCAGACGGATATTCCGAACCTGTACGCCATCGGCGAAACGAGCTTCACGGGCCTGCACGGCGCCAATCGCATGGCAAGCAATTCGCTGCTCGAATGTTTCGTTTTCGCGTTCTCGGCGGCAGAACACATCGCCGGCAATCTGGCGGCGACCCCGCTACCGACTGGCCTGCCGTTGTGGGACGAAAGCAAGGTGACGGATTCCGACGAAGACGTCGTCATCGCGCACAACTGGGATGAAATCCGGAGGTTCATGTGGGACTACGTGGGCATCGTCCGCACCGACAAGCGCCTGCAACGCGCGCGGCATCGCATAGAACTGCTGCGCAACGAGATCCACGAGTATTACCGCAATTATCGCGTCAGTACGCCTTTGCTCGAGCTGCGCAACCTGGCCGTCGTCGCCGAACTCATCATCCAGTGCGCGATCAACCGCAAGGAAAGCCGCGGACTGCATTACAGCCTCGACTACCCGGCGCCGGCCCGCAATGCACGCGACACGGTGCTGACGCCGCCGAACTTCCAGCCACGCGCGTGAGCCATCGCAATCAACGGGAACGTCTTCAGCACGGCGCATTCATTGAGTCGAACGTCCGGGTCGGGCTCGCCGTGTGACGAAGCGGCTCTTCGTCAGCGTGGCGTTCGGGTTCGCGCCGCCAGCACGAGGTCTACCGTGCGCTGAAGGCGTGGCGTCGGCGCATCGGCGCGACGCGTCAGCCACATGAAAAGGTCCTGGTCTTCCTCGGCGAGCAGCTCCCGGTACATCTGGACCTCGGCTTCCGCCAGCTGTGGCAGCGCGTGCTCCGCGAATGGCACAAGGATCAGGTCGAGTTCGAGCATGCCGCGGCGGCTGTGCCAGTAAAGGCGCTTCAAATCCGCGTCGGAAAGCGTTGTTTTGGTGTCGTTCACGGGCTGGTCCTATAATTCGTCGAGCGCAAGCGCGCAGTTTATCCTCACAGGACGCAGTTCATGCAGAGTTTCTATCTACCGCCGGGCACGCTGGAGCTCGTCATCGTCTCCGGGGCGGACGCAGCAAAACTGCTGCAGGGCCAGCTGACATGTGATGTCGACGCAATTGCCGATCCGGGTTTCGCACGCGGCGCCCTCTGCAACAACAAGGGCCGCGTGCTGGTTACCTTCATCCTCGTGCGGCAAGAGCAGGACTTTTACTTCGTGCTCAATGAAGGTCTGTCCATCCTGTTGATGCAGTCACTGAAGAAGTACCTGCCCTTCTATAAATGTGAGATGCGGCTGTCCGAAGGCACGGTTATAGGCGCAGTAGGACACGCGACTGCGTCCGCGCTCGCAGGGACGGACGCGCTGCCTGAAGCCGGTCAGTGCGCAAGGCTGCGGGATGGATGGATCTGCAACCTTGATGCGGAGCAGCAGCAGTATGTCATGCATCGCCCGACGGTGACTGAACACCCCGCGGGGCTGACGCCCGGCTCGACCACCCAGTGGCTGATCAGCGGCCTTCCCTCCGGCCAGTTTCCGTTTACGGCAAGCGACTCCGAGCAGTACACGCCCCAGGAGTTGCATCTGGATCGAAACGGCTATGTCAGTTTTACGAAGGGCTGCTACACAGGACAGGAGATCGTTGCACGCATGCATTACAGGGGTAAACAGAAGAAACTACTTCACCTGATCGTGACGGACTCAGCAGTTTCCCCTGACGAAGAAGTGGAAATACTGGATGGCACCGGCCTTACAATTGGCGCAAGCTTCAAAACATTAAATGCGGATGGCCGTAGTTACATACTCGCGCACCTGCCGGCCGACCTCGACGACGCCATTAAAGGCGCACTTAAAAACAAATCGGGCCTGGAATTCGACAAGCGCGTGTTCTGAGGCCTCCGATACCACTTGCTTGTCAAAGGGCCACTCTGCATGCGTACACGCCGTCCGTCGCTGATCACTCTCCCCGGGCTACTGTCCACGCTCGTATCCACGCTGGCCATTCCCGCGCTCGTGCTTGCGCAGTCTCCGTCTGGAGAGTCGATAGGCATCGTGATCGCCGTGCGTGGACAGGTAGAGGCACTCGATGCCAGTGGAGCGGTCCGCCAATTGACCCGCGGTGCCGACGTGTTCGCGGCGGATACGATCGCCGTGGGTCCCGAAGGTTATGCTCAGGTGAGAATGGTCGACGAGGCACTCATCTCGCTGAAGAGCGACACCTCCTTTACGATCAGTTCATATGAATTCGATGGCAACCCGGCGACTCCGGACTCCGCTACGATGTCGATGGTTCGCGGTGGTTTCAGGACAATTTCCGGCAGCATAGGCGACGCAGACGAAGACACGTACCGCATCGACACTCCCCACGCGAGCATCGGCATTCGCGGCACGATGCATAGCGCAATCATCGTCGAGGGCGTGCTGTATACGGGCGTGTACGACGGCGGCACGACGATCAGCAACAATCTGGGAAGTATCGACGCCGGCATCGGCGCCGATTTCGATTACACGGAAACGATCGGCAATGAAGCGCCTCGCGGCCTGATCGAATCGCCGGCGGTGCTCGGCCTCGTCAGTCTCACCCCATTACTAGCACAGGATGCTGCCGGCACCGCACCAGCTGATGGCTCCAACGCAGATGGTGCCGACACCAACTCGCCAAACACCAATGCGGCGCCTGCAGCCCTGGCAGCGCTCGCGAATGGCGATGCATCGCCGGGCGGCAATGCCGCTCAGAACGCATCGCCGATCGTCGCGGCAAATACTCCGCCTGCAACTGCGCTCATCGAAAGCAATGCAACCATCACGGGCGGCGATCCCCAGGATGACTTGAACCCCCTCCGCTTCTCACGCGGAGCCGCTGAACTTGATCAAAGTGCGAGTGACGATGGCGATGCCGGCGGCAACAACAACGGCAACGCGGGCAATGGCAATGCCGGCGGCAACAACAACGGCAACGCGGGCAATGGCAATGCCGGCGGCAACAATGGCAACTCAGGCAACGGCAATGCCGGCGGCAACAAAGGCAACTCGGGCAACGGTAATGCCGGCGGCAACAAGGGAAACTCGGGCAAAGGGAAAGCCGGCGGCAACAGCGGCAACTCGG
>DASWWP010000093.1:0-21891 GCA_036405915.1 Pseudomonadales bacterium
AAGTACAGGTCGCCGAGGGCGGTCAATGGTTCGACGAGCTCGGGGGCTGTCAGTCCGCCCGCTTCCTCGCGCTGCTCGATGAGCAGCAGATACTGCTGCTCCTCCGCGGCCATTGCATTGCGACGCTCCAGCGGCGAGATCGCGTCACGCGCGTCGGCAGGACCGGCAGACACAGCGGCTTCAGTTTCGGCCGCGCCGCCGGTGAGTTCATTTACGAGTGCGTCGGCCGCACTGGCGCGGCAGGCCACGAAGCAGCATGCGACGAGGACAAGGCAGCAGCTTTTCATCACATCCCTCCACGGCCGCCACACGGCGACGCGCGGCGTTCTGGATCGACATGTGAAAATTAAATCAGGCGGCCGTCACAGGCCACATTTTCTTCAGCTGGGCCAGGCCGCCGGCAAGGATCTGGCTGAGCACGCCAGTATCCACGTCGACAACCCGAGTGATGTAAAGGCACTGCCTGATCCCGCCCTTGTGCTTGCCGAGCTTCGCGAGCAGAGCCTCCTTACCCGGAAAGTCCGCCACGTAGATCGCGAAGTTTGCCTTGCGGGGGCTGAAGCCGAGCGCGCAGATCGAACCGGAATGCCCGCTTTCGTACGTGTAGTGATATGCGCCGAAGCCGATGATGGCCGGTCCCCACATCTTCGGCGGCCAGCCGCTGACCTGTTCGAACAGCTTCACGAGTGCCTGCGCATCCGCGCGCCGCGAGTCGCTGTCGACTGTCGCGATGAAGGCATCGACGCTGGCACCCGTGACCGTGGTCCTGATCCCGGCCGATTTCTTCGACGCTGGCTTATTCGGGGCTGGCTTCGCCGGTGCTGGTTTCTTCGGCGATTTCTTCAGTGCTGATTTCCCTGGCTCCTTCGGTACCGACTTCTTCAGTGCAGTCTTCTTTGCCGCCGCCTTCGGCGATCTTGCCTTTTTTGGGCCTGTTGCAGCCAACGCTTCCCGTTTTGTCGCCATGGCCTCTCTCCGGTTTCCGTCTGGGCACGCGTGGCGATTGTACATTTCCTTTTTGTCGACTAGTTTGTCGACAATCCGATCATCACTACAAACCCGGGGGACCAATGGCATCACGCTTCGGCACGACCCTTCTGTGGACCTGCATGCTGGCGCTGTCGGCCGGCGCGCTCGAAGCTGCGGAGCAGGGCATGCAACCAGTCGGCATAGTCGGCACGCCCGCCGGCACGGGACAATGGCCTGCCGTCGCCGAATCCCGTGAAGACCTGCGCTCGCACACCATCTATCGCCCACAGCAGATGCCGGACTCGCCGTTACCGGTTCTCGTGTGGGGCAACGGCGGTTGCAGCGACAACGGACTGTCACACTCGGCCTTCCTGCGCGAAGTCGCGTCGCACGGTTACTACGTCATCGCGCTGGGCTACGCGCGCAATGAACCCGTGCCGCGCGGGCCGAATGCACAACCGCCTGCCCCACCGGCCGGCGCAGCACCCGGAGCCGGACAGCGCCGCGGACAAATCGGCGGCGGCGGCGATCTGCCGCTCGATCCGGACGAAACCGACGCGACCGTCGTCGCGCAAATGGACATGGCGCTCGCGTGGGCCTATGCGATGAACGAGCTGTCCAGCAGCGAACTGCAGGGACATCTCGACATGACGCGCATTGCCGTCGCCGGCCACAGCTGCGGCGGCCTGCAAAGCATCAAGTTCGCCGCCGATCCGCGCATCAGCACGGCGATGATCTTCGACAGCGGCGTGTACAACGTGCCGGGCGGCATGAGCCGCGTGAAGGTCAACAAGTTCGACCTCCACGCGATCCACGGCCCGATTGCCTACGTCACCGGCGGGCCCACCGACCAGGCGCATCCGAACGCACTCGACGACGCCAGCCGCATCAAGCACGTTCCGGTATTCCTCGGCTGGCTGCCCGTCGGCCACGGCGGCACGTTCTCGCAAGCCAACGGCGGCGACTGGGCGAAGATCGCCGTGAACTGGCTCGACTGGCAATTGAAGGGCGACGCCAGTGCCGGCGAGTGGTTCAAGGGCGGTGATTGCGGCTATTGCGAGGACGCAAACTGGAAGGTGGAGTTCAGGCCCGAAGGTTGAGGACTACGTCCTGCGCGCGTCGCATTACCGGAGTCAGTCACGGAAGTGCGCTCGCCGGATCGGAACACGACAGCTGTGCAAGCGTAACGCTTTGGCGTGGCCTGGTTCCCATCCCCGACTCCTCGAACCGGCGCAAGGTGTCCGCGACAGGCGGCACGTCCCATTCACGCCGCTCCGCATCGGTTGTATCCGGATCCACAGTGTCGAATTCGAGAAAGCCGGTCGCGGGATTCAACGAGAACTGTGTACCGTATTTCTGCGGCTGGCCCTGGCTCACCAGGTAACGATCATAGGTTGCCGCAGCAAGCCACCGGGCGTCGTCATGCCCGCTGTCGGCCGCGGCCTTCGCGAGGAAATGGGCCAGCAAGTAATTCTCCGCGCTCTTGCTCGCCGTTTCGGTACCGACCATTCCCTGCGGCGTGTGTTGCAGGATCATCGCGGCATGGTACCTGCCGTCAGCCGTGACGATGCGACCTTCCGCCAGCCACTTCAGCACGCGCAGCCGCCGCATTTCGTCCCCGCAGGGATCTCCTACTCCGCCATTGCTCCTGGAGCTTTGGTCCTGATTGAAGGCGGCCAGCAATTCGTCGTCCACCGATTGGCCAACGCACAGCAGCGGCGCGATCGACAGAACGAGCGTGGCGGCGAACTTCGACATGTCGGGGCAGCTCTCGAAGACCAATACGTCGCCATCGCTCAACCACTACGGCGCACCAGCCAGCAGTACTACTTGCGGAACGCGAATTTGTTTCAGGTTTTGACGGCCTCACGCATCATCGATGCGTAGCAGCCGCATATATGGGGCGAACGACGACCGCGGAATTCGACTGGCTTCAGAGACGCGCCTGAGGCTGTCACTACGTGAATACTGCCTGCACCACAAGCAGCACGAACAGCACCAGCGACACCCCCTGCCAGAACCTCACCGGATTTTTCTCGATCAACGGCTTGTGCTGTTCCGCCGCGAGTAGCTGCTGGTTGGGCACGTCGAGATCGTGCAGGAATTCCGACAGCGCTGCGTATCGCTGCGACGGCCTTGGCGCGCAGGCCTTGCGGAGGGCGAGGTCGAACCAGAGCGGCAGTTCCTTGCGGACATCGAGCGCGCTTCGATAACGCCAGCGGTCGTAGCTCCTGATGCGGCTCGTGTCGGTGGGGATCGGCTTGTAGGGCAGTACGCCGGTGAGGAGCTCGTAGACGATGACGCCGAACGAGAAGATGTCGGAGCGGTATTCGCCACGTTCGCCGAGCAGGTATTCGGGCGCCATGTAGTCGGCGGTGCCGACGGGGATGTCCTCGCGCAGCGGGCTGTGGATGTCCTGCAGGCCACTGACCTGCACGGTGCCGAAGTCGATCAGCTTCACGTCGCCATTGCGCGTAAGCATGATGTTGTCCGGCTTGAGGTCGCGGTGCAGCATGCCGAGGCGTTGCAGCACGCGCAGGCTCGCGGCGATCTGCTTCGCCAGCTCGCGCACCTGTGCCAGGTCCGGACGCGGGTTGTCGTACATCCACTGGCGCAGCGTGGTGCCCTCGACGTATTCGCAGATGTGGTACAGGAACTTGCTGTCGGGCACCGCATCGTGGATCTTCATGATGCCGGGATGGTCGATACGACGCCCGACCCATTGCTCGCGCATGAAGCCTTCGAGGTACTGCGGATCGTCGGCGAAGTTCTGCGAAGGCGCCTTGAGCACGAACTTCTGGCGGTAACGCGGATGCGTGGCGAGATACAGGTGGGAGCGGGAGCCGCTGTGAAGCGTCTTGACGACCGTGTAACCATCGAGCTTGTGCCCGGGCGCGAGCACCGGCGGAATGACGAGCTGCGTGAGCTTGTTGTGCGCCTCGTCGATGTTCTCGACCGGCAGGTCGAGCACGCGCACGAGCAGGCAGCTGAGGTTGTCGCTGCTGCCGCCCTGTAGCGCACGCTCGATCAACTGCCGCGCGGCCTGTTCGAGCGACGAGTTGCCGCCCTCGCCGGCTGCGGCGGCTGGCGCTGCCAGTGCTGCCAGCACCTCACCGATCTCGGCGTGTTTCAGGCTGCCGTGTACGCCGTCGGTCGTGAATAGCAACAGGTCGCCGACGCGCAGGCTGCGCTGCTGGTAATCGACCTTCAGCTCGGTATCCATGCCGAGCGCGCGTGTCAGCGTCAGGTCGCCGCCGGCCTGGGCGAGGCAGTGGTCGCTCGTGAGTTGCTGCAGCCTGCCGTCGCGAAAGCGATACACGCGGCTATCGCCACAGTGCAGCACGTGCGCCGTCGTCGAACGGAAGATCACGGAGCTGAAGGTCGTGACGAAACCGTTCTGGCGCGTCAACGAACTCTGGCCCTGGTAATAGAGCCACGAATTCAGTGCGGCGAGCACGCGTGACGCGGAGGTTTTGACATCCCAGGTTTCGGGCGTGCTGAGGTAATCCTGGATGAAAGTGGCGACGCTCGTGCGGCTCGCGACCTGCGCATTGTCGCTGCAGCTCACGCCATCGGCGATCGCGGCGATCGCACCCTTGCTGAACCGCAGCTGGCTCGCGGGCAGCAGCATGCCGAAGGCGTCTTCGTTACGTTCCTTCACGCCGGCAGTCGTATGGCCGCCGTAGGCGAGGCTCAGGGTCTTGGCTGTGGCCATCGAAGCGATCGTCTGCCGGCGGCATTGAAGGGTTGCGGTGGTGCGAGTTTACCCAACGTGGATCAGTTCCACCGTACCATCTTCATTCACCTCCGCGATGTGGCCTTTCGGTTCGTCCATGAACAGCAGCGCGATGAAACCAACGAAGGCCGCGACGCCGATGACCATGAAGAAGGTGGAGTAGTCGACGAAGGTCAGGATCAGCAGGTACACCACCGCACCGACGTTGCCGTAGGCACCGGTCATGCCGGCGATCTGGCCGGTCAGCCGGCGCTTGATGAGCGGTACTGTCGCGAACACGGCACCCTCGCCTGCTTGTACGAAGAAAGCGCAGGCCATGACTAGGACGACGGCACCTAGCAACGACCAGCTGCTATCGATCTGGCTCGTCACGAAATACGTCAGAGAGAGGCCGAGCGTCAGCACAAGCAGGCTCTTCTTGCGGCCGACCTTGTCGGAGATCCAGCCGCCACCCGGGCGCGAGACGAGGTTCAGGAAGGCGTGGGTAGACGCGACGATGCCGGCCATGATCGGGCTCAGCTCGAAGGTCTCCGCGAAGAACAGCGGCAGCACCGACACCACCGCGAGCTCCGAACCGAAGTTGCAGAAATACATGACGTTCAGGATTGCCACCTGCTTGAACTTGTAGCGATGCAGCTCGGGCACCGGCGCCGAGAACAGGTTCCTGTTCGTCTGCCACACCTTGTGGAAGTCGATGGCCATGACGACGAGCAGCGCTGCGTAGATCGTGTTCGTGACGGCCGCGCTGATCAGGTCGAAACCCGTGGGCGACAGGCGCCATGCGAGCACGGCGAGGCACAGGTACATCGGCAGCTTCATGACGTACAGCATCACGAGATCCCCTACGCTCGTCACTTCCATTGCGCCCATCGATTTCGGCTTGAAGTAGGTCGAGCCTTTCGGCGTGTCGCGCACGTTGAAGTAGAACAGGACGCCGCCGGCGAAGCAGATCGCGCCCGTCAGCGCGATCGCGTAACGCCAGCCGTCCTCACCGCCGAACCACAGCGCGATGACAGGCAGCGAAAAGGCGGCTGCCGACGAACCGAAGTTACCCCAGCCGCCGTAGATTCCTTCAGCGGTGCCGAGTTCGTTCGCCGGGAACCATTCGCTGACGAGGCGGATGCCGATCACGAAGCCCGCGCCGATGAAGCCGCAGAAGAAACGCGCAAGCGCTGCTTCGGCGAGCGTGTCGACCGTGGCGAACCAGAAGCAGGGGATCGAACCCAGGATCAGCAGCACCGAGTACATGATGCGCGGCCCGTACTTGTCCGTAAGCATGCCGATGATGACGCGCGACGGCACGGCGATCGCGACGTTCACGGTGGCGAGCACGACGAGGTCCTGCGGACTGACACCCAGGCTCGCGGCAATGGCCTGCATAAGCGGTGCGGCGTTGAACCACACGATGAACGTGATGAAGAAGACGAACCAGCTCATGTGCAGGATTTTCATTTTCCCTGTGAAGCTGAGCAGGTTGAATTTTTCGGCTGACATTTGATTGCTCCGATATTTGGTAAATCAGTATTCGGTCGTCACCCTGGCGAAGGCGGGGTCCAGCGCCTTTTATGCGAGCAAATGACACTGGATTCCCGCCTGTGCGGGAGTGACGAGGATTAATGGTCTTATGCAGTTTTTAGCTGGACCTGCCCGCGAGCGATGCGCACTTGCCATGCTTTCACGCTGGCCTTCTCGTCCTCGAGGCACTGCCCCGACTCGAGGCAGAAGTGCTGCTTGTACAGCGGCGAGGCGACGACGATGCGGCTGCCGAGCGATCCGATGATGCCGCGGCTCAGGACGTTCGCGTTGCCGATCGGGTCATGATTGCTGATCGCGTAAACGGGGCCATCAGGCGTTTCGCGGAACAGCGCGACCTGCTCGGTCTTGCCGTCCGCTTCCAGCAGCGCGCATACGCCAGCGCCGATCACGAGATCGGCTTCGTTGCAGACACCGATCCACACTTCACTCATCGTTGTAAGCGCATTAGTCACGTGCTGTGTTCCTTTACCGAAATCAGCTCCACTGCCTTCCCGGCCTCACGTTCTTCGCGCGTGGCTGGCCGGCGCTGGCCGCGCTCGATGACGTACGCGAGGCTGGTGTCGGTCTTGTCGGAATTGATGTACTGGCGGAAGCGTTTCACCTGCTCCGGGTTTTCGATCGTGGTCTTCCACTCACACTGGTAAGTAGCGACTACGTTCGCCATCGCGGCTTCGAGTTCTTCGCCGAGGCCGAGCTTGTCGTCGACGACGACCTGCTTGAGGTACTCGATGCCGCCTTCCATGTTCTCGAGCCACACCGACGTTCTCTGCAGGCGATCGGCCGTGCGGCAGTAGAACATCAGGAAGCGGTCGACGAACCTGACCAGGGTTTCGCGGTCGAGGCTCGTCGCGAGCAGATCCGCATGGCGCGGGCGCATGCCGCCATTGCCGCACACGTACAGGCTCCAGCCGGTTTCCGTGGCGATGATGCCGACGTCCTTCGACTGCGCTTCGGCGCATTCGCGTGTGCAGCCCGACACGGCGAATTTCAGCTTGTGCGGCGAACGCAGGCCCTTGTAGCGCTCCTCGATCTCGATCGCGAAGCCGACGCTGTCGTCGACGCCGTAGCGGCACCACGTCGAACCGACGCAGGACTTCACGGTGCGCACGGCCTTGCCGTATGCGTGCCCGGTTTCGAAGCCGGCATCGACGAGTTCTTTCCAGATTGCGGGCAGCTGGTCGATGCGCGCGCCGAAGAGGTCGACGCGCTGTCCGCCGGTGATCTTCGTGTACAGCTCGTACTTCTTCGCGACCTGACCTAGCACGATCAGCTTGTCCGGCGTGATCTCGCCGCCGGCGATGCGCGGCACGACCGAATACGTGCCGTCTTTTTGCAGGTTGCCGAGGAAGGCGTCGTTGCTGTCCTGCAGGCCGACGTGGTCGGGCTGCAGCACGTAGTCATTCCAGAAGGAGGCGAGGATCGAACCGACGGCGGGCTTGCAGATGTCGCAGCCATGTCCGCTGCCGTGCTCGGCCAGCAGCGCGGCAAAGGTACGGATCTTCTTCACGCGGATCAGGTCGGCAAGCTCCCGGCGCGTGTACTTGAAGTGTTCGCAGAGGTAGTTGTTGACCTCGACACCGAGCTTCGCGAGTTCGGCGTTGACGACCTGCTTCAGCAGCACCGCGCAGCCCCCGCATCCTGTGGAGGCCTTCGTTTGGGCCTTGATGTCGCCGAGCGACTTGCCGTCGTTCACCAGCGCGCAGATGCTGCCTTTCGTCACCGCGTAGCACGAACAGATTTGCGCGGCATCGGGCAAGGCGTCGACGCCAATCGCCGGCTTGCCGCCTTCGATGCCAGGCAGGATCATCGCCTGCGGATTTTCCGGCAGGTCGATCTGGTTAAGCATCAGCTGCTGGAAGTTGCCGTAGTCCTCGACGTCGCCGACCATCACCGCGCCGAGCAGCTTCTTGCCGTCGTTCGATACGACGAGGCATTTGTACACTTCGGCAAAGTCGTCGTTGTAGTAGTAGCAGCGGGCGCCCGGCGTGCGGGCGATAGAGTCGCCGACGCTCGCAACGTCGATGCCGAGCAGTTTCAGCTTCGTGCTCATGTCGGCGCCGGTGAACTGGTCGTTGCCACCGGTCACCTGTGCGACGGCGACTTTCGCCATCTGGTAGCCGGGAGCGACGAGACCGAAGACCTGGCCATTCCACACGGCGCATTCGCCTATTGCATAGATGTCCTTCTCGGACGTACGGCAGTTGTCGTTGATCTCGATGCCGCCGCGCGCACCGAGCGCGATGTCGTTCTTCCGCGCGAGCTCATCCTGCGGGCGGATGCCGGCCGAGAACAGGATCATGTCGGTCTCGAGCGAGGTGCCGTCCGCGAAGTTCATTTTGTAGCGGCACGTGGTGCCGTCGACGATTTCCTTCGTGTTCTTGCCGGTGTGGACTTTGACGCCCAGCGCCTCGATCTTGCGCCGCAGCAGTTTCGAGCCACCGTCATCGAGTTGCACAGCCATCAGCTTCGGCGCGAATTCGACGACATGCGTTTCGAGACCCATGCCCTTCAGGGCGTTCGCCGCTTCGAGGCCGAGCAGGCCGCCGCCGACGACGACGCCGACTTTGCTCTGCGCGCCCGAGACCTTGATTCTCCCGAGGTCGTCGATCGTGCGGTACACGAGACAGTGTTCGCGATCGTTGCCGGGAATCGGCGGCACGAAGGGGTAAGAACCGGTGGCGAGCACCAGCTTGTCCCAGGCTTCGATGCGGCCGGACTGCGTCGTCACGGTTTTCTTCACCTTGTCGATCGCGACGACCTTGTCGTTCAGGATGAAGTTCACGCCCTGCTCGCGGTATCTCTCGCGTGTCGTCAATGCGAGGTCGGCGGCCGTGGAGCCCGTGAAGTAGGCACTGAGGTGCACGCGGTCGTAGGCGAGGCGCGGTTCGTCCGAGAACGTCGTGATCTCGAACTCGCTGGCACGCTCGTGCGCCAGCAAATACTCGATGAAGCGATGGCCGACCATGCCGTTGCCGACGACGATCACCTTCTGCTTCACGCCTTCACTGAAAATCTGTTCACCCATATCCGCTGACATGCTGCACCACCCGGCTCGAGCCGTTTCGAAACTCTCAAGCGGCGCCTTTGCAAGAGGCGCACCAATTCCGCCGACAATTTTTAGCTGCATGTTTTCGCAGCATATTTTCGCGTGACGCGATTTCTTGACTGTGTTTTCAACGAGTGCGCGCTGCACCAGCAAGCAGCAGCTCGAAATCGGCCTGCGACGTTTTGGTGCGGGCTCTGCGCTGGCGATGTGCGGACGGTCGCGCGGAGCTGATTCGCGTGCGGCTTTTTCTGGCCTGTTTTCAAGCAGATAAGTTTCAAGCGCTAAAACCTGCCGGTTTTTTATCTTGGTGCGAATGGCGCTGGTGCGCTTATTGCAAAGCCCCTGTGACAGTGAGTTTCTCCGCGTATCAACGAGCGAATTCCCGTCCCCGCCTTCGCGCGGGGCAAGCTCTGGATCGCGGGAACGAATGAAGCGAGGTTGTAGACCGATGTTGTTTGGACGCAAGGACAGAAAGCCGATCGTCATCCCGCCGAAGCCGGTGAAGGAATGGAAGTACGCCACGTGCAACTACTGCTCCACTGGCTGCACGATCGAACTCGGGCTGAATGCAGACGGCAAGGTCATTACGTCGCGTGGCCACGCCGGCGCGGACGTGAATAGAGGCAAGCTGTGCATCAAGGGCCTGCAGGAGCACGAGCTGTTCAACTCGAGTGGCCGTGGCACAGATCCGCTGATTCGCGGTCGCTGGCAGGAACCGTTCCGCAAGACCACGTGGGACGAGGCGCTGGACTACACGGCCGCGAACATCAAGCGCATCCAGGAGAAGTACGGGCGCGACTCGTTCGCTATCGTGTCGACCGGCCAGCTGCTGACCGAGGAGTTCTATACGCTCGGCAAGCTGACACGCGGTTGCATCGGCACGAACAACTACGACGGCAATACGACGTTATGCATGGCGTCCGCCGTTTCGGGATACAAGCGATCGTTCGGCCTCGACGGGCCGCCCGGCTGCTACGAGGACTTCGAACATACGCACTGCATGATGGCCTTCGGCTCCAACCTGCCGGAACAGCATCCCGTCATCTACTGGCGCCTGAAGGAAGCGCGCGAGAAGCGCAAGTTCCCGCTGATCGTCGTCGATCCTCGCGTCACGATGTTCGCGCAGTTCGCCGATATCCACCTGCCGGTGACGCCCGGCACGGACGTGGTCCTCATCAACGCGATGCTGTTCGTGATCTTCAAGGAAAACCTGCACGCGAAGGATTACATCGCGGCCCATACGAACAACTTCGAAGACCTGTACCAGACTGTGCAGGACTACGACCCGGTGAAGGCACAGCACATCTGCGGCATCGACGAGGACACGATACGGCTCGTCGCGCGTCTTTACGCGAAGTCGCCGGCCTCGATGTGCATCTGGACGATGGGCATCAACCAGAGCACGCATGGGTCCGACGGCGTGTGCAACATCAACAACCTGAACCTCGTGACGGGCAACATCGGCAAGCCTGGCGGCACGTCGTTGTCGATTACCGGCCAGTGCAACGCAATGGGCACGCGCGAGTGGAGCTCGTGCTCCGGGCTGCCGGGCTATCGCTTCCTCGAAAATGAAACCCATCGCAGGGAGATTGCGGACTTCTGGGGCATCGATCCCGAATTCTTCCCCAAGGCGCGCGGCCTGGCGCAGACCGACATCTTCCCCGCGATCGAAACCGGCGAGATCAAGGGCCTGTGGCTCGTCGCGACGAATCCGATGACGTCGATGGCCAACACCGGCCGCATCCGCAAGATCATGGAGAAGCTGGAATTCTGCGTCGTGCAGGACTGCTACGCCGACGTCGAAACCACGCAGTATTCGCACGCGTACTTCCCCGCTTCAGTCTGGGCGGAGAAACAGGGCTGCCATACGAACACCGAGCGCCGCGTGAACCTCACGCGCAATGCCGTGAAGCCCTTCGCCAATTCGAAGCCGGATTTCTGGATCTTCAACGAAATGGCGAAGCGCTTCCCGAACGGGCAGAAGATCCGCTTCCCTGATGAGACGGAAGCAGTGTTCGACGAGATGAAACAGCTGTCGAAGGGCGAGAACCGCACGCTCGACATCTCCGGCATGAGCTACGACAAGATCGAGGAAGCGCGCGGCATCCAGTGGCCCTACCGCGAAGGCACCGACGGTTTGAAGGGCGATCCGCGACTGTATGTCGATGGCCACTTCCCGACGCACAACGGACGCGCGAACCTCATCAGCGTGCGCTTCAAGGACAACAACGAGAAGCCGGACAAGGAGTTCCCGTTCTGGCTGAACAGCGGGCGTTTAGTTGAACACTTTCATACCCGTACGCGCACCGGCAAGATCGCGAACGGCAACAAGTTCAGCCCTACACCGTTCATGGAAATGAACCCGGATGCCGCCGAAAAGCTCGGGATCGCGCACCAGCAGTACGTGCGCGTCGTGTCGCGGCGCGGCGATGCGGTGGTCATGGTGCAGCTCACGCAGCGCGTGCCGCCGAACATGGTCTTCATCCCATTCCACTTCCACGACTGCGTGAACCGACTGACGCTCGGCCTGCTCGATCCGTATTCACGGCAGCCGGCCTTCAAGCAGTGCTGCGTGAAGGTGGAGCATGTGGACCAGGAAGAGGCGGCGCGCCTGAACCTCGAGCGCCGGAAGTTTTAAGAACAGGAAGAAGAAGCCACATGAACCAGGTAGTCCAGTTCGAACCCCGCGAGGAACAGGTCGCAGAAGCCCGCAGCACGCTGTGGGAAATGCGCACGGAAGAACGTCCGTATGCGCTGCTGAACGATCGCGACGTGAAGCAGGAAAACCGCTACGGCCAGAAGATCGACCTGCTGGAGCTGAATCCGTCGTGGACGCCGGGGCAGCCGCTGTTCATCAACAACAATCCCGAAGTGGGCTGCAACCCGAACCGCAACAAGCAGCACGGCTTCTTCTTCACGGCCGACAACTGCATCGGCTGCCACGCCTGCGAAGCGGCCTGCAGCGAGAAGAACGAGAACCCGGGGCACATCGCGTTCCGTTCGGTGGGCTACGTCGAAGGCGGCTGCTATCCCGACTACAAGCGCATGAACATCTCGATGGCCTGCAACCACTGTGACGATCCGGTGTGCCTGAAAGGCTGCCCGACCAAGGCCTACACGAAACACACCGAATACGGCGCCGTGCTGCAGGATCCGGAAACCTGTTTCGGTTGCGGCTATTGCACGTGGGTGTGCCCGTACAACGCACCGCAGCTCGATCCGATCAAGGGCCAGGTGTCGAAATGCAACATGTGCGTGGATCGCCTCGAAGTGGGACTGAAACCGGCCTGCGTATCGGCCTGCCTCGGCAATGCACTCGACTTCGGCGTGATCGAGAACATCCCGGAGAATCGCGAAGAAGCGAAGGTTGCGATCCCCGGCTTCCCGAATCCGGACATCACGCATCCGAACATCCGTTTCCAGCAGACCCGTACCTTGCCGGAAGAAGTGACGCGCACCGATTCGATGCCGGTGAAGTACCACAAGGACGGCGCAGGCAACTACAAACCGCGCGTCGACCAGAAAGCCGGCAGGCAGCGCCACTGGAACTTCGCGCGGCTCAGCTCGCGCGAGAACCCGCTGGTGCTGTTCACGCTCGGTTCGCAGGCGGCCATTGGCGCCTTCGTGCTCGCTTTCGTCGGCAGCCTGCTGGGTGTCGAGATGCTGGAAGGCCTGCGCAACTCCCCAGCCTATGCGCTGCTTTGCCTCGCGAGCTTCGCGCTCGTCAGCGTCGGCATGTTCATGTCGACGACGCACCTCGGCAAGCCGCTGCGCTTCTATCGCGGTTTCAACAACCTGAAATACTCGCCAGTGTGCCGCGAAGGCCTCGGCATCGCGGTGTTCATCGCGATGCTCGGCATGCACCTGCTGCTTTCATTGCCGGGCAACAGCGTCTTCCAGGGCATGTACTCGGCGCTGTTTGGCGCATCCGTGACGAATCTGCTCCCGCTGGAAACGGCGGCCGCCTTCGCCGACGGCTTCGGCGTGATGGCCACGCTGGGCGCAGCCGCCGGTTTGTTCTACATGGTGAAGTGCTACCGCATCAAGGCGCGGCCGTTCTGGGACCACTGGCAGGTCGCTGCCGATTTCTGCGGCACGGCGCTGGCGCTCGGTGGCGCGCTGGTCGGCACCGCAGGACTCATGCTCGAAACCGCGCGCGGAGGCAATGCGCTGCCGCTGCTCAGCATCGCGGCAGCCGGCGTGTGTGCAGGCCTCGCACTCCAGGCGATCGGCTTGCGCGCGCATGCACGCGCAATGGACGGGAAGGAACATGAAGGCGCAGCGTCGCACTACATCCAGACGACGACCTTCGGCAAAACCTACTGGCTGCGCAACGTACTGCTTGGCACCAATATCGTGCTGGCCGTCTCCGCAATGTTGGCGTCCGCGCCGATGCTGGCCGTGCTGGCCTGGTCGCTGCTGCTAGTAGGCCTGATCGCCACGAGCCTGATCGGACGCGCACTGTTCTACGTGCTCGTGGTCCCGACGACGATGCCCGGCGCCTTCTTCTGGAAGAACAAGGGCTTCGAACAGCACGCGCGCGACATCGGACTCGCCGCGCTGCCGCAGGTGGGTGTCGTCAGCCTTAAGCACTGAAGGGGACAGACCGCTTTCGACCAGGATTAAAAGCGGTCTCCCCCTTTCCGGTGGAGTTACTGCCGGGTGGCAGGAGGTGTGGTGGTGCGCAGCTGCGGATCGTTAGGTCCACTGACTTCGGTTTCGCCCGCGCCTCCGATGATGCCGCAGGCGATGCGCGCGCCGCCGCCGCCGGCTTTTTCGGGCACGTCGGAAAAGTTGTCGCCGCCGGCATGGATCATCAGTGCGCGATTGACGACGTCTTCGAGGCTGAGGCGCGAGGCTTCGACCGCTTCGCGCGCATTACCCTGCGCGTCTACCACCAGCACGGGCAGATCGCCAAGGTGGCCGTCACCGACGAGCGGCGAGCCATGCTGCATCGTGCCTTCCGGATCGAAGTGTTCGCCGGCGGCATGCGCCGCGGCCATGTTGCCTTCGTCGTCACGTGCCGGCGCGCAGTCTGGCACTTCGTGCACGTGGAAGCCGTGCTCGCCGGGAGGAAGGCCGGTCAGCTCCGGCGTCAGCACGATGCCATGCGTCGCCTTGCTGATGACGATCGTGCCGATCGATTCGCCGACGCCACTCTCCGTGACGGCATTCATCTGCACGGTGACGTCTTCGGTTGCGGCGCCTGCAAGCGCAGGCAGGAATGCAGGCAGCACGAGCGCCGCCGGTAACAGAACGTGTTTCAACTGCTTCATGGTGATGGTCCCAGGCGTGTGTCAGTGGAGCGGGGCGCATTCGGCACCGCGGGATGGCTTACGGGTATTTCGTAGATTTTCACGTCGAGGCCGCTGTTGCGTTTCAGGATCGCCATTGCCTCCTCTTCGCGCGCGGGGTCGACACGCACGAACAGCAGCAGGTGCCCCTCGTCGATCTGTTGCTGCAGGTATTCGGCGTCGCTCTGGTGGATGAACGAGGCGACCAGCGCGCCGATGAGCCCGACGCCGACCACGGCACCGACTGCCGGCAACAACGCGCCGCCGAGCAAGGCCGATGACGCGACGACGGCACCCGCCGCACCGGAAGCACCGACGAACATCAGCCCGCCGGAATGCGTACGGGTAGCGTCGCCGGCCGCTTCGCGGCGGACGAATGCTATCGCCGGCGCATCCGGCGAGTCGGAGGCCGCGTTCGTGCGTATGTACATGTCACCGAGCGACTGTTCCACGACCTGCTCGCTCGCAAGCAAGCCGAGTTCGTCGAAAGGAAAGCCGGCTGCGAGGAATTCCTCGATAGCACCGCGCAGTGACTCTGCGTTGTGAAAGATGCCGACAGCCTCGCGTACCGTCGGTTCTTTTTTGCCGATCGCCATGTAGCCTCCTCCTCGGACCCCGAGGGTCGTCGTGCGTGACGTACTGCGATTCTGGAATTTTGCGCAAGGCCGTGCGACCGGAGCCGGGACTATCCTGGCAGCCCATTCAGGGCTGCGTCGAATTCGGCTTCCGTCATGAAGCCCATTTGCAGCACGGACTGCTTCAGCGACAGACCTTGCGCGAGTGCGTACTGCGCACTCTTCGCCGCCTTGTCGTAGCCGATATACGGCGTCAGCTCGGCGGCGCGCATCAGCGAAAGTTCAGCATACTGCGAAAGGCGCGCCCGATCGGCTTCTATTCCCCGCAAACAATGCACAGTAAAACCTTGAACCGCGTCGGCAAGCAGAACGGTTGATTCATAAAGGTTACGCAGGATCAGTGGCTTGTAGACGTTCAGTTCAAACTGGCCCTGACTGTTCGCAAATCCCACCGCGGCGTCGTTGCCGAGCACCTGCACCGCGACCATCGTGAGTGCTTCGACCTG
The DNA here is from genome assembly GCA_036405915.1 of Pseudomonadales bacterium. Taxonomy (GTDB): domain Bacteria; phylum Pseudomonadota; class Gammaproteobacteria; order Pseudomonadales; family Pseudohongiellaceae; genus CAILUG01. Next base: position 15,663 of record DASWWP010000093.1, read on the forward strand.
CGTCGGATTGACCTTGCCCGGCATGATCGAACTGCCGGGCTCGTTTGCCGGCAGGCGAATTTCGGCGAGGCCGCAGCGCGGCCCACTGTTCATCAGGCGCAGGTCGTTCGCGATCTTCATCAGCGAGGTCGCGAGAAGGCGCAGGCGACCGCTGAGATCGGTCAGCGCGTCATGCGCGGCGAGCGCCATGAACTTGTTGTCCGCGCTCGTGAACGCAAGGCCGGTAAGCTCCGCGATGTGGCGCACGACGGTTTCACTCCAGCGCGGTGGCGTGTTGACGCCATTGCCGACCGCGCTGCCGCCGATGGCGAGCGCCTGCACGTTCGCCAAGGCGTCGTGGATTTGCTTGCGCGCATAGGCGACCTGGTCGCGATAGGCGCCGAATTCGTCGCCGAGCGTCATCAGGCTCGCGTCCATCATGTGCGTGCGGCCGCTCTTCGTCAGCGGCGCGTATTCCTGGGCCTTGCGATCGAGTTCGGCGTGCATGCCGTCGAGCGCCGGCAACAGTTTTTCCTCCAGCAGCTGCGCGATGACGACATTCATGACGGTGGGAAACACGTCGTTCGACGACTGCGACAGGTTCACATGGTCGTTCGGATGCACCGGAGTCTTCGTGCCGCGCGCGGACGTTGCCGCTTCCTGCGAAGCATTGCTTGCGCCCCCACCGGCGGCGAGCTCATTCGCGCGGTTGGCTATCACTTCGTTGAGATTCATGTTCGTCTGCGTGCCGCTGCCGGTTTGCCAGACGACGAGCGGGAAGTGCGCGTCGTGCTCCCCTGCAATCACTTCATCGCAGGCCCGCGTGATCAGCTTGCACAACGATGGCGCCAACGTGCCGAGCTCGACGTTCGCGAGCGCGGCCGCTTTCTTCACGAGCGCGAAGGCATGGATGAACTGCAGCGGGAAGCGCTGGCCGCCAGGTAGTTCAGTGCCGATCGCGAAGTACTGCAGCGAGCGCTGCGTTTGCGCGCCCCACAGCGCACTGTCGGGCACGTCGATCGTGCCGAGGCTGTCGGTTTCCTTGCGGGTGCTCATGGCGATCCTCGTGAACGGAGAAGTTCACGTGAGGATATGCCATCGGGCGTGCGGGAAGAAATCGGAACGACACTGGATCGGGCCTGCGCCGCAATGACGCTGATGCAGCGCCGCCCCGGCGCTGGCCGGGCCCAGTGTCGTTCTATCGATTGAAGGCTTTACAGCTGCTTCGCGACGAAGTCCCAGTTGATCAGCTTGTCGCAGAACGTTTCGAGGAAGGAGTCGCGCTTGTTCTGGTAGTCGAGGTAGTACGCGTGTTCCCACACGTCGGCGACCAGCAGGCACTTGATGCCGTCTTTCAGCGGCGTGTCGGCATTGGCCGTGCTGACGATCTGCGCCTTGCCGTCCTGCAGTACGAGCCAGGCCCAGCCGGAGCCGAAGCGGTTCATGCCGGCTTCGATGAACTTGGCGCGGAACTGCTTGAAGTCGCCGAAATCGCGCTTGATCAGATCTGCCACAGGGCCAGCTTTCGGTTCGCCGCCGCCGTTTGGCTTCATCGATTCCCAGAAGAACGTGTGGTTCCACACCTGCGCTGCATTGTTGAATACCGCGCCGCTCGACGTCTTGATGATTTCCTCGAGCGACTTCTCCGCTTCAGGTTTGCCTTCGAGGAGGCCCTTCAGCTTGTTCATGTAGCCCTTGTGGTGCTTCTCGTAATGGAATTCGAGCGTGTTGCGGCTGATGGCCGGCTCCAGCGCTTCCTTGGAATAGGGTAAGGGTGGTACTTCAAAAATCATCCTGGACTCCCCGAGCATTGCGGCTCTGTATTGCTGGCCCACACCGCGTGGACCACGAAGCGCGCTATTCTAGCGTCACACGCCTGTTACGGACATCAGCCTTTCACTGTGGCGAGGAAGTCCAGCATCTGCGGGAGGGAGACGGTGCGGAGGTCGTAGCGGCTGACGATCGTGTCGCGCGCCGCAGCGCGGATCGTCGTGAGTTCGCGGCGCCGCGCGAGGAGGTCGGCGGCCTTGTCGGCGAGCGCTGCGACGTCGAAGAAGTCTGCGAGGAAACCATTCTCTCCGTCGCGCACTACTTCCTGCACCGGCGCCGTGGCCGAGCCGAGCACGACGCAGCCGGCGCTCATGGCCTCGAGCATCGACCACGAAAGCACGAAGGGATACGTGAGATATACGTGCAGCGAGGATACCTGCAGCACCGTCAGGTAGTCGGCATAGGATAATTTGCCGAGGAAGTGCACGCGGCTGCGGTCGATCGCGAGTCCCTTCTGCTCCCATTCGCGCTCGTACAACTCCCGATACGTCGTACCGGGCGGAGGCTGGCGCCCATAACTGACCCCGTTCCCGCCGACGACCAGCACCTGCGCGTTCGGGCGCGATTCGAGGATCGCAGGCAGTGCACGCATGAAAATGTGGAAGCCGCGATACGGCTCGAGGTTGCGCGCGACGTAGGTCAGTACTTCGTCGTCGTGGCCGAGATGCAGGATGCTGCCATCGGCACGACGAATGCCGGCGACTGCGCTCGCATCGGGATGAACGGCCGTCGTGTCGACCCCTTCGTGGATGCAGGCGATGCGGCTGTGCCAGTCCCCGGGATAACGGGACATCTGCCACGCCGTGGGCGAGATGCCCGCGTCGGCGTATTCGAAGCTCAATAGCTGCGTCGAACTCTTCACGCGTGCCTTGCACTCGGCGTCGACACCGCTGGCGAATTCGCGATCGAAGCCGACGTCGCCACCCTTGCCGCGGTAGAAATATTCGAGGTACTGCACGTGGCGCGCGTTCGGGAAGATGTCTTTCAGGAACAGCGCTTCGCCCCAGCCGGGGTGCGCGATGACGACGTCGGGGCGGAGCCCCTTTCGCGCAAGGCCCTGCGCGAGGCGGAATACTGCCTGGCCGCGGCGAACCTGCGCTTCGAGGTCGCGCAGGTAGTGGTGTGTCTCCCGGCCGGCGCCGGCCGGCTCGGGATACGCATGGATCCGGATGCGCGGATGCGGATTCCCGCGCTGCCGCAGGCGTTTCTCCTCACCGATCGCGACTACCGTATCTCCGCGCTCCGCCAGGGCCCTGGAGACGTGCAGAAACTGTCCGGGGAAGTTCTGGTGGACGAAGAGATAGCAGGTCATGCGGGCAAGGGATAAGCCGTAATGTCCAGATAGCTGAGCGTCGGCGCGCCGACCAGTTTCACAACCTGTACCGGCGTGTGTGCCGTGTTGCTGCCGTCGGCGTCGTAATACAGCACGCCCGTCGTGCTGTATATGAGTCGATGGGCTGGCGTCGTCGCCGTCGCACCCAGATGGAACGCAGTGACTGCGAGCGTGCCACCAGCGAGGTCGCCGAGGTGATCGAATACCAGCTTGTCAGCGCCGGACACAAAGTCGCTAATCGAGTCGTGATTGCCGGAATGTGGTGCTTCGGCGAACCAGAACTGGTCGTTGCCGTCTCCCCCGACGAGCGTGTCGAAGCCATTGCCGCCGTCGAGCACGTCATTGCCGTCGCCGCCACGCAGCCTGTCGTGGCCGTTGCCGCCCTTCAACGTATCGTTGCCGCCAAAGCCGTCGATGAGGTCGTGGCCGCCGAGGCCGCGCAGTTCATTTTCGACGCTGCTGCCGATGATGATGTCGTTCAGTTCGCTGCCGGTGGCGCTCTCGATGCTGATCAGCACGTCGCCGCCGCCGTCACCGTCGTTTGCGCTCTTACTGCGGCCAAGTTCGACGACCGCATTGTTGCTGGCGCTCGCGTAGCTCACGGTATCGTGGCCTTCGCCGCCATTGATCGTGTCGTTGCCGCTGCCACCTTCGAGGCTGTCTGCGCCTTCGCCGCCGTCGACATAGTCGTTGCCGGCACCGCCGCCAAGCGTGTCATCGCCGGCGCCCCCGCTCAGGTAGTCGCTGCCGTTCGAGCCTGATGCAGTATCGCTTCCCGACGTGCCGGCAAAGCTCGGCAGGTTCACTTCGATGTCGCCGGCCGCGAGGTTCGGTGTACCGGCGAATACGAGGATCGGCAGTTGCGATCCGGAACCACTGCCATCGGCATCGTAGTAAAGCGTCTTCGTCGTGGAATCGTAGACGATGTAGTCGTTCGCATCCTGCGCTACCGCCCCTGCCCCGGAACGGAAATTGTCGGCACCCAGCACGCCGCTGCCGCTCAACATCGTGAATGTGGAGCTGCGCAGCACGATGCGGTCTTCGCCGATCGTGAAGTCCGTTGCGATCTGGTCGAGATTGCCCGTGCCTGGGGCGGTGTTGAACACGAACCGATCGATACCGGCGCCCCCGCTCAGCGTGTCGTTGCCGGCACCGCCTTCGAGCGTGTCGTTGCCGCTATCGCCATTGAGCGCATCGTTACCGTCGCCGCCCTGCAGGGAATCGTTGCCGTCGTCACCATTGAGCGTGTCGCTGCCGTTGCCGCCCTGCAGCGAGTCGTTGCCATTGCCGCCATGCAGCACATCGTTGCCATCGAGCCCCTGAAGCACGTTGCCGCCGGCATTGCCCGTCAACGTGTCGGCATAATTGCTGCCGGTGAGGTTTTCGATGTTCGTGATCGTGTCGCTTTCGCCGCTGCGGACAGCCTGTGCGGCACTGGTGCCGAGGTTGACGGTGACGCCGCTGCTGCCCGGGCTGTAACTCAGCGTGTCGGTACCATCCCCGCCGTCGATCGTGTCGTTGCCGGAGTTCTCGTAGATGAGGTCGTTGCCGGCACCGCCATCCAACGAGTCGTTGCCGTTGAAGCCATCGAGGACGTTGTCGCCGGACGTACCGGTCAACGTATCGTCGTACCCGCTGCCCGTCGCGTTCTCGATGCTGCTCAGCGTGATGCTGCCGGCGCCGCTGAACGGCGTCTGCGTCGACGACGTGAGATCGATCGTGACGCCACCGGGACCTGTGAGCGCGAGGGTCAGGTAGCTGACGGTGTCGTTGCCGCCGGCGCCATCGATGGTGTTGGTGCCGGCCTTGCCGGCGAGTTCGATGAAGTTATCGAGCGCGTTGCCGAGTATTGACGCACCGGCGGTGGTGTCGATGATGAGTTTCTCGACATTGGCCGACAGCGTGTACTGCGAGCCGTCGGCGTACTCCAGATACACCGTGTCATACCCTTCGTCGGCATTTTCCGTCACCGTGTCCTGGAGGCTGTTCACGCGGAACATGTCGTTGCCGGTGCCGCCTTCCATCGAATCATTGCCGGCGCCGCCGATCAGCTCGTCGTTGCCGGCGCCTCCGCGCAAGGTGTCGTCGCCGGCGTTGCCGGACAAGACATTGTTCGCCGTGTTACCGACGAACAGATCGTTGCCGGCGCCGCCGTACAGGTTCTCGACGTTGCTGATATACAGCGCACGCGGTCCTTCTCCTGAATTCTGTGCGGCGGTGCTGCTCAGGTCGACGCTGACGTCGAAGATCGCGAACTCGCCCGAATTTCCGCTGACGTTCGTGAAACTGAGCGTGTCGACGCCATCGCCGCCGTCGAGCGTGTCGACGCCCCACGAGAACGTGAACGTGTCATTGTCGGCACTTCCGCTCAACGAGTCGTCGCCATCACCGCCGTCGAGGGAATCGGCGCCGTCTCCACCGACGATCGTATCGTTGCCGCTACCGCCGCGAAGCGTGTCATTGCCGGTGCCGCCGGTGATCTGGTCGTTGTCCGCACCGCCGTCGATGCTGTCGTTGCCGGCTTCGCCTTTCAGCGTGTCGTTACCGGCGAGGCCGTTGATCGTGTCGTCGGCGGCGCTGCCGGTGAGGCTGTCGGCACCCGAGGTGCCGCCGGGGGTGCCGGTGATTTCGATGTCGGCGTATAGCAACGTCGCGGTCGGCACGATGCCATTCGAGTAGATCGTCGCGACCTGTATCCAGTCGGCCTGGTCGTCGTCGCCATCGGCGTCGTACCAGAACTTGCCGGTATTGGTTTCGTAGAGCAGGAAGTGGGCGCTGCCCTGGTTTGCCGCCAGCGTGCTGGAGCTGCCGGACAGGAAGCTCGTTGACGCGATCGCGCCGGTGGCCCCGAAGGCCGTGAATACCGCGTTGTCGAGCTGCAGTTTGTCGGTGCCGGAAATAAAGTCGTCGATCGTATCGACGTTTGTCGTGCCGTGCGGAGTAGTACTGAAGCGGAAGATGTCACTGCCGCCCCCGCCGACGAGATTGTCGTTGTCGCCGCCGCCATCGAGCAGGTCGTTGCCGTCGCCGCCGGACAGATGGTTGTGGCCGGAATTGCCGATCAGCGTGTCGTTGTGGTCGCTGCCG
>DASWWP010000094.1:0-4509 GCA_036405915.1 Pseudomonadales bacterium
CGAAAGGATCTGCAAACAGAACGGACTGCCGGTGGCCTGGCGCGAGCTGCTCGCGCTTGCGCCAGATCCCGATGCAGGACATCGCCACGAAGACGCGATGATCCTGCTCTCGCTTGCCGAAGCCGCCGGTCTCGACGCACAGCGTTTCGCCGCGCTCGCCGATGCGCAGATCATGATGCTGTGGCACGAAGTGCTCGCGTGTCCGCCGCTGACCTGCCGCGAGCTGTGGATGGAAGCCTACGAACACTGGTACTACCGGCAGACGCTGAACGGCATCGCCGCGCTGCGGCCCGAACGCCTGATGAAATGCTCCGGGCGGCCGCGTGCCCAGTACATGTTCTGCATGGACGAGCGCGAGGAGTCGATCCGCCGCGCCGTCGAGGAGCACGGACCCTGTTACCAGACCTTCGGCCTTGCCGGCTTCTTCGGCGTCGCGATCGATTACCAGGGGCTGTACGACCATCGGCCGGCAGCGTACTGCCCGGTCGTCGTCACGCCGGCGCACGAAGTACATGAGCATCCGCTCCCCGAACAGCACGGCTGGCATCTCACGCGCAAGAAGTTGCGCGATGCGTGGCGTGCAGCGCGCCGCAACGTGCATTACCAGTCGCGCACGCTGAGTGGCGGGGCAGGGATTTCGTTCGTGCTTGGCCCGGTGTTCGCGCTGGCGTCGATGTTCCGCATCCTGTTTCCGCATACTTCGCTCGGCCTGCACGATGGCGTTGCCGACAGGGTGTCGCCGCGTCCCGAGACAAAGCTGCTCGCGATGCGTGACGATGCCGAACAGCGCAGCGAACGCGGCAAGTTCCTCGGCTTCACGCTGCAGGAGGCCACCGACCGCGTGGCCGGCGTGCTGCGCAGCATCGGGCTCGTGAACGAGTTCGCGCCAGTCGTCATCGCGCTCGGCCACGGTTCGACGAGCCTGAACAACCCGCACGAGTCGGCACACGACTGCGGTGCCTGCGGCGGCCGGCGCGGCTGGGCGAATGCGCGCCTGTTCGCGGCGCTCGTCAACCTGCCGGAAGTACGCGCGGCGCTTCGCGAGCGCGGCATCGCGGTTCCGGACGACACCTGGTTCGTCGGCGGCCTGCACGACACGGCGGACGATCACGTCGAATATTCGTCCGACCTCGCCGACATCCCGGCCGCGATCCGTCCCGCGTTCGAACATGCCGACGGCATCCTCGATCGTGCGCGCCGCATGAGCGCGGCGGAACGCTGCCGCCGCTTCCACATCGCGCCGCTGAACATCAGTCCTGACGAGGGCCTCGACCACGTCGAAACGCGCGCACGCACGCTTGCGCAGCCGCGGCCCGAGTATGGCCATTGCACGAATGCCGTGGCCGTCGTCGGCCGCCGCTCGCTGACGCGCGGCCTGCACATGGACCGGCGCGCCTTCCTCATCAGCTACGACCCGACGATCGATCCGGACCACGCGATACTCGAGCGCATCCTCGCGGCGGCGGGTCCCGTCGGCGCGGGCATCAGCCTCGAATACTTCTTCTCGTCGGTGGACAACGAGCGTTATGGCTGCGGCACGAAGCTGCCGCACAACGTGATCGGCCTGCTCGGCATCATGAACGGCCACAAAAGCGATTTGCGCACCGGGCTGCCGCTGCAGATGGTGGAGCTGCACGAGCCGATGCGCCTGCTCGTGATCTGCGAGTCGACGCCCGAGGCCCTGCTGCAGATCGCGTCGCGGCAGGCGGAAGTGCGTGAGCTCGTCGTCAACCGCTGGATCCAGCTGGCGAGCGTCGATCCGGACACCGGTGCGATGCACATTTTTACCGACGCCGGCTTCGTGCCGTACGAACCCGACACCGCCGGCATCGGCCGGTTCCCGAATTCCGCGGCGCGCCATGGCATGCACCGCGACCATCTTACCCCCGTGCTCGTGGATGCGGCGCTTCACGCGCCGCAATCCGCGGCCGCCTGACGTGCAGGTACGCGCATGACTCCTTTGCATATAGCGCTCGGCACGAGCATCGCGGCGCCGTTCGCCTGCGCGCTCGTGACCGGCTTGTTGCTGCTCGCGCGCCGCCAGTGGCTCAGTGAGCCAGCCGTCTATCGCATGGGACTCGCGGGCCTGCTGCTGTCGTTGTGCGGAAACGTCGCCGTGTTTGCGCTGTTCGAACCGGGTGCGGCGACAGGCCTCGATGTGAGTTTCGGCAGCTGGATCAGCGTCGGCGACTATTCGATTCCGGCGCTGCTGTACGTCGATCATCTCGCGATCGTGTTCGCGCTGCTCGGCGCGCTGATGACGCTGCTCGTCGCGCGTTTCTCGCAGACCTACCTGCACAAGGAAGCCGGCTACGCGCGCTTCTTCGTGCTGCTCGGTTTTTTCGCGACCGGCACGCAGCTCGTGGCCTTCGCCGGGGCGCTCGACGTGTTCTTTGCCGGATGGGAAGCGATTGGCATCTGCTCCGCGCTGTTCATCGGCTACTTCTACGAGCGCGAGGAACCGGTGCGTTCCGCGGTGCGCGCCTTCGCGACATATCGCATCTGCGACGCCGGTTTCCTCGTCGCGATCGTCGCGGTACACGAACTCCTCGGCACGACGAGCATTTCGGGATTGCAGGGCGCCGGCGCACTGGCCGGAACGACCGTGACGCTGATCGCGCTGATGCTGCTGCTGGCGGCCTTCGGCAAGTCGGCGCAGCTGCCGTTCTCGTCGTGGCTGCCGCGCGCGATGGAAGGACCGACACCGTCGAGCGCACTGTTCTACGGTTCCGTTTCGATCCACGTCGGCCTGTACATGCTGTTGCGCACTGCGCCGGTGCTCGAGGCTGCGCCGATCGCGCGCGCCGTGGGCATCACGGTGGGTATCGCTACGGCAATCTATGCCGCGGCAATCGCGCGCACGCATACCGACGCGAAGGGCGCGCTGGCGCATGCAACGCTTGCGCAGACGGGGCTCATCCTTGCCGAAATCTGCCTCGGCTTCACGACGCTGGCGCTCGTCCATCTCGTGTGCCACGCCTTGCTGCGCTCGTACCAGTACCTGAAAGCGCCGAACACGCTCGCGGACACGCACGTGTTCGGGCATCCCGTGCATGCACACGTGAAGCGTTCGGCGTTCTCGCGCTGGTTCTATGCGCAGGCACTGCATCGTTTCAGGCTCGATGACCGGATGGATGCACTGGTGTCGCCGGTGCAATGGCTCGCGGAGCGCATTGCGCGCTGGGACGAGGCCTATCGCAGCGCGCTGACCGTTGGCGCCCTCGCCAACACGCAGGCCGCGGACTTGGCGCCGAAGCCGGCGGAAGTACCGGTAGCAGGGAGGGTGCAACCATGAGCGGTCCCGCTTTCTTCACGCTGTTCATCGCCGCCCTGGCGGCATTGCTGCTCGGCGCACCGCTCGCGCTCGGCGGCAACGGGCAACCGCGCGGATGGCTCCGCGCCGGGGCACTGCTGGCGCTGTTGCTCGTGCCGCTGTTCGGCGCGAGTGGGCCGGCAGCCTATCTCGCGCTCGCGGCGGCCACTGCGCTGCATGCCTTCCAGGCCTGGCACGTGGCGCGGACGGCAGCACTATCGCTCGGCCTCGCGGCGGTGTTGCTGGTCGGCACGGCCGGTGCGCTCGCGCAGGGTGCCGAAACGATCGCGTTCATTCTCGGCTGCGCGTCTCTCGCGATGCGCGCGGGCCTGCCGCCGTTTCATCCCGGTGTCGCCGAGCTCTGCATGAAGGATCGCTACCTGCAGGTGCAGCACAATGCCTCGCTGCTGATCCTCGTGATCGCGCACCTGTACTTCATCGACCACTTCGCGATCGCATACGAACTCGCGCCGGCACTCGTGATCTACGGTACGGTGCTTGCGCTGCTGTACGCGTTGACGGCGCTTGCGCAGCGCGAGCTCGGCGGGCTGTTCCGCACGTCGACGCTGATGCATGCCGGCATGCTGATCGCCGCGGTCGGGGCCGGTGGCCGGGGCCACTTCGGCGCGGCACTGCTCGTCGCCGTCACGATCGTGCTGGCACTGAGCGGGCTCGCGCTGATGCAAAGCGCGCTCGAAGCGCGCGTCGGCAGGGTCATGCTTAACGGCACGGCGCAGGGAAGGGCGCGTGCATTTCCGAAACTGGCAGCGGCTTTCGCGTTCTTCGCAGCCGCAGGCGTCGGGCTCCCGGGCACGGCCGGCTTCATCGCCGACGACCTGTTGCTGCACGCGCTGTGGGAAGAGAGCCCGGCCGGGGCGATCGTCATCATCTTCGCGAGTGCCATTCTCGCGATCGCGTCGCTGTCGATGCTGGCGAAGGGATTCTTCGGCCCGCCACTGCGCGCGATTGCACCCGATCTCGCGCTCAACGAACGCAGCGTCGTCATCGTGCTTGCAGTGCTGCTGCTGGCGCTCGGTTTGTTTCCGCAATTGCTCGTGGGGGCGGCGGAGATGGTGCTCGGAGCCTAGCAGGACAGCCTTCCGTCGTTCCGGCGATGGGCGGAATCCAGTGTACTGCAGCACATCGCATGCTGCCGAGGCGCCCGCTCCCAACGGGATGACAAGTCACGCAGCCCT
>DASWWP010000095.1:0-51515 GCA_036405915.1 Pseudomonadales bacterium
AATCTGGCCGGTGCTGTCAGTCATGATGATGCTCCTTTCATGTGGATGAACATGGCCTCGGACTACGAGCATCATTATTGCGTTTCGTGGCCATTTTAAAACTGGAATTTGCTCGTCATTCGTAACGCAGCGCCATCACCGGCCTAGCGCTGGCCGCCTTCGCCGCGGTGCCGCCGACGGTGACCCATGCGATACAGAGCGCGATCAGGCCGCTGCCGACGAAGATCAGCGGCGTGAGTTCGATGCGGTAGACGAACTGCTCCAGCCAGCGCTGCATAGCCACGTACGCGAGCGGCCAGGCGATGACATTGGCGAGAAGCACGAGCTTGCTGAAGTCGTTCGTGAGAAGCAGGACGATGCCCCACACACTGCCGCCCATCACCTTGCGCACGCCGATTTCCTTAGTGCGGCGTTCGGCGTTGAAGCTGGCGAGCCCGTACAGGCCGAGGCATGCAATCAGTATCGCCAGCAACGAGAACCACGAAAACAGTTCGCCCTGCCTTTCCTCGGCGAGGTACATCGCACGGAAGTCGTCGTCGAGGAAGTAGCGGTTATTTTCCTGGCCGGGATAGAGACGTGACCAAACGGCATCGATGTGCGCCAACGCAGCGGCTTCGGCACCTGCACGGACACGCACGGAGCCATCGCGCATTGCTGCCTGCCGCGCAACGTGCGGCGGGGCGAGCAGGAACATCAGCGGGCGCACGGTACGGCGCACGGATTCGAAATAGGTGTCTTCGACGACTCCCAGGACAGGGCCGGCGATCGGTGCACCGGCAAACTCCAGGATCTCGCCATCGATTGCCTGTACATCGAGCCCCAGCACCGAAGCTGCGGACTCGTTCAGCACGTAGCTGATATTCGACGTCGGGTCGTTTGCCGTCGGGAGTTTCATCACGTCGGCGGGGAATTCTTCCGAATACACCCGGCCCGCGACGGGATCGATGCCGTAGGTTTCGAAGAAGTCGTAGTCGACGATCATGAGCTGGATGCGGGTTTCCGCCGTGCCGCCGCGACGGCGCACCGGGTACTGGTTGTCGTTGAAGCCGAATGGCAGGTAGTGGCCGATCGATACGTTCTCGATCGCATCATGCTGCAGCAATTCGGACTTTAATGTTCCCCAGTCAGCCCCGAAACCGCCAGGCGACGCGCTCGGCAGCACCACGATCTGGTCCTTGTCGAAGCCGAGCTCCATGTTCGCGGCCAGCTGTCGCTGCTGATGGATCACGAACGTCGACACGACGAGCGCGATAGCGATGGAGAATTGCAATACGACCAGTGTATTGCGAAACACCAGTCCGCCTTTTCCGCGCGTCAGGTCGCCCTTGAGCACTTTCGATGGCTTGTATGCCGACAGGTAGAACGCGGGGTAGCTGCCGGCGAACAGGGCCACGAAAACCGTCAGCCCCAGCAGGCTCAGCAACAGGTCGAAATCCGAGGCAAGGTTGAAATCCAGGAACGCGCCGACGAATACGCGGAACACCGGCAGCATCACTTCCACCACGATGACGGCAACCGCCATCGCCAGGGCGGCGGTCAGCGTGGACTCCCCGAGGAACTGGCCCACCAGTTGCCTGCGGCTCGCACCGATGGACAGCCGCATGCCGATTTCCTTCGCGCGCTGAGACGAACGCGCGGTCGCGATCGACATGAAGTTGATGCACGCGATCAGCAGGATGGCGAAGGCAATTGCCGCAAATGCGTACACCGTGTTCAGGTTTCCGGGGTCCTTCCACTCTTCGTCCATGCGCGAATGCAAATGGATGTCGCGAACGTTCATCACCGGCATCGTCGAAAAGGTGCTGGCGTCATCGCCCACGTGTCGATCGAGGAAGTCCGGAATGCCGCGCTCTATGTCCGCGACGTTCGCGCCTTCGCGCAGCAGGAAATAGGTGTAGTAGTCGGTGCTCGCGTTCCAGTTCGCGAGGAAGTCCGGTCCGAAAGCTGCAGTCAGTGCGTTGATCGAGACGAGGCCGGTGAAATCGAGGTGTGTATTCGCCGGCAAGTCGCGAATCACGCCGCTTACGACGAGGTCCTGTGAATTGTTGGCTCGCAGCGTTTCGCCAACGACATCCGTGCGGTTGAAATATTTCAGCGCGAGGGACTCCGTCAACACAATGCCGCCGGGCGCCACAAGGGCCTGCGCGGCGTCTCCGGCGAGCCACGCGAAGTCGAATATGTCGAACACCGCATTGTCGGCGTAGCGCACGCCTGGCTCGACGAAACTCGCCTCTTCCCGGCTCAATACGACACCGCCGCCATAAAGTCGCGCGGCTGCCTCAATCTCCGGAAAATCCTCGACCAGGGCCGGCGCCACCGGGGCGTTGGTCGAGGCAGGCACGCGCGCCCTCGCACCGTCGACTGGAAAATACTCGCGGGAAATCCGGTAGATGCGCTCGGCGTTGGCATAATGCTTGTCGAAACTCAGCTCGAAACGCACGAACAGCAGGATCAATATGCAGCAGGCCAGGCCGAGGCCGAGACCAAGAATGTTGATCGCCGAATGGATGCGATTGTCGCCGAGATGGCGGAACGCGAGTTTGAGGTGGTTGCTTAACATGTTTATCTCCCTGTCGCGTTTCGGGCGACGGCCGCTTTCCCGCTTCCGTTGACGGGTAGGAACGATTTGCTGATGTGAGGGCCGCTATGCAGGCAGACTGGCTACGCCGCCCGGCCACTGCGTTCACCAATCATGTTCTCGCTGAGCACGCGGCCGTCGAGCATGTTGATGATGCGCTGCGCATACTCGGCGTGCTGCTGGCTGTGCGTGACCATGATGACCGTCGTGCCCTCGGCATTCAGTTGCGTCAGCAGGTTCATGACCTCCTCGCCATTCGTCGAATCGAGGTTGCCAGTCGGCTCGTCGGCGAGGATCAGCGCGGGTTCGCCGACCACGGCGCGCGCGACGGCCACGCGTTGCTGCTGGCCGCCGGAAAGCTGCTGCGGCATATGGTCGCGGCGCGTGATGATGCCCATCTTCTCGAGCACTTTCTCGACGCGCGCCTTGCGCTCGCGTGCCGGCACTTTCTGGTACAGAAGCGGCAGCTCGACGTTCTCGAACACCGACAGCTCGTCGATCAGGTTGAAGCTCTGGAAGATGAAGCCGATGTTCTTCTTGCGCAGCTGCGCCATCTGGCGCTCCCTGTATTTCGACACTTCGTGGTCGAGGAAGTGGTATTCGCCGCCGTCGAAGTTGTCGAGCAGGCCGATGATGTTCAGCAGCGTCGATTTGCCGCAACCGGAGGGACCCATGATCGACACGAACTCGCCGCGCGCGATATTGATGTTGATGTCGTTCAGCGCCGTGGTTTCGATTTCATCGGTGCGGAAGATCTTGCGGACGTTCTGCAGTGACAGCATTCCTGCTCTCCTTTTTTATAGTTGATTGCGCCTACTCGAAGGCGATCCGATCCATTTCGGTGAACGCGGCATATTCCGATGTGATCACCCGCTCGCCGACGCTGAGGCCTTCCAGAACCTCGAAATATTCCGGATTGCGACGGCCAAGGCGGATGTTGCGTTTCTCCGCGAATTCACCTCCTTCGTCAAGCACGAAGGCCCAGTTGCCGCCGGTATCCTGGAAAAAGCCGCCGCGGGACAGCAGCAGCGCATCGGCCGAATCGCCCAGTTGCACGCGAACCTGCAGCGTCTGTCCGCGCCGGATATCTGCAGGGACGGCTCCGGCAAAATCCATATCCACCTTGAACGTGCCATTCGCGATCTCCGGATATACCTTGCTGATGACGAGTTCATACGGCTTGCCCTGCAACGTGAACTCACCGCGCTGCCCCGGCTGCGTGCGCGTGACGTAGAACTCGTCTATCAGCACCTCGAGCTTGAATTCCTCGACGTCGTCGATCTGGCCGAGCCGCTGGCCGCGCGTTTTGGACTGGCCGATCTCGGCATCGAACGAACTGAGCTGGCCGGAAGCGGACGCGCGCAGTAGCAGGTTTTCGAAGCTGTCCTTCGACAGTTGCAGGTTTGCCTCGAGCTGCACGATCTGTGCATCGATCTGCTTCAGCCGGTCCTGGCGGATCCGATCTTCGAGCATCTGGCGTGCGCGAATGTTGGCGATGAGCTGTTCGAGATACACGGCCTCGTCACGCGCGGCCTGGTATTCCTCGTCCGACACGAGCCTTTCGGCGACAAGCTGCTCCATGCGCGGCAGGCGCCGCTGCAGGTTCGTCATGCGGTATTCGGCTTCGATGAGTTCCTTCTCGGTCTGCAGTTTCGTCGTCTCGAGCTGGTTGCGCGTGTTGTTCAGGTTGTTCAGCTGTTCGGTGATGCTGGTGTCCGTCGTCGCGACGCTCAGTTGCAGGTCGCTATTGCTGAACTGCAGCAGTGGCTGGCCTTGCTCCACTATCGCGCCGGCCTCGACGAAGACTTTCTCGACGCGCCCCCCTTCCACCGCGTCGAGGAATACCGTGCGCAGCGGCGTGACGGTTCCGCGAACCGGGATAAAGTCCTCGAAGTATCCCGCGCGGACCTCGTCGATCGTCACGCGTTCCTGTGCGACGCGGAAGGTGGCTACCGACGAGTCTTTCAGCACGCGATAGCCGGCGAATGCGACCCCGCTGCCGAAGACGGCCACGAGCGCCAGCTTGATCAGCAGCGGCCTGCGGCTCCTCTCGATCCTGCGGTCCATCCCCATGACACATTACCTTGACTGGCTTAAGCCGCGTGTTCTTCAGCCAGCAGGAGCAAGTAGCGAGCCATCTAACAAAATCCTTTCAGATCAATGGGCTGGCAAGAATTCTGCATCTTGGGAACGGCATCGGTGTCCGGGCTCAGACAACGGAGTGTTCGCTGACGAACAGTTGGCTTGACGCGACTGCATCATACTAGGCATCATCTGATGCGCCTTTCAGGCATCAGCGGAGCCCGGCATGCGTACAACGCTCAATCTCGATGACGACCTGCTCGAAGAAGCCCAGCGATTGACCGGCATTGCCGAGAAAACGGCGTTGGTCCGCGCCGCGCTCGAAGCATTGATCGAACGTGAAAGTGCGAGGCGCCTTGCACGCCTCGGCGGCAGCGAGCCGACGCTCGAGGACATACCGCGCCGCAGGAGCGAGGCGCATGATCCTCGTTGATACGACGATATGGATCGATCACCTGCGCCGCGGCGATCACACGCTTGCGGCCTGCCTCGACGACGGCCAGGTGCTGATGCATCCGCTGATCCTCGGCGAACTTGCCTGCGGGAACCTGCGCAACCGGGCCCAGTTGCTGGCGCTGTGGCGGCGCCTTCCGCAGGCCCTGTTGGCTACCGACACCGAAGTCCTGTACTTCATCGAACAATGGCGTCTCGCCGGCAAAGGCATCGGCTATGTCGATGCGCACCTGCTGACCTCAGTGCGGATCAGCGGCGCGTCCGGTATATGGACGCGCGACCGCCGCGTGGCCGATGTTGCTGCAGCGCTCGGCTGCTATGTGCAGCCGGACGATCCGGGTGGGCACATACACGAACCATAGCCCGTGATCGACCGGGCTTCTGGATCTCCGGATCATGGGCGCGAGTTCAAAAGTCGTGCGGAGCTTTTGCCCCTGTGTCCTGTAACCAGGCGGAGAAATTCCTTTCGAGCGTCGCTATCCCACCGGGGTAAAACTCGTCGAGGAGAGCGCTGGTATCCAGTTTCCGGCAGTACTGCGCCGCCGTCGTACTTAACACTTTCGATAGCGCCCGCCGATGATCCTCGTTACCCATCATGAAAAAGATTAGTGCTCCAGCCAGGTCATAGTGAGCGCGCTTATCAACCCCGTTCCATTCGTCTGGATCCAGGGAAAGGAAATCGCGTAGCCGCCGCGAATAACCACTGCGCAGCCTGGTACGCGCACGTTGCAATGCCGCTTCATCTGCGGTTACTCGTTCGACCTGGCCGATGATATCGATGCGGGAAAAGTATTCCGCCAGCCCTTCATGCAGCCAGATGGGAACGAGCCCGAGGATTCCCGTCACGATCACGTGCGTCGATTCGTGTCGAGCCGTATCCATGGTCGCTTCACGTTCAGGCTGGACATAGGTAACCGCTTCGTTGGTGCGCGTGGTGTAGAAACCGCCGGTGCTTTCCATGTTTCGGCCTGTGCTCGAACTGGCGTACTGCAGGTAGGTCGCGCGGTCGGGATAAATGACGACATTCAAATCCACCTTGCGCAGGCTGTTCTCCCCAACGAGCCTTCCAAGGACCTTGTAAATGCCGGTCACGTCCGGCACAAGATCGTTACGAAACGCGGTAATTGCCTCTGCCCCTCGGTACTCGACGTCCAGATCGAAATAAGCCGGATCCGTCCAGTAGTTGATTGTTCGTACCTTCACGGTGGGGACATGTGGAGGCTCGGAACTGAAGATGTAAACGCCCCGCTCGTTTTTCCAGCTGAATATCGCCGTATTACTGCGTTGCGTCACGTCCACAGTCGCCGGCAAGTTGCAGGAGGCGGGGATCAGCGCTTCGCTTACGCCAGCCGCGGCGCCTCGTGTTGATGGAAGCATTTCATCCGCCCTGCGACCACTTGCCGCCACCGAATCACTGGTTAATCCGGTTTTTACAGGATCCGGCGCCGGAGCACTCGCCGCGATACCTGCGAGTTCACTGCGCGAGCGCCAATTCCACTTTTCCGGGTGCATCAAGTACCAGAAAACCAATCCAAAACAGACGAGCACCAAGACAAACGACAGCGTTGCAAACAAGATCCTTGGCATTGTTTCTTCCTGTGAAGACTACCTGCTTTCCAGTCCCTGCCGCCCTGTAAGCGAGCGGCAGCGGACATGCGCGATCAGTCGCCGCGTTCGACTTCTTCTCCTGCGAAATACACCGAGCGGATCTGTCGCGTATTCTTTATGTCGTCGAGCGGGTTCGCATCCAGCACGATGAAGTCGGCGCGCTGGCCGTCGGCGATCGTGCCGCGGTCGTCAAGACGCAGGTAGGCCGCGCCGTTACGCGTGGCCGCCGTGATCACGTCGAGCGGCATCATGCCGGCGGCGACCATGTCTTCCATTTCCATGTGCGGGCCCCACGGCGAATTGCCGTCGGTGCCGAGCACGATCGTGACGCCCTCTTCGCTCATGCGCGCGAGGTTGCGTGCCTGGATGCCGAACGCTTCCTGCGCTTCCGGACTCTCCGCGCCCGCTTGCTGCTGCAGCTGCGCGAACTGTTCGTCGGTCACCTGGCCCTGCAGCCACGAGACGTCGGTGACGACGCCGCGGCCCGGCAGGTTAGGCCCGAGCACGAAGTCCGGATTCGCCTTGACGAGTTCGATGAACTCATCGTCTACGTCCATGTCGCGCACGCCGTGCGCGAAGGCATCGACACCGGCACGGACGAGGCCTTTCGCGTCCTCGAGATCGAACAGGTGCGCAACGACGCGTAAATTGTTCGCGTGGGCTTCGTCGATGACGGCGCCATAGAGTTCTGGCGTCAGCTTGTCGAACTGGTCGTCGCGATCGTCGACCCAGATCTTGATGATGTCGACGCCGAGTGCCGCTTCTTCCTGTACGGCGGCGCGCGCTTCCTCCACGGTCGTGACCCAGTGCGGAATGTCGCTGCGTCCCGGCTCCGGCGCCGTGATGCCGCGGCCTGCCGTGCGATACAGCGCGAGTCCTTCACCCTGCGGTTCGTTGCGTAGCTGGAATACGGGCTCGCCTTCATCCTGGCCGAGGCTCATCGCGGCGCTGACACCGAAGTACGCGCGGCGGCGCAGGTCTTCGATCAGTGCATCGCGTTCGCGGCTGAGGTGGACATGCGTGTCGATGATCGCCGGCATCACGGTGGCGCCGGCAAGGTCGATTCGTTCTGCGCCGTCCGGCACGTCGACGGCTCCACTCGCACCGACGGCAGTGAACTGGCCGCCGTCGACGACGAAGGTCGCGTCATCCATCACGGACCCGTCACCAACGATGACACGCGCCCCTTCGTAGATCACGGCCGTCGACGGTGGCGCCGCCGGTTGCGGGGCTGCCGCCGGAGGCGCTGTGGCTTCCTGCTGGCCGCCGCAGGCAGCGAGCAGGCTGAGGGACAACAGTGCGGCGGTCGACCGAAGTTTGAGACGGGGTGCGAGTTGCAACATGGCTGGGCTCCTTGTGTTGGGATGGAAGCGGAGACCAGCGTACGGGAATCGGGCTTTCGTGTCGTGTCCGAAAACAGACACCCTTGTCCCGTTTGAAGCCCCAGGTGTACGCTCGCGCACACCCGATACACAAGGTTCGCGGAGTTCGGGCGACACCGACCCCATTTGCTCTTCCCGAGACAGCTATGCCAGACAAACCCGGCACAATCCTCGTCATCGATGACGACCCCGACGTACTGACCGCCGCGCAGCTGTTGCTGAAGCGGCACTACGGCCTCGTCGCCGTCGACGATGATCCAGCGAAATTGCCAGGCCTGCTCGACGAGCGGACATGGGACGTCATCCTGCTCGACATGAATTTCGCGCTCGGCGCGAACAGCGGCGAGGAAGGCCTTCGCTGGCTGGCGCTGATCCTCGACCGGCAGCCGTCCGCGCTCGTTATCCTCATGACGGCGTACGGCGCGGTCGACACGGCGGTGAAAGCGATAAAACAGGGCGCGATCGACTTCGTGCTGAAGCCCTGGCACAACGAGCGGCTGCTGACGACCGTCGCCACCGCGATGCGGCTGCGCGAGTCGCGCGAGCAGGTAAAGCACCTGAAATCGCGCGAACGCGAACTCGCGCCGCCGTCCGGCTCCGGCATCATCGGCGACTCCCCGCCGATGCGCGCGGTGCAGGAAGCCGTTGCACGCGTCGCCCCGACGACCGCGAACGTGCTGATCCTCGGCGAGAACGGCACCGGCAAGGAAGTGATCGCGCAGGAAATCCACAGGCAATCACGGCGCGCGGGTGACGTGCTGATCAGCGTCGACCTCGGCGCGGTGCCAGAATCGCTGTTCGAGAGCGAGCTGTTCGGGCACAAGAAAGGCGCATTCACCGGAGCGAGCGTCGAGCGCATCGGGCGCTTCCAGGCTGCATCGGGCGGCACGCTGTTTCTCGACGAAATCGGCAACCTGCCGCTGCACCTGCAGGGCAAGCTGCTCAGCGTGCTCGAGCAGCGACAGGTACTCCCCGTCGGCGCGAATACGCCGGTGCCGATCGACGTGCGCCTGATCTGCGCGACGAACATGCCGTTGCGCCGCATGGTGAAGGACGGCACCTTCCGCGAAGACCTGCTGTACCGCATCAATACCGTCGAGATCGGCCTGCCGCCGCTGCGCGAGCGTCCCGGCGACATTCCACTGCTGCTGACGCACTTCATCGACCTCTATGCGCGCAAATACAACCTGCCGAAGCGCAAGGTGACTTTGGACGCGCTCGACAAGCTGTGCGCCTATCGCTGGCCGGGGAATGTGCGCGAATTGCGGCACGCGGTGGAGCGCGCAATGATCATGGGCAACAGCGAGCAGCTGCAGGCGAAGGAACTGCTTTTTGCCTCGGTCGATGCCGAACGCGATGCGGAGCCGTCGAGCGCCGACGGCAGTGCGCTTAATCTCGACAAGGTGGAGCAGGTCACGATCGAGAAGGCGCTGCGCAAGCACGCCGGTAACATCAGCCATGCGGCGAAGGAACTCGGCATCACGCGCACGTCACTTTATCGCCGGATGGAAAAGTATGGGCTTTAACCTGAAGGTCATGCTTCACGTCGTGGGGATTCTCGCGAACGTAATGCTGCTGGCCTGGCTGTGGTCCAGCTACACGTATTACGCGACGATGCTTACGCTGCTGATCGTGCTCGCCGTGCAGGTGTCGAGCCTGCTGCGTTACATCAGCGCCACCAATCGCGAACTCAGCCGCTTCCTGTCGGCAGTGAAGTACGCCGACTTCTCGCAATCTTTCCGCGGCAACCGCTCGCACTCGAGCTTTCGTGAACTCGGCGATGCTTTCGACGGCGTAATTGAAAAGTTTCGCAGCGAGCGCGGCGCGAAGGAGGAGCAGGCCGTTTACCTGCAGGCCTTCGTGCAACAGTTGCCGATCGCCGTGTTCGCGTTGCATGACGATGGCCGCATCGTGCTCTGCAACCAGTCTTTCCAGCGCTTTCTCGGCGGCCGCCGGATCCACCACCTCGACCAGCTGCGCGAATTCGATGCTGCGCTCGGCGATTTCATCGCGAACCTGCGCCCGAGCCGCAACCAGAGCTTCAAGCTTAAGCGCCCTTACGGTGCGCTGTACCTGAAACTCTCGTGCACGCTGCTTCGCCAGCGCGGCCAGACGCACAAGCTGATCTCGATCCAGGACATCAGCAGCGACCTCGAAAGCCAGGAGCTCGAAGCCTGGCACAACCTGATCCGCGTGATGACACATGAGATCATGAACTCGATCACGCCGCTGACGTCGCTCGCCGACACAGCGCGCCATTACATCGTCGAAGCTGGCAGCGAGGCAGAGAAACTCGAAGGCGACAAGGTTGAACTGCTGTCACTGCTCGACGACGCGGCGAACGCGACGACGACGATCGGCAAGCGCGGTCAGGGCCTGCTGCGCTTCGTACAGAGCTATCGGACGTTGTCGCGGCTGCCGGCGCCGAAGCCCCGCACCTTTCGCGTGAAGGAACTACTGCAGGGCGTTGCAACTCTGATGAACGACGCGGCCTCGATGCAACAGGCGCACCTGGCATTCAGCTGCACGCCGGAAACCCTCGAACTGCGGGCGGACCCCGAACTGCTCGAGCAGGCGCTGCTCAACCTCGTGAAGAACGCACTCGATGCGGTCAATGGCGTGAACGGCGCGGCGATCGGCATGAGCGCGGAGCTACGCGAACTGGGCCATGTCGTGCTGACCGTGACCGACAACGGCTGCGGCATCGAGGCCGAGCAGATCGAGCACATCTTCGTGCCGTTTTTCACGACGAAGCGTGGGGGCAATGGCATCGGCATGACGATCGTGCGGCAGATCGTCACGCAGAACGGCGGCGCGATACGCGTGACGTCCGCGCCGGGCGCCGGCACGTCGGTCACGTTGACGTTTTGATTCGAGGGGCCAGGCATCCGCGGGAGGGAACACTGGATGCCGATATAAAAAAGGCCAGGGTTTTTCCGGAAGAACAACCCTGACCCTGCCTGATGGGTCCTGTCAGAGGGACCCTGCTCGATGCCGAGCGGCCCGGTTACTGCGCCGGCGGTGCGAACGCCGTCGTGGCTGCCTGCTCCAGCGCATCTTCGCGCGCGAGGCCCGGGTACAGTTCCTTCATCTTCATGACGAGTTCTTCGGCATTCGCCGATTCCGTCTTCGCCTTCGCGAAGGCCTCGATGTATTCGGGGATGAAGGTCAGCACGTCTGCGTCGCTGTCGCTGTCCTTGCCCTGGTGGCCGGCGACGACGATCTTCGGGTTCAGTGCGGCGATGCGCTCGAGCGTTGCATATAGCGGCGCGGTGTCGGCTGGCGGACGCAGGTGCGAGTTGAAGATGATGTCGCCCGTGACGACTGCATCGAGTTCGGGAATGTGCACGAACGAATTGCCGGCGCCGTCGAGCCCTACCTGCTCGCCCGTGATCGGGAACTCGTGACCTTCAAGTACGAGTTTCGGTTCGCTCAGCGCTTCGGGCAGGATCGCCTCTTCGCCCGGCAGCTCGTCACCGTATGTCGGATACCAGAAATTGCGGCGTGCCGGCCACGCCGTCGCGATGCGCTCGCGCACTTCGGGCAGCGCGACGTATTTCGCATCGGGGAACGCTTCGAGAATCGTCGCGACGCCGAGGAAATGGTCCGGGTGAGCGTGCGTCGAATAGATCTGCGTCAATTCGCGGCCCGTGGCCTTGATCATGTCGACCACCTGTTGCGCCTCGCTCTTCAGGAACTGCGGATCGATCAGCAGCAGCTCGTTTTCACCGTACACGAGCGTGGACGTCACGGCATAGCCGTGGGCGGACGACGTAAATACTTCGAGCTCCAGCGGCGCATCGGCGGCATGGGCGGACGTGGACAGCAGCGCCAATGCAAGCGCGCTCAGTGTGGTGCGGGGCGATGTCGGCATGGAAACCTCACGTGTGGTGGATGAAAGCGGGTGCGAACGGAGCGCGAGCATATCAGCTTCGCGGACGCGCCACCTTGCCTGCACCGGAAGCCGCTTCTGTTACACTCCTCCCGGCACACTTCGATGGAGACAGCCGTGCACCTGAAAAAATTGCTGCCGCTGGCGAGCCTTGCACTTTTGCTTTTGCAAGCCTGTGCCCAGGTCGCAACCATGCCGGCGGTGGAGCCGCCCTCGTTTGGCGACAGCAGCCACTTCGGGCAACGTCCCGATCTGCCGACTCCGGATGAGCTGCATCGCCTCGAGCCGGATCAGGCGCAGGTCTTCCTCACGCATTTCAATCATCCATCGCGTGCGCACGTGCCGCCGCATGTCCGCCTTGCGCAGTATGTCGAGAATCGCGTCGGCACGTACCAGTACTCGGCGGAAACGCACACTGCAGCTTCGGTCCTGCGCAACAACGCGGGCAATTGCCTGTCGCTAGCGATCCTGACGACAGCGTTGGCCGAGCTGGCGGGAGTCGAGATCCGGTATCAGTTGATGGATGACCAGCCGGTATACGAATACCAGGGCAGCGTCGTGATCCGCGGCTGGCACATCAGCGCACTGGTCGCGAATGCGGAGTGGAAAGTGGCCAAAGGGTCGCTGGCATCGCTGGCGATGTCGCCGGGGATTCGCATCGATTATTTCCCGGAGCTGCGCGGCCGCTTCCTGGCCAACCTGGACCGAAACGGCTACCTCGCGCTGTACTACGACAACATTGCCTCGGATGCGATAGCGCGTGGCGACTACGACACGGCGTACTGGAACCTGCAGGAATCACTGCGCCACGTTCCCGATCATGGCGCCTCGCTGAACATGCTTGCCGTCGTCAATCGACGCAAGGGAAACGAGGCCATCGCGGAGAGCATTTATCGTTACGGCATAGAGCATGCCGACGACAAGCTGAGCCTGTTGAAGAATTACCACACCCTGCTGGTTGTTAAGGGCCGCCACGCGGAAGCCGCAGCGATCCAGCAACAGCTCGACCAGACGGAAGATTCGAGCCCTCTGCACTGGCTGCAACTCGCACGCGCGAGCGAGGCGAATGCCGACTGGGAAGGCGCCATTGCGTACTACCGCCGCGTGGTGCAGCTTGCCCCCTACATGCACGAAGTGCATCTCGCGCTGGCCAGGGCCTATCATGCCAGTGGCGAACTGCACCACGCGGAAAGCGCATTGATCGAAGCAGTCACGCTCGCCAACCGGGTCAGCACCCGTAACCTCTACAAGGCCAAGCTGATGAGCTTGCGCAAGGAAATCTGAAACGCATGCAGTTGAGCGTTCTCACGTGGAACATCCATAAAGGATTCAACAGCGGTAACAGTGCCTTCGTCCTTCCGCGCATGCGCGAACTCATTCGCGAGGCGGAAGTCGACATGGTCCTGCTGCAGGAAGTGCTCGGCGAGCATCGCACGCATGCGAGCCGCATCGCCAACTGGCCGCAGGAGTCGCAATTCGAATTCCTCGCCGACCAGGTGTGGCCGCATTACGCCTATGGCAAGAACGCAATCCTCGACGAAAGCCACCATGGCAATGCGATCCTCAGCAAGTATCCATTCCTCGCGTGGGAAAACATCAACGTGTCGCTGTTCCGCCAGGCCAGCCGGAGTTTCCTGCACGGCACGCTGCACATTCCCGGCACGTCGAAGCGCGTGCACGTACTGTGCCTGCACCTCGGTCTGCTCGGCGCCGAACGACGCCAGCAGCTGCGCAAGCTGAACATGCATCTCGAAGCGATGCGAGCGAACCACGACGCGCTGATCGTCGGCGGCGACTTCAACGACTGGACGGGCAGCCAGGTGCGGCGTCATCTCGATCCGAACCTCGGCCTCGAGGAAGTCTTCATGCGCAGCGACCGGCAACATGCACGCACGTTCCCGTCACGATGGCCTATGCTGTGCGTCGACAGGATTTACTTCAGCGGGCTCGACGTGACGACCTGTGCGTGCCTGAACGGCCGGGAATGGCGTGAACTGTCCGATCACGTGCCGTTGATGGCGCGCTTCGAGCTATAGGGCGACAAACTCGCCATCGTGGATGAGCGGCGCGACGGCATCCCAGCGTCGCAAAGGCCAGCGCGCGTTCGAAGTCCTCGATGAATTGTTCCGGCGTCATGGCGCGCTCAATGTCCCCGAGTGCACCAGGTATCCGATTATCTTTTCACCAGCGCAAAATCGTTCGAAGGCTTATGCCTGCGTACCTGCGGCAGGAAGCGCAGCCAGAAGGCGGATGGGATCTCGCCGATTGCGTAGTCGATCACCGCCGGCTTGTTCGCGGCCAGCAGTTCGCGAAGTGCCTTTTGCAGTTCATCCGGCGTGGATGCGCGGCGCGCCGTGACGCCGAAGCTTTCGGCGAACTTCACGAAGTCGGGATTCACGAGCGTCGTCGCGATCGCGCGGCCGCCGTAGCTGCGGTTCAGGATGCCTTCGACGTTCTTGTACGCCCCGTCGTTGAGGATCAGCATGACGACCGGAATGTCGAACTGCACGGCGGTGGCGAGTTCCTGTGCGGCGTACATGAAACCGCCGTCACCGACGAGGCAGACCACCGGCACGTCGGGCCGGCCGAGTTTCGCGCCCATCGCCGTGCACGGGCCGAAACCGAGCGTACCCTGGTAACCGGAGCTGATGTACGTACGCGGTTTGTATACCGGGTACAGGTCGAGGCAGTGGTGGTTCATCTGCGTGACGTCGGCAACCAGGATGCCGTCTTCGCCGAGTTCCTCGCGCACGACGTCGATGATCCTGCGCGGACCTGCGAGACTCTCGAGCGCCGCATTGCACTCGGCGCGTACGGCCTTGAATACCGCCGAGTGATCGGCGCGTGCCCCGAGGTACTTCGGCAGTGCATTGCACAGTGCCGCCACGAACTGGGACGCGTCTGCATGGATGCCGGTGAGCGGTGCCGGAAGCCGCGCGAGCTCGTTCGTATCGATGTCGACCTTGATGATCGCGAGGTCTTCGTCCCAGCCCCAGTTGAACACCGGCGCATACAGGCGCGTGCCGAGCGCGAGCGCGACATCCGCCCTGCCCCACAGCTTGTGCGCAGCGATCTGCGTGAACGCGAGCGGATGGCGTGCATCGAGGGTGCCGAGTCCGTTCTCCGTCATGCCGACCGGCGCGCCGAGCAGCTCCGCGAGGCGCGTGATTGCAGCCGATGCCTGCGTCGCACCGCCCCCGGCGATGATCAATGGCAGGCGTGCATTCGCCAGCGCCCGCGCCGTGGCTTCCACCTGCTGCATGTCGAGCGGCGGAAGGCTGCGTGACGTGCGTGCCAGTACCGGCACCGGGTTCTGCACCGGCATGCGCACGATGTCCGACGGCAGCTCGAGATAAACCGGACGCGGCCGCAGCGTACGTATTTCGTTCAGGGCTTCGGCGACGAGCGCCGTGAGCTGTTCGGGATCTTCGGCTCGCGCGGCCCACTTCGTCAGGCTGCGCGCGATGCCAATCTGGTTGTCGAGTTCGTGCAGCACGCCGACGCCGGAACCGATGAACATGCGCTCGGACTGGCCGACGAGGCACAGCATCTGGCTGTTGCAGGCGTGTGCAGTCAGCATGCCTGTCGTCGCATTCAGGAAACCCGGGCCTGGCACGACGAGCATCACGCCGATCCGGCCGGTGACGTGCGCATAGCCGAAGGCCATCAGCGCGACGCCCTGTTCGTGGCGCGCATGCACGATATGAACTTGATCGCGCACATCGTGCAGGCCGGCGAATACAGGGTCGAGCTGCACGCCGGGTATGCCAAAAATCGTGTCGATCCCGTTCGCGGCGAGCGCGCGCGCGAGGACTTCACCGCCGTTCATCGAAGCTCTATTCACCTGCGTCATGTCCCTACTCCTGTAAACGTCGGCATTACATCACAGCGGCGGTGGCGGCGTCCGGGCTGCGGTAGAATCGCCGCAGGCTTACGGAGCATGTCATGCGTATCCTCGTATTCAATGCCGGCAGTTCGTCGCTGAAATTCGGCATCTTCGATCCCCAGCAGGCCGACAGCCGCCTGTTCAAGGGCGAGTTCAGCGCCTTTGGCGACGGCAGTTGCCAGCTCGAGTACCGGGCCGGCGGCGAACAGGGTGCCGGGCAAACGAGCCGCGAGGCGCTCGCAACGATGGATGCCGCGATTGCACAGGTGCCCGCCCTGCTGCGCCGCCACGGCTACGATAAGTTCGAGGCGATCGGCCACCGAGTTGTCCACGGCGGCGCGCGCTTCACTGCGTCGACGCTGATAGACGATGCCGTGCTCGACGGCATCCGCGCCTGCGTGCCGCTCGCGCCGCTGCACAATCCGCCAGCGCTCGCGGCGATCGAACGGGCGCGAACGCTGTGGCCGAACCTGGCGCAGGTGGCCGTGTTCGACACGGCGTTCCACCACACGATCCCCGATTACGCATCGACGTATGCAGTGCCGCGCGAATGGCGCGATCACGGCCTGCGCCGTTATGGATTCCATGGCACGTCGCATCACTATGTCGCATTGCGCGCGGCCGAAGCGCTCGCGCGGCCGCTCGCTGAGCTGAAGCTGGTGTCGTGCCACCTGGGCAACGGCGCCAGCGTGTGTGCGATCGGCCATGGCATGTCGCTCGATACGTCGATGGGCATGACTCCGCTCGAAGGACTCGTGATGGGCACGCGCGCCGGCGACGTAGACCCGGGCGTATTCACCTTCCTCGCGCGCGAATGCGGTCTCGATGCGGCCGCCGTCGAGCAGCGCCTGCTGCACGACAGCGGGTTGAAGGCGCTGGCCGGCACGCAGGATCTGCGCGAGGTCGATGCGCGCGCCACGGCGGGCGACGCTGATGCGCAGCTTGCCCTGCGCGTTTATGCATACCGCGTGCGCAAGTACATCGGTGCGTATGCCGCGACGCTAGGCGGGATCGATGCGCTGATCTTCACCGGCGGCATCGGCGAGCATTCCGCCGACATGCGCCGCCGCATCTGTGCGGGTTTCGACTTCCTCGGCCTGCGCATCGACGAAGACCGCAACCGTGCCGTCGTGCTGCGCGGCGCCGCGGCGCCGGAGATCCAGGCGATCGATTCGCGTGTGCGCGTACTCGTCACGCGAACGCAGGAGCAATACATGATTGCGCGCGAAGTGCAGCATCTGCTTGGCACTAGTGTACGCACGGAAAATGAAACGGCAGTAACCGGCCCGAAAGCCGAAGCGAAAGCCGTACGCATACCGGTGGCCGTTTCGGCGCGGCACGTCCACCTGTCGCGCGCCGCGGCCGACGCCCTGTTCGGCAAAGGCCACGAGCTGACGCTCGAGCGCACGCTCGGACAGTCGGAAGGCTGGGCCGCCCGCGAAACGGTGCAGGTGGTCGGCCCCGCCGGTGGGTTTCCACGCGTGCGCGTGCTCGGTCCGCTGCGTACAAGAACGCAGGTCGAAATATCGCGCACCGACACCTTCGCCCTCGGCCTCGATGCGCCGGTCCGCGATTCGGGACATCTCGACGGCACGCCGAGCGTCACGTTGCGCGGTCCCGCCGGAGAACTCGTCACCGACGGCCTCATCGTCGCGGCGCGGCACATCCACATGAGCCCCGGCGACGCGCGCAAGCTCGGCCTGCACGACGGCGACTATGTCGACATGAAAGTAGATGGCGAACGGCCGGTGGCCTTCGCGCACACGCTGGTCCGGATCAAGGAAGGCTTCACGACGGAAATGCACATCGACACGGACGAAGCCAATGCCGCCGGCATCCGCTTCCGCAGTGACGGCGAACTCGTCGTGAACAGCGAGCGGCCCGCCGCTGACGTCACGGCGCGCACGCCGAAAGGCCTCACGGCCTGAACGGGCACACGCCGCAATGGTCATCAGCGACACGCATGCCGACGCCACCGTCATCACGTTGCTGCCGAACCGCTCCGCAACCTGGGCACAGACTCGCGTGTTCCTGTTCATCATCTGCGGCATGACGCTAGCGATCGGCGTGCTCTGGGCCTTCATCGGCGCATGGCTCGTGCTGCCCTTTTCCGGACTCGAGGCGGCGCTGGTCGCATGGGTGCTGTACCGCGTGTCGTACGGAACGTACCAGCGGCAGGTCATCACCTGTTCGCCGCAGCAACTGCTCGTGCAGGTCGGTGCACGCTTTCCTGCTGGCGGCTGGCCAAAACGCAGCTGGCGGCTCGAACGCGAGCGCGCGCATGTGTCGGTGACGGACGCGCGGCACCCGCTCGATCCGATGCAACTGCGACTGGTCGACGGCAACCACAGCATCGAACTCGGCGGATTCCTGAATCGCGACGACAAGGCCGCCGCGCTGCGCGCGCTGAAGGGCGCCGGACTGCAGGTGCGCAGCAGCAATCCAGACGCGGAACTGAAGACCTGACCGTCAGGCGCCTTTCGCGACCGGCCGCGCCGGGTTCGTGATCCAGTCGCTCCAAGAGCCGGCATACAGTGCCGGCATCGGCATACCGGCCACGCGCAGCGCGAGTACGTTGTGGCAGGCCGTGATGCCGGAGCCGCAGTAACACACCGTCGGACGGTCGAAGCGGTCGGCGCCGGCGAACTTCTCCCGCAGCTCCCCGGCAGTTTTGAACTTGCCGTTCGCATCGAGATTCGCGCTGAACGGCGAGCACACCGCGCCGGGTATGTGGCCTGCCACCGGATCGATGGGTTCGACTTCGCCACGGAAACGCGGCGCATCGCGCGCGTCGAGCAGCAGTTGCGAGCGGCCGTCGATCTGGCTGGCAGTCACGAGCGAGGCAGGCGAACGCAGCGCCGCGTAATCGAAGGACGATGGCTGAGGAGACGCGGGTATGTCGGCCGTCAACGGCATGCCGGCCGCCGTCCAGGCCTGCAAGCCACCGTTCAGCACGGCGGCATTACTGTGGCCGATCCACTGCAGCATCCACCACATGCGCGCGGCGCTGGCGCCGCCGTTGTCGTCGTAGAGCGCAACCTGCATGTCGGGTTGCAGGCCCCAGGCATGCACGCGCGCTATCCAGTCCGTTTTCGATGGCAGCGGATGGCGTCCTGTCTTGCCGGGCACGTGCGGCGTGCTGAGGTCGCGGTTCATGTCGACGAAGTGCGCGCCGGGAATGTGCGCGATGTGGTACGCCGTGCGTCCCGCGGCAGGGTCCGTCAGTGCGAAGCGGCAGTCGAATATGACCACGGCGTTGCGTTCGATGAGTGCGGCGAGCTCGGCGACTTCGATCAGGGTATCCATCAAGTTCCCTCGTTGGTGGCGTCCATGAAAAGGCGGCCATTATCTGCGCTGGACGCTGCGCTGTCAGCCCGGGGAAATCCGCAGCGAATCATGCAAAACGCGCGACGATGCTAGAATCCAGCCGTTCCCGAACGGAGTGCCTCCATGCTTCTCGACGCCGCACAGCTCTCGCAACAGGAGATGTACAAGATCCTGATCGCCTCGGTGATTCCGCGACCGATCGCGTGGGCCGGCACGCGCAGCATCAACGGCGTGAACAACCTCGCGCCGTTCTCGTTCTACAACTGCTTCAGTTCGAATCCGCCTATCGTCGGCTTCTCCGTGATGCCGCGCGCCGACGGACGCAAGAAGGACACGCTGCAGAACGTCGAGGACTCACGTTGCTTCACGTTGAACTGCGTGAGCCACCGTTTCATGAAGGAGATGAGCAGGAGCGCCGCGCTGCTCGAACCGGACAACGACGAATTCGCGTATGCCGGCCTCGCTGCCGCCGAAGCGACGCACGTGCCCGCGCCGTATGTGATGGAAGCGCTGCTCGTCTATGAATGCACGCTGCACGACATCGTGCGGCTCGGCAGCGGACCCGGCTCCGGCAATCTGATTCTTGGTCAGGTGCGCTACGTGCACGTGCATGACGAGCTTTACCGGAACGGGCGGATCGACTTCGAAACGCTCGACCCGGTTGGCAGGCTGGCGGGCGACTGGTATTCGACGATCCGCGACCGCTTTGAAATGACACGTGGGTGAGGCCGCATGTTTGCGAAGCAACGCTTCGCATGCGAGCCGAACGCCCTCCGGCTATGCCGGAGGGCTGGGAATGGCCGAGCGTTTGCAAAGCGCAGCTTTGCGCGACAGCCGAACGACGCCCGGCTATGCCGGGCGGCTGGGGAAAGGCCGCATGTTTGCGAAGCAACGCTTCGCATGCGAACAGAACGCCCTCCGGCTATGCCGGAGGGCTGGGAATGCCGCCCTTCCCTCATTCCTCGAACGCTTCACAAC
The DNA here is from genome assembly GCA_036405915.1 of Pseudomonadales bacterium. Taxonomy (GTDB): domain Bacteria; phylum Pseudomonadota; class Gammaproteobacteria; order Pseudomonadales; family Pseudohongiellaceae; genus CAILUG01. The sequence goes on from DASWWP010000095.1 coordinate 20,187, forward strand.
TCCAGTTGGAAGCATCCTTCAGGTCACCACTGCCGTCGTAAACCGCGGTCTGCGGATACGGGCACAGCGGACGCTCGAGCCTGCTGTCGGGATTTCGGCCGAGCAGGTCGTCGGGTGCCTGGCCGCGTTCATGCCAGGTCTCGAGCACCGTGAGCAGCTCGAATTCGTGCGGACCGGGCCCGCCGCCGCAGTGGCCCATGCCAGGCACCATGTACAGCTTCAGGAAGTCGTCAGTCTCGCCCATTTCCTGCACGACGCTCTCGTAGTACTGCACGGCATTTTTCGGCGAGATCGCGGTGTCCATCCAGCCGTGGTACATCAGCAGCTTGCCGCCATTGTCGCGGAATGCACGAAGGTCCGGATCGGTCGCATCGACGAAGCCGACACGCTCGCGAATCACCGGCAGGTCGCGATCGAGGTCGAAGTCGCGCCAGCTGTAGTTCGGATCCTGGAAGCCAAGGATGCGGATCGTGTCCCACAGGAACGGTGTCGGCGGCTGGAAGTCGAACGGCAGGCGCGGAATCGGACTGCCATAGGCCTGGCCCGGAAACACGAGGTCGCCATCGCTCGTCTTCAGGCCTTCGCCGTAGTAGTCCGCGGTCTCGATCGACTGGTGCTCCCACAGGCAGCTTTCGCTAAATGATGAATCGCCGGCATCCTTGCGACAGGTGATGTCCTGGAAGTCGAAATTGCACTGGCGGGGTTCGTTCAGGAAGCCGTCGCCGAGCACGTCGCAGGCCTGGAGCACTGAACGGTTGATGAGGTTCGCCGTGTACTGGTACGAATTCGCGTACTCGGGATTGCGGTTGTTGAAGATGTGCAGGTACGACTGCGCGACGTGCATGTCGATGTGCCGGTTCGCCGGCGCGCCGGCGATGATGCCGTCGAAATCTTCAGGATAGCGCTGCGCGGACATCAGGCCCTGGCGTCCGCCGGTCGAACAGCCTTTGAAGTACGCGTACTCGGCTTCCGCACCATAAGCCTGCGTGATGACTTCCTTCGACTTCACCGTCATCTCGTGGATCGCGCGATACGCGAAGTCGACCAGCTTTTCGTCGTTGTTCAGCGCGAACATGCCGTTCGGGCCGTCGGCCGCGCTGTGCCCGGTGTCGGTGCCTGCCGTCGCATAGCCACGGCGCAGCGCCATGCGCATGTCGCCGTAACCCTGGATCGAGCCGGCCCAGCCGCCATTGCCGACGGCAAGGAAACGTCCGTTCCATTCGTCGGCGGGCAGCCACAGCTCGACGTTGATGTTCGATTCAGCAGTCGGTGTCAGCACCATCCGCACGCGGCAGTGCGCGGGGATCGGCGCCTGGTCTACGTTGGCATTCGCCCCGGAATTCGCCGGTGCAACGAAGGGACCTTCCGGTACGTGTTCAGCACTCGTGATGCGCGCACTGTCGAGCGAATGGCCAGTCAGCGCGGTGCAGTTGGCGGCGGATACCGCGGATGCAAGGGCGGCAGCAGCAAAGATCGTGATCATGTTCGACTCCCTCATGCGACAACGCCCCAAAGGAGGGGCGTTGTAGTTCTAACAAGTTTCCATCGTCATCGGCAGCGGGTAGCCAGCCGGCGGTTTCCCGCTTTCACGGGAATGACGCTCTCGCTACCGCCGGTGGTGACGCAGGCCTCAATGATCCAGCGGGTTCGGACGGATCTGGATCTTCACGGCCTTGCCGACGAAGCCCTTGCCGCCTTCGCTGTGCCATACGAGGTGCGTGCCGTAGTTCGAGTACAGCGCGCGGCCTTTCCAGCCGGCGTTCGGATCGTCGATGCGGCCGTCCAGACCACGCTGGTAGAAGCCCAGCGGATATGGAACGCGCATGTAGGTCCATTCACCGGTATCCGGGTTCAGCGCGATCAGCGAGTCGGAGTTCGAACCCGTCAGTACCGGGATATCGTTGCCGAGGCCCAGGATGTTGTGCTGGTCGACCCAGCCGAAGTAATGGAAGTCCGTCGGGTACTTCGAGTTTTTGAACTTCGGACCCGGCGTCTGGTAGACGTCCCAGGCATCGTCCCCGCAGATCGCGCCCTGGTCGGTGCCCGGTCCGTTTGCACGTTCGCACTTGTCGCGGTTCAGGCGGATCCACTGCGAGGTCGCAGCCATTGCAGCCCACGGCGTGCCATCGCGCGCGAGATCCATGCCGCGCGGGTTCAGCGTGCCTTCCGGAACGCGGTACACCTCGGTCATGCAGGTTTCGGGCGGGTTGTCGCCGATGTCGAGGCGAATCAGTGCGCCGCGGTCACGGCCGCTGCGGCCTTCCCATGCGCCCCAGACCACGCGCGGATTGCTCGGATCGGGACTGATGTTGTACAGCGCGTAGTTCACTTCGGTGTCCAGCGCCGGATCGGGGTTTTCGGTGCCGGCGGCATTCCACGGCTTCGTGATCTTGCCGTCGCCGTTCGTGTCGACGATCTGCGGGCACCAGCCCTGCGCTGCCTGCTCGTCGTGCGTTTCATCCCAGATGCGCGTGTTGATCCAGCCGAAGATCGGCCCGAGCAGCTCGTTGAAGTACAGCGTGTTGTCTTCGTCGGTGGCGAAGTTCAGGTGATGCGTCGCGTAGCAGGTGTCGATCAGCTCGAACTGCTCCGTTTTCGGGTCGAACACGGAAGCCTGGCGGTTGCTGCGTGTCAGCGGATACCACTGCACGAACTTGTTCGTCGAGTTCGGATCGCTGCACCATGCGGGCTGCTTGTCGCGAATCTTCGAGGTGTTCCACACGCGGCCATCCGGACCCATCATCGGGTTGTGCGGGTCAGCCGGGTTCTCGAGGCCCCACAGGTGTTCCATGCCCCAGAAGTTCGACGGGTTGCCCGGCGGCGGGAAGCGCGAGGGAACGTTGCGCGGATCTTCGCGAGTCGGGATGACGTATTTGTAGTTGTCGTTCGTGACCGGATCGACGACTTCGATCGTGCCGTGGCCGGACGAATGCGCGTACAGCGGACCGTAGGCATTCACCGTCGGGTTGTTCTTGTCGGTGGAGATCAGGTCGTGCATGAAGTCCTGCGGACCGCCGATGTCCCACAGCGTGACGACCACGCCACGCTCGACGCCCTGCGGACGCGGCGGCATTTCGGGCACTTCGCCGGCTTCGACAGCGCGGGTCCAGTCGGCCATCGTCTTGGCCATGCCGTCCATCCCGAAGCTCAGGAACGCGCCCTGCATCGAACCGCCGCGCACGCCGAGCGAGGTACGGTAGATCCACGCTTCTTCGTGCGTGTCGAAGCCGAGGTGGTCCATGTGGTCGAGCGTGCGCGTCAGTTCGTTGCCGAGCTGGTGGCAGAAGTTGCAGTCTTTCTTGAAGGCGTGCATCCAGTCGTCTTCGATCTGCATGCTGTTGGCGAGGTAACCGTTACCACCTGCGGCGACGGGACCGGTGCCGGGGAACTGGTCGGCTGCAGGCGGTTCGAGCAGCGAGAGCCAGTAGTCGCCGGGGTAGACTTTCGCGGCGTCGGCGGGATTCGTTGCGACCTGCGCAGTGAGGTCCAGTTCGGTGTCGCCCGGACGGCCTTCGACTTTCGCGGAATCGAGCAGGCCATAACCGCGCACCCACACGTTGTACGTGGCGTCGGGCAATTCCGGCAGCGCGTAGCGGCCCTCGTCGTCGGTGACGACGATCTTGATGAACGGCGTATTCGTTTCTTTCGTCTCCGCGATTACCCACACGCCTGCTTCGGGGCCGTTTTCACTCGTCACGGTGCCGGTGATGAAGCCTTCCGGGTAGGTACGCGCTTCGGGTGCCGGCACCTGCGCGAACGCAAGTCCCCCTGCCAGCACGGCCGTAATGGCCGCGATCGACTGCGAAAGTTTTTTCATACTGCCTCCTGAGGGCTAGTAGCTAGACGTGGAATTGCGCCGAATGCTGGAGTATCTGTTTGTTTTATATCCGGATTCTGCGCGCGGCGAGCACACTCGCGAGCGCCGGGAGTATAGCCGAAGTGGCGTTCGGTAAAAGAGCTTTCGCGGAAGTCCGCCGGATTTTCATATTGCCTGCACCAATATACGTGTGACCACCTCGCGACAGCGTCGCTACGAAGGCGCTTCAGCTACGGGACAGACCTTGTCGTGCTCGCCGTCATTGCAGCGTTTCCCGCCATCAGGCCAAAAAGAAGCGCCACGGCCAGACGCAGCGAATCGATCCTGCATCGGTGTTCGCGCCCGTGTCCCCTTTTGACGTCTCAAGACGCTAGAATAGCGCCCGCTTTACTTCCCCGGCATTGCCGTACTTGAGGGCCGCATGTCCAACAACAACATCACGACCTGCAATCTCCAGATCTCGCAGGTGCTTTACGATTTCATCGAAAAAGAAGCCGCTCCGGGTACCGGCGTCTCGCCGGACCAGTTCTGGGACGCGCTGTGCAAGATTCTCGATCGCATGGCGCCGCGCAACCGCGCGCTGCTGCAGAAGCGCGACGAACTGCAGGCGAAGATCGACGCGTGGCACAGGGAACATGACGTGAAGTATTACCTCGAGAACCGCGCCGAATACAAAAAATTCCTGCAGGACATCGGCTACCTCGTGCCGGTGGGCGACGATTTCAAGATCGGCACGCGCAGCTCCGACTACGAGATCAGCATCGTTGCCGGCCCGCAGCTCGTCGTGCCCGTGATGAACGCGCGCTATGCACTGAACGCGGCCAATGCGCGCTGGGGCAGCCTGTTCGACGCGCTGTATGGCACCGACGTGATTCCCGAAAGTGACGGCGCCGCGCGCACCGCCGCCTACAATCCGGTGCGCGGCCAGAAGGTCATGGAATACGCCGACGACTTCCTCGACCAGGCGATTCCGCTTAAACGCGGTCGTCACTGCCAGGTCACCGAATACTATCTCGTGAACGAGAACGGCCACATCGTCGTCGAATGCGAGCTGAAAGACCGCACCACGACCGGCCTGATCGACCCCGACAAGCTCATCGGCTTCCAGGGCGGTTTCACGTCGCCCACCGCCATGCTCTTCGCGAACCATGGCCTGCATCTCGAGCTGCAGTTCGACGCGCAACACCTGATCGGCAAGCAGCACCACGCGAACATCAAGGACGTCTACATGGAGTCCGCGATGACGACGATCCAGGACCTCGAGGACTCCGTCGCCGCGGTGGACGCCGCCGACAAGGTCGCCGCGTACCGCAACTGGCTCGGTCTGATGCAGGGCACGCTGGAGGAGAAGTTCGACAAGGGTGGCAAGACGATCACGCGCAAGCTGAGCCCCGATCGCGTCTACAAGGGCACGAGCGGCGAAACGGTCATCATGCAGGGCCGCAGCCTGCTTCTCGTGCGCAACGTCGGCCACCTGATGACGACGGACGCGGTGCTCGACAGCAAGGGCAACGAAGTCCCGGAAGGCATCCTCGATGCGATGGTCACGACGCTGTGCGCGCTGCACGACCTCAAGGACGACGTACCGTTCAAGAACAGCCGTGAAGGCAACATCTACATCGTGAAGCCGAAAATGCACGGCCCCGAGGAAGTCGCCTTTGCGAACGACCTGATGGATGCCGTGGAAGACGCCTTCGGCCTGAAACGCAACACGATCAAGGTCGGCGTGATGGACGAAGAGCGCCGCACGAGCGTGAACCTGAAGGAATGCGTGCGCGCCGTGAAGGACCGCATCTTCTTCATCAACACCGGATTCCTCGACCGCACCGGCGATGAAATCCACACGAGCATGTACGCGGGCCCCTTCGTGCCGAAGGAAGCCGTGAAGGGCCAGCCGTGGATCAAGGCCTACGAGGATTCGAACGTCGATACGGGCATCGCCGCCGGCTTCACCGGCAAGGCGCAGATCGGCAAGGGCATGTGGGCGAAGCCCGACATGATGGCCGACATGATGGCGCAGAAGGTCGTGCATCCGAACATGGGCGCGAACTGCGCGTGGGTGCCCTCGCCTACCGCCGCGACGCTGCATGCGATCCACTATCACCAGATCAACGTTGCAAACACGCAACGTGCACTGTCTACCCGCGACCCGGCGAGCGTCGACAACATCCTGACGATTCCACTGATGCTCGAGAACAAGCTCACGCCACAGCAGATCCAGGCCGAGCTCGACAACAACGCGCAGGGCATCCTCGGTTACGTCGTGCGCTGGATCGACCACGGCGTCGGCTGCTCGAAGGTACCCGACATCAACTACGTCGGCCTCATGGAAGACCGCGCGACGCTGCGCATTTCCAGCCAGCACATCGCGAACTGGCTCGTGCACGGCATCGTCACGAAGGAACAGGTGATGGACACGATGAAGCGCATGGCGGTCGTCGTCGACCAGCAGAACGGTGGCGACAAGTTCTACCGCAACATGGCGCCGAAGTTCGACGGCATCGCCTTCCAGGCCGCCTGCGACCTCGTGTTCAAAGGCGTCGAGCAGCCGAACGGATATACCGAGCCATTGCTCCACAAGCATCGTCGTGACCTGAAGCAAAACGCCGCGAGGCGCTGACCCGTCATTCCTGGGCAGGCGGGAATCCTCTGGACTCCCGGCTGCGCGGAAGCGACGGCGAGGGTCACAGGGGTCAAGAGCCCATTACTACGCAGGTCTTAACAAAACAAATGGGCTCTGACCCCATTTTAAAAATCGGGGGATGACGATGAAGCCACGTACGATTGCGAGCCTTGCTGCCATGCTGATGTGCAGCATAGGGGCACAGGCACAACTGGCGCAGCCGAATGCAGCCGGCATCAGTGCTGGCCACACGCACCTTGTGGTGCCGGACGTCGCGAAACATCGCGAAATCTGGAAGTCGCTCGGCGCCGTCGAAAAGAGTTCCGGCCGTTTGCAGCTGCTCGGCTTCCCCGGCATGTACATCCTGTTGCGCGAAGGCGCGCCGTCGCGTCCGTCGATCGAAACATCCGCGAACCACATCGGCTTCAGCGTGAACAGCTACGCTGACATCAAGGCGAAGCTCGACGCGATCGGCGTGACGTACGCGGTCGACAACGAGGAAGGCAACCAGGTGATCGCCGACCTGCCCGACGGCCTGCGCGTCGAGTTCGCAATCGACGCTGCGCAGGAGGAGCCGATCGTGTTCCACCACACGCATCTCGCCGCGCTCGATGGGGCCGCGCTGCAGCAGTGGTACGTCGATGTTTTCGGCGCGGAGACCGGCGAACGCCGCGGCCTGCCATCGGCCGTGATTCCCGGCGGCCGAGTCGACATCCTGCCTGCGCGCGACACGGCACCGGCCGGCACGCAGGGCACGGCGATCGACCACATCGGCTTTGAGGTCACCGACATGGCGGCGTTCAAGGCAAAGATGGACAGCATGGGCATCCCGTTCGCGCGCGAGCCTGAACGCCGCGACGACATCAACCTGACGATCGCGTTCATCACCGATCCGGTGGGAACCTACATCGAGATTACGGAAGGGCTGGACGACGTCGAGTAAACCCGTCGGCCCCGGCGACGTCCGGGGCCCGGTGCTTTCAGGCCTCTCCCTCGTACTGGAACACCGCGTCCAGTGGCACGCCGAACACCTTCGCGATCCTGAACGCGAGCTCGAGCGACGGCGAATACTTCGCCTGCTCGATTGCAATCAGCGTCTGCCGCGTGACCCCTACCCGCTCCGCGAGCGCCGCCTGCGTCATCTCGTTTGCATCGAAGCGCAGGCGCCGGATGTTGTTGCGTATCGGCGTGCCGCCCACCTCAGTAGCCCCGGCGATAGCAGAACAGCCGAATGATCGTGCTCGTCATCGACCATAGCATCAGGGACACGAGAAGCAGATGCGCGATCACGAGCGGGCTGAGGGGAAATACGTCGAGCTGCGCAGCATCGGTGAGCTCGCGGAACACGATGAGGCCGATGACGACCAGCACGCAGGCAACGAGCATGCGCACCGCGACATGGCTGCCGCGAGCCGCAATCAGGTAGTCGCGCTCGTCCATCGGCTCGGGCTTACGCTGCGTATGCAGGAAGATCGACAGTGCCGTCGTCACGACGATCGCCCAGACCACCGTACTTGCGATCAGGTTCGCCATCGCGCCGCTGCGTAGCGCGTCATCGCCGGCCAGCATCAACGGGATCGCCTTTGGCCAGTAATACAGCGCAATGGCAATGTCGCTGAGGAATTCGAACCACAGGTTTTTTTCGCGAATGGAGTAAGTGTCAGCGTGATCGTTCATTTGCCAGCCCTCCTGGTTGGAATGGCGGCAATGTAATGATTTTCTGACTTTATGTAAAATATTTTTTACATGGAGTCATATAAAGCAGACGTGGATGACAGTATTAGCGAAGAAAGGATGAGCTGGTCTGTCGGATGGACAGGGAAGGAGCGCCGCCGCGTAGCTCTCCGGCCACCAGGATGGCCGGTGAGCAGCGGCGGCGCGTGGTGCCGATCAGTCGTCGTTGAGGACTTTCTTGACCTTGCCTTTCGCTTCCTGCGCAACGCCTTTGACCTGCTGGCCTTTGCCTTTCGCTTCCATCGAGCGGTCGCCGAGGGCCTTGCCGCCTTTCTCTTTCAGACGGCCTGCAGCCTGGTTCACTTTGCCTTTAGCTTGATCCCGGGTACTGGACATGTCGCGTCTCCGATATGTGTTGGTTTGGGTTCATGGCCGAACGCCGGTTTCAGGGACCTGCGTTCTTGCGTAGTTGCCATGCACGGAGCGGACCAACATTGACGCACGCCCGCAAAACGCGAATTCGCTCGGAAATTACCGCATGAAATGCATGCACCAGAAACACGAAGGGCCGGCGGAAATTCCGTCGGCCCTTCCCTTGCAGCGTAAAAATTGCAGAGCTCGCGCAAAGCTTACCGGGTCGCTACTCCGGTAATGCGAATACATACAGGCCGTTGCTCGTCGGGCTGTTGTCGATGTTCAGCCGCAGCGGCCCCATCGTGCCGGTGTTGATCCCCGGATGCGACAGGTTGTTGCCGGTAATGACAGCCACGTACTGGCGGCCATTCACCGAGTACGTGATGTTGCCCATCGAGATCGGTCCGCCGACGATCGTTTCCCACAGCACCTCGCCGTTTTCGGCATCCTGCGCGCGGAAGCGGCGGTTGATGTCGCCCCAGAACACGAGGCCGCCGGCAGTCGTCAGCATCGCGCTGTTCGTCGGGATCTCGCCCGTCGGCCATTGCGTGATTTCGCCGGTTTCCATGTTCACTTTCGCGAGCCCGTTCAATTCTTCCTGCGGAACGCCGGGTGCCGTTATGCCGATGCGACTTTCAGGCATTGCCGGCAGCGTTTCGGTAGCCGGCGACGCGGCCGTCATGTTCAGGCAGTTCTTGATGTACGGCACGTAGAGGCTGTTCGTCTGCGGGCTGTATGCGCTCGGCCAGTAACTGCGCGTGTTGAACCAGCAGACGATGTTGTGGTCGCCGGGCGCGTCCGCAATGACGTCCCGGTTGATGATCGTGTTGCCTGTTTCGACGTCGATGTCGCTGATCAGGAAGTTCGGATGATCTTCCGGGAACGGCGTAGCCCACAGGAATTCGCCGTTGCGCTTGTCGAGCGCCCACAGGCCACCGCCTTCCCCGACGTTCACGACGATGTCGCGCCGTTCGCCGGACTCGACTTTCGGATTGATCCATTTGACGTACGAAGGATCCGGCGCAACGTTCGTGCTAACGATGATGCGTTCCTGGTTCATGTCTTCGTCCCAGTCGTCGCCAGGCAGGTGCTGGTAGTACCACTTCAGCGTGCCGGTGTCGGGATCGATCGCTAGCGTGGAGTTGCTGTAGAGATCGACGGGAGCTTCGAGCGGAACGGCATCGGCGCCGCCATGGCGCTGGAGGCGCGTATACGGCGTCGGGTTCGCGACGCTCCACAGCAAGGTGCGGGTTTCGGCGTCGTACGAACCGGGAAGGCCCCACGACGACGCTCGGCGCTCGTCAACCGGCTTGCCATACCAGGTGTCACGACCCGGGAATGTATCGTCGGGCGCCTGGGTCAGGATGAATTTCCACGCGAGCGCGCCGGTGCGTGCATCGTGTGCAGTGATGTTGCAGCTTTCGCGCGTCGTATCGCGACCGCCGCAGGTACCGCTCGAAATCACCTTGCCTTCGACGACGATGGCGCCGGTCGTGTTGCCGCGGCCGTCCGTCGGCGCTTCCCAGCGCACTGCGCCGGTTTTCGCGTCCAGCGCAACGATGGTTTCGTCGGGCGCGGTGAAGTAGACCATGTCTTCGAAGATCGCGAGCGTCTTCGAGCGGCTGGCGCCACCGGTGCCCGGATTCACGTAGTCGCGGTTGTACTGCCAGATCGTGTCGCCGGTCGTGGCATCGAGCGCGGCAACGTTGCCGCCGGGCAGCGTGATGTACATGACGCCGTCGTACACGGTCGGAATCGTTTCGGTGACGCCTTCCGGCAAACCACGCGACCACGCGAGGCCGAGTCGATCCACGTTGCCCGTATCGATCTGGTCGAGCGGGCTGTAACGCTGCGCATCGGCCGTGCGGCTGAACCACAGCCAGTCATTCGGCGACGGGTTCAACAGCATCTCTTCGGTAACGGGCGTGAAGTCGTCGATGCGAGGCGTCGACGCATAACGGTTGTCGGTGACGCCTTCCGGCGCATCGCCGGGCACGCTCGACGCGAGCTGGCGCAGGTATGCAAGCAGGTCGGGGAACTGGTTCTCCTGCAGCGGCGCCGGTGGCATGCCCTTCTGCGGGTTGCCAGTCTTCAGGAACGCGATCAGCTCGGCGTCGTTTTCACGATTCACACGCGGCAGCAGCGATGGTCCGAGCTGCGCACCCTTCGCGTCGGCACCATGGCAATGGGCGCAGGTGGCATTGAACAGGTCGGTACCGGTGGCTACATCCTGTGCCTGTGCCGAATGCGTCAGCGCGCCGAACACGCACACGGCAAGTGGCTTCAGCAGGAATGCGTGTGCGAGGTGTGAACGACGCGAGAGAAGGTTGCGCATGGAAACTCCAGGATTTCGGTGGCCGCTACGATGGCGCTGCAGCTCTGATCAAACGCGAATGAGGATTCGCCGCAACGGATTCTAAGTAAGATACCCGCGGCGCATTGTGGAAATATCGTGAATCGCTGTCTGCATAAATCTCACGCTGTCTGCCAAACCGCTCAGGCCTGCTCGAACTGCCAGTCGTGGATCATCTTGTAGCGCGCGGACTTGATGTGTTTGAACTTGCGCTCTTCCACCTGGTAGAAGCCGAAGCTGATGATGCGCATCACCTGCCCCTTCTTCAGCGGCACGCCCCAGAACGAATCTTCCCAGTCCGCGATGCATTCGAAGCGCGTCGGAATCTCGACGGCCACCGTGTTTTCATCGGCCACGAACACCGTCACATCGACCTGTTCCCTGATGTACTTCTTCACGTTCGCATAGAAGTCGCGGATGCCGGTGTCGCCGCGAATTTCGGAACTGGGGAGTTCGAGCACGACATCGGGGTGGTAGTACTCGATGAAACGCGGATCGTTGGCGTTGAACAGATCGACGTAGGTTTGGTATTCCTCGCGCGTCAGCGCCACGGATGAGGAAGCAGCACTGCTGCTCGAAGCAACCGAGGCGAGCGCGAGGCCGGCGCCCGCATGCAGGAATTCACGTTTGTTCATCATTGTTCTCCTATGACGTTCCCGAACGTATTTGATGAATCTCCGTCGGTTAGTGACGGCATCGCGTACCGGCTCGACGACAGCCACGCGTAACTCATTTTCTTCCCGATGACACTTTGCGCCGCGCATCGCGATGTTGCGAAAGGCTTGTATTTTCCGTGTCCGGCGCCGATTCGCGACCGAACATACACCCTTTCAAAACGCCGCGACAGCCCCCTATAATCGCCGCGCTCGTCACACCTCACACCACTGGGAAATACGTTACATGGCAATTTTCACGCACGTCTGCGTCGGCACGAACGACCTCGACAAGGCCAACAAGTTTTACACGGCAGCCCTCGGCAAGCTGGGCATCAACAACCTCGGTCCGCTGAGCCCGACAGCAACGCTGTATGGCGCGGGCGCACCAGAGTTCGTCGTCCTGAAGCCGGGTAACGGCCTGCCATCGACGTACGCGAACGGCGGCACGATCGGGTTTGCCGCGCCCACGCGCGCAGCCGTGCGTGAGTTCCATGCAGCAGGCCTCGCGAATGGCGGCAAGGATGAAGGCGCACCGGGTCCGCGTGCATTCACGCCGACGTCGTACGCCGCTTACCTGCGCGATCCAGACGGCAACAAGATCTGCGCATACTGCTTCAAGGACGGCGAGTGATTCGCTGCGCCTGAACCCTCGGGCGCATTTGCCATCACGCCGGCAAAACAGGCGAAAGGGTTCCGGTCCTTTCGCCTTTTTCCTGTATTCTCCCCCTCTCTTTTCATTTCGCCCGGGTTTCACTCATGAGCGTAGTTGCCGTTCTCCGCCGTCCTTCCATTCTCGCCGTACTCACTCTCTCGCTCGGGATTTTCTCGCACGCTGCCCACGCTGAAGACTATGTCTGTTTCGACACGAACCATGGCGACATCTGCTTCGACCTGGATCCCGAAGTCGCGCCGCTGACCGTCGCGAACTTCCTGCGCTATGTAGATCGCGGCGCATACGACACGACGCTCGTGCACCGCAGCGTGCCCGGCTTCGTGATCCAGGGTGGCGGCTTCTCCGGTGCGCCTGACCCGGCACGTTTCAGCGGGGCGATTGCCGTCGACGCGCCCGTCGTCAATGAGTCGTCGCGTTCGAACCTGCGTGGCACGCTCGCGATGGCACGTACGAGCGATCCGAACAGCGCGACGAACCAGTGGTTCATCAACCTTGCGAACAATACCGGCCTCGACGGCACGACGACGTCTGGTTACGCCGTCTTCGGCGAAGTCGTGCAGGGCATGGACGTCGTCGACAGGATTGCGGGCCTGCGCATCGGCAATTTCAGCGGAATCCTCGGCGGCGCGTTCGGCGAAATGCCGGTCGACATGGGTCCCACCGAAACCGACGCCGACTTCTCCGACTTCGTCGTCGTCGAACGTGCGTATCGCACGCAGCGCCTGCCAGGCCTGTTGCCGTACCAGTGCTCGCTGACGAGCCCCGGCGACACGCTGACGGAATTCTGTGGAAGCACGGTCATCTTCCCGGTGCTCGTCGATGGCGTGCTGTATGAAGCAACGCTGGCCTACATCCCGGGCCGCGCGGGCCTCGTGTTTTCTGTCGATCGAAGCAAGCTGAAAGGCATCGCGGATACCGGCCAGGAACGCGCAACCTTTGCCGCGGGCGTGCTGACGCTGCCATCCGTGCGCAACGGCACGCGAGCCTTCACGAACGTGCGCCTGAACCTGACGAGCACGAACCCGCTCGAATTCACCGTCAGCACGTTTACGCCGCGCTGAATGCAGTGCGGCCCCTGAGGGGCCGCATCACATGCATGGCAGGTTTGCGCGGGCGGCGTCGATCAGCCTTCGCCTGCAGCGGGACCTTCTGTTTCGGGGACGACGACCGCGGGCCGGTCATCTACCGTAGTCGCCGGAGGAGTTGCACTGACCTGTCCCGGCGCTGGCGGGAAAGGCTGCGGCGCCGGCGTACTCGGCCCGGACGGCGGCAGCTGCGGCAACATGAATTCGGGCTGCTTGCCCGTGAGCGTCTTCAGGAAGGCCACCACTTTCGCCGTGCCCTCTTCCGAGAATTTCCGGTTCAGCTGCACCCATACCATCGTGTTCACGGCGTCTTCGAGCGTACGCACGCTGCCATCGTGGAAGTACGGATACGTCAGCTCGATGTTGCGCAGGTTCGGCACCTTGAAGCGCATGCGGTCCGAACGATCGCCAGTGACGGCCTGGCGGCCCACCGACGGGTTCGTCGTTTCGAAGCGGTTGAACGATCCCATTTTCTGGAAGGCGCCGCCACCGACCGACGGGCCGTTGTGGCAGCCGATGCAGCCGGTGATCTTGAACAGGTCGTAGCCTTCCTTCTCCTGCTCTGTAAGCGCATGTTCATCGCCCTTCAGCCACTGGTCGAACCTGGAATCCGGCGTGACGAGCGTGCGTTCGAACTCGGCGATCGCATCCGTGACCTGGTCGATCGCGATCGGCTTCGAGCCATAGACGCTTTCGAACTCGCTGACGTAACCGGGAATGGTGTTCAGCACTTCAACGGCAAGATCGTGCGATGACGCCATCTCGCCGGGATTCGCGATCGGGCCGCCTGCCTGCTCGATGAGGTCCTTCGCGCGGCCGTCCCAGAACTGCGCGATGTTGTACGACGAATTCAGCACGGTTGGCGAGTTGATCGGACCTTCCGCCCAGCCGTGGCCGATCGACGACACGAGGTTGTCGGTGCCACCCATGCTGAGGTTGTGGCACGAGTTGCAGGAGATCCAGCCCGACTTCGACAGGCGCGGATCGAAAAACAGTTTCTTGCCGAGCTCGACCTTCGCATCATCCAGATCCTTCGGATACTCGATGGGCTGGATCGGCTCGTTCGCCTTCGGTTCGGCGGCGAACGCAGGAAGTGCGCACGCGAGAAGCAGCGGCGCAGAGCGAGCACAGGTGCGAATGTACGTGGTGAGAGTGTTCATGCCTTCAGTCTACTCCCTGCCCGGATCCTGTCCTTGTTCGTGGTCAAGGACTTCTGCTCCGGCTTCGATGTGCAAAGAATACATCATTAAAAGGGGAAAATCCGTGCAGGAAATCTGGAATTCCACACGACAGTTGCGCGAGTCGAGCGAGCAGCGCAACTGTTGTGGAGACAAGCGATTGGAAGGCGGGATCAGCGATCGATATAGTACGCGGTGCCTGCGAACAGCAGGCGCGCGGTGCGCATGATCGACGTGCTCTTCGGAACGCGTTCGTTCGGATCGTCGGCGAGTACCACTTCGACGCCCATCGTGCCGGTCGGATGCTCGACCTCGCACAGGCGGCGCTTGCCATCCGGGATCGTCGCGATGTCGTGGCCCACGGCACCTGGAATGTTCGCAGCCGTTGCCACGCTCGCCGCGGCAAGCACGCCGACGGCATCGTGCACGCGATGCGGGATGAAGCTGCGCGTGTTCAGGATGCCACCGGCTTTCGGCGGCGAGACGATCGTCATCTTCGGCACCGTTTTGTCCTTCACGTCGCCGAGATTCATCATCGGGCCGACGGCAAGGCGCAGCGCTTCGATCGTCTTCTTCAGTTCCGTATTGGCTTCGAGCGCCTCGATGCTTTCGTCGCCCTGCAGGCCGAGATCCTTCGCGTCGATCATGACGACCGGCATGCCGTTGTCGACCATCGTCACCTTCAGGCCATTCACGACATCCGTGAAGTTGCCGGTCGGAAACAGCGCGCCGCAGCTCGAACCGGCTACGTCGAGGAATTCGATCATGATCGGCGCGTGCGTACCGGGCACGCCGTCGATCGCGGCAGTACCTTCATACTGCACCTTCCTGTTCGGCGTCATGATGCGCTGCTTCGCGACGCTGTCGGTGTTTTCCATGTATACGGTGACGACCGTTTCGCCGTCCTGCGCGTCGACGAGGCCTTTCTCGATCGCGAACGGCCCGACGCCGGCGAGGATGTTGCCGCAGTTCTGGCTCGTCGTCGTCTTCGCTTCGTCGACGAAGACCTGCACGAACAGGTAGTCGACATCGACGCCGGGGCGCTCCGATTTCTTGATGATCGCCACCTTGCTCGTCAGCGGATGTGCGCCCCCTACCCCGTCGATCTGGCGCTTGTCGGGCGATCCCATGATGCCGAGCAGAGCCTTGTCACGCTCCTTCGGATCGGACGGCAGGTCGCTGGCCAGGAAATACGTACCTTTGGAAGTGCCGCCACGCATCAGCAGGCAGGGAATGCCCTTCATATTTGCTCCTCATTCAGCTGTAAACGACATGGAGTCCTGCTTCACGGGAATGTAAACGGTGAAGCGGGAACGACGGCGGTGAGATGCGTCATTCCGGCGAAGGCGGAAATCCAGTGTCTTTCGGGCCTGCATTATCTGTGATGCCCGGGGCCTTTGGAACCGAATGGAAGCATCTGATCCAGCGCAAACAATCCGCTTTGAGCCCCTTCCCGGGCCTGCATATAATGGCGACCATTTTTTGAGCCCAGGACATCAGCCACATGCACAAACCTACAGCCGTTCGCAACATTCCCCGCGCCGATCAGTCCGTCATCGACGACATCGCTTCCATGGGCGTCGCCACCGTGCACGAAGCGCAGGGCCGCGTGGGCCTCATGGCGCCCTACATGCGTCCGGTGTGGGGAACGAATCGCATCGCAGGCAGCGCCGTGACGATTCTCGCGCAGCCCGGCGACAACTGGATGGTCCACGTCGCGATCGAGCTGTGCAAACCGGGCGACATCCTCGTCGTCGGCATCACGGCTGACAGCACCGACGGTTATTTCGGCGACCTGCTCGCGCATTCCTGCATGGCGCGCGGCGTCAAAGGCCTCATCATCGACGCTGGCGTGCGCGACGTGCGCGACCTGCGTGAAATGGGCTTCCCGGTCTGGTCGAAGGCAATCCACGCGAAAGGCACGGTGAAGGAAACACTCGGCTCGGTGAACATACCGATCGTCTGCGCCGGTGCGCTGGTCAATCCAGGGGACGTCATCGTCGCTGACGAAGACGGCGTGTGCGTCGTGCAGCGCAAGCATGCGCCGGCCGTGCGCGACAAGGCAAAGGAGCGCGAAGCAGCTGAAATCGCCAAGCGCGAAAAACTACAAAAAGGCGAACTCGGCCTCGATATCTACAAGATGCGCGAGCGTCTGGAGAAAGTCGGCCTCACCTACGTGGACTCGCTCGACGACCTGAAGTAAACAGCTTACCCATACCCACTCTCACCCAACCATCACAGGCTCAACCATGGACTACAAAGAAATTCAGGCGCTCAAGGCGAAATTCGAGGAGGTGCCCGGCACCTACCTGTTCAACGCGGACCGTTGCCGCCAGGGTTACTGGCTCAACACGTTCTGCTCGTCGATGTCGAAGGAAGAAAACCGCAAGGCATTCCTCGCCGACGAAGCCGGCTACCTCGACAGCCGCTTCCCGAAACTCACCGCCGAACAGCGCCGCTGCGTGCTGGAGCGCGACTGGCTCGGCATGATCAAGAACGGCGCGAACATCTATTACATGTCGAAGTTCGGCGCGACGCTCGGCCGCTCCTTCCAGTACATGGCCGGCGAAATGACGGGCCAGGGCCAGGACCAGTACCGCGCGATGATGATGGACGGCGGCCGCACGACGAAGGGCAACCTCCACAAATCGGAAAACAAAGGCAAGATCCGCTGCATCTCCAACAAGTCCGGCAAAGACTTCAGCAAACAGGGCTAAACCCAGATGGCAAAAATTACTGCAGGTATCGGTTGTTCACATGTTCCCGCCATCGGCGCCGCCTTCGACCAGGGGCTCACGCAGGATGACTACTGGAAACCGCTGTTCGACGGTTATGAACCCGCGCGCGAATGGCTGCGCCAGCACAAGCCCGACGTGGCGATCCTCATCTACAACGACCACGGCAGCGCGCTTACGCTCGACCTGATCCCGACCTTCGGCATCGGCGTCGCGGATGAATTCACGCCGGCCGACGAAGGCTGGGGCCCCCGCCAGGTGCCGGTCGTCAAGGGCCACTCGGCGCTCGCATGGCATCTCGCCGAAACGCTGATCATCAACGAGTTCGACATGTGCGTGATGAACAAGCTCGACGTCGACCATGGCCTGACCGTGCCATTGAACATCATGTGCGGCAAGGTCGATGACTGGCCGTTCGCCGTGATTCCGATTCCGGTCAACGTCGTGATGTTCCCCGTGCCGACCGGCGACCGCTGCTGGCGCATGGGCGAAGTGATCCGCAAGGCCGTAGAAGCCTTCCCGGAAGACCTCAACGTCGTGATCTTTGGCACCGGCGGCATGTCGCACCAGATCCACGGTGAACGTTCGGGCATGATCAACCGCGAGTTCGATACCGCGTTCCTCAATGACCTGTCGAAGAACCCGAAACGCCTGCGCCGCATCAAGCATGAAGAATACGTAACGAACGCCGGCGCCGAAGGCATCGAGATGGTCATGTGGATGACGATGCGCGCCGCGCTCGGCGACAACAACGTGCATGAAGTCTACCGCCACTACCACGTGCCGGCGTCGAACACCGCGGCTGGCCTGATCATTCTCGAGAACGACGACCTGAAAGGTCCGGCGAAAAAAGCGCAGGCGAAGAAGGCCGTGACGAAAGTCGTCGAGAAAGCGAAATCCGCGAAGCAGAAAGTGGCGCCGAAAGCAGGCAGGGTCGCCGGGAAGGCAGGCAAAGCCGCCGGAAAAGTCGCCGGAAAAGCAGGCAAGGTTGCCGGCAGGTTTGGCAGCAAGCTGAAAGCCGCCACGAAGAAAGTCGTCGGCAAAGCCAAACAGACCGCTGCCCGCGCCAAGGCAAAGGTCAAAGCCCGCAGGCGCTGAGCGTCACCCATAAATTGGATCAGGGCCGATTTCGCATGAAGCGGCCCTGACCCCGTTTTCCATATACAGAGGGTCGGGCTTCTTTTTTCACATAAAGAGGTCCTGACCCGTTTGAGGAGGAGAGATGACTAAAGTATTGATGGTCGGCCACGGCGCGTTCGCGCAGAAGCACATGGACGCGATCAAGAACATTCCGGGCGTCGAAGTCGTATCGATCTGCGGCCGCCGTGAAGATGCAACGAAAGCCGCCGCGCAGGAGCGTGGCATCAAGCACTGGGGCACCGATCTCGCCGAGTGCCTGAAGCAGGACGTCGATGCCGTGATCATCACGTCGGCCACGCAGGTGCATGCGGCACAGGCAATCCAGTCGCTGCAGGCCGGCAAGCACGTGCAGGTCGAAATCCCCATGGCGGACACCATCAAGGACTCGCGCGCGATCCTCGCCGCGCAGCAGGAGGCGAACAAAGGCAGCAAGAAACTCGTCGCGATGGCTGGGCACACGCGCCGCTTCAATCCTTCTCACCAGTGGATCCACAACAAGATCAAGAAGGGCGAACTCAAAGTGCTGCAGATGGACGTGCAGACCTATTTCTTCCGCCGCACGAACATGAACGCCGCCGGCCAGCCGCGCAGCTGGACTGACCATCTGCTGTGGCACCACGCCTGCCACACGGTCGACCTGTTCTCGTACCAGACCGGCGAACCGGTGAAGCACTGCTTCGCGCTCGAGGGCCCGCACCATCCGGAACTGAACATCGCGATGGACATGAGCATCGGCATGAAGACCGCGGGCGGCGCCGTGTGCACGCTGTCGCTGTCGTTCAACAACGACGGTCCGCTCGGCACGTTCTTCCGCTACATCTGCGACAACGGCACGTATATCGCGCGCTACGACGACCTGTTCGACGGCAAGGAGAACAAGATCGACGTATCGAAGGTCGACGTGTCGATGAACGGCATCGAACTGCAGGACCGTGAATTCTTCGCGGCAATCAGGGAAGGCCGCGAACCGAATGCCTCGATCGCGCAGTGCCTGCCGGCAATGGAAACGCTCGACCGGCTCGAGCAGTCGCTGAACGCGACTAAGTAAGCGGCAAGCACGGCAGTACAAGGGCGGATCATTCCGCCCTTTTCATTTGGGCTAGCCTGACGGCTTTTTAAAGGCCACCGGGCGGCCGCGCTGCATTACAATCTCCGGCAATCATTCAGTACGAGGAGCAGTCATGCAAACCCGCAAACTCGGCCCATTTACCGTCAACGCCATCGGCCTCGGCTGCATGAGCATGTCGCATGCCTATGGCACGCCCGACCCCGCCGAAGCCGAGCGCACGCTCGCGGCGGCCCTCGACATCGGCTACAACTTCCTCGATACCGCGGCACTCTACGGCTTCGGCAAGAACGAGGAGTTGCTCGGCCGCGTGTTGAAGAACCGCCGCAACGACTACGTGCTCGCGAGCAAATGCGGCATATGGAAAAACGCCGACGGCAAGCGCGAGATCAACGGCACGCCGGCGAAGATCCGCGAAGTCGCCGAAGGCGCACTTAAACGCCTGCAGACCGACCACATCGACCTGTACTACCTGCATCGCCGCGACTTCAACGTGCCGATCGAAGACAGCGTGGGCGAGCTGTCTCGACTTGTCGAAGAGGGCAAGGTAAGGACCATCGGCCTGTCGGAATGCTCGGCCGAAACCGTGCGCCGTGCGCATGCCGTGCACCCGCTGACGGCGCTGCAGACCGAGTACTCGCTGTGGAGCCGCAACGCCGAAATCGCCGTGCTCGATGAGTGCAGGAAACTCGGCATTGCGTTCGTGGCGTTCTCGCCGCTCGCGCGCGCGTTCCTCACCGGCAAGCTCACGGACCCGAAATCGCAGTTCGAAGCCGGTGACATCCGTAACCACTTCCCGCGCTTCAGCGCCGAAAACTATCCGAAGAACCTCGATCTGCTGCCGCCATACAAGAAGATTGCCGACGAAGCTGGCTGCACGATGGCACAGCTCGCGATCGCATGGGTGCTCGCGAAGGGTGAGCACATCATTCCGATTCCGGGCACGCGCCACCTCGCGTATGCACAGGAAAACTTCGGTGCGATCGACGTGAAACTGAGTGCCGGCCAGGTCGCGAAGCTCGACGCCCTGATAAACCGCCACACCGTGTCCGGTGCGCGCTACAACGCCGCCACGCAGCCCGAAATCGACACAGAGCAGTTCACGGACTGATCCGCTGCGTCACCGCGGCATCGCGCCGCGCGCCGCGTCCTCGGGCTCGGCCGCGGCAGACTCCAGGCCACCGTTACCTGCAGCGGCAAGGAAGTACAACGCCAGCGCGATCTGCACGCAGGCGAAGGCGCTCACGAACAGGGTCACCATGCCGGCAAAGGAAAGTCCGCCGAGCCTGCTTGCCACCGCGATGATCGCCATCAGGCCGAAGCCGAGTATCGCGCCGTAGTTCGGCACGTTGTTGAACGAGGCGATGTAATGCGAACTGCGCCTGCGCAGCGCGAAATCCGACAGCACGTCACGCAGCACGAGCATGTACGTGCCATAACCGATTCCAAACACGACACAGGCGGCGAACTGCATTGCCATCCCCGACACGAGCATTTGTGGCAGCACGAATCCGGACACGGCGACGATGGCCGGCGCGACGAGCATCACACGCCGGTTCAGGCGCAGCCCGAACGCAAGGCATAGCGCCGTGAAAGCCAGCGCCGCGGCGAATATCAGCACGATCAGCAGCAGGGCCTGCCGATTTGCATCCTGTCCCGACAGCTCGGTCAACAGGTACGCCAGCGACGCGGACAGCAGGCCATACGTCGCGTAAACCATTACCGCGAAACACAGGAACACACGTTCTGCGAACGCGCTGCGGCCGCCCGCGGCCATCGGCGTCGGGATGCCTGCTGCGCGTCCGTCCATCACGCGCAGGCTTGCGACCACGCTGCAGGCAAGCAGCAGCGTGCCGAGCATGGCTGGCACGGTCCCCGGCTCGAACAGCCAGAACCAGAGCGGGCCGAGCAACATGCCGCCGAAGCGGAACAGGTTTGTCAGCAGGTCGTTCGTACTGCGATGTGCATCGCCCGCGGATTCGCTGACGGCACGATCGAGCAGTTGCAGGAAGCAGGCCATCACGAATGCAAGCATTAGCTGGCATGCGAAGTAGAGCGGCACGGGTATGCCCGTCTGCCATGCGCACGCGAGCACGAGGACGATCGTCGCGAGCGCGCTGCCGTAAAACACCGTGCGTGAGCGAATGAACGGCGAGTCGGCCTGTGCAGCGCGATTACCGAGCAGGCTGAGGATCGCAGCGAGGAACAGGCTGGCCGACAGCCACAGCGCACGCTGCTCGCCTGCATGACGTGCATAGAAGATTTGCGGCAGCGCGTTCATCAACGCACAGGCCGCAAAGCTCAGGAACAGAAAGCCGCCGTTGCCGGCGACGAGCCTGCGGATCTCCTTGCCCTTGACGCTCATCTCCGTCGCTCTACTCGCCCCTGACCTATCGTTCATCCAAACCCCATGCGTCGCGCGCCGCGACGAAAACCGACATTGAACCCGGCGAGCGATATGGGAAATAATGCGCGCCGAGCGCATACCCGGCCACCGCCATATCAACGGGACTTCAGTAACGCTCGAACCCAAAAGGATTTCGGTTTCTGTTCTGCAAGGATTATCACTTGGCAGCAGAAAATCGGAAAGAAACAAGAAGCATCACACACTCCGGAAGCTGCCATGCACCACACTCTCGAAGCCCAGGCCCTCGACGGCGCCCTGGTCGCAGACCTGTACGACAACCACGTCGCCGACACCTACGATCTCGACGCCTTTGGCCTGCTTGCCGGCGGACGTGCCGTAGCCGCGCGCCAGCTGCGGCAGGCACTGGCCGGGACGACGCAATTTCCCGCCAATGCGCGCGTCGTCGACCTCGCTGTCGGCACCGGCGCCTCGCTGGCCGACCTGTCGGGGGTGTTACCGCAGGCGGAGTTCGTCGGCATCGACATCTCGCCGAAAATGCTGGAAATCGCCGCACAGAAACATCCCTTCATCCGCACGGTCCTCGATGACGCCGCCAATGTCGAACGCCACTTCAGTGCCGGCACGATCGATCTCGCGCTGATGCACTTCCTGACGACGTACATCAATGCCGCAGACGTCATCGCAAGCCTCGCGCGCAGCCTGAAGCCAGGGGCCTACCTGTCGATCGCGAGCACGACTTACGAGTCGTTCCGCGTGATCCATGCAGCGGCGAGCACGATCCTGCCGCCCGACGTGATCAAGGCGATGAATCCGGCCCCGGTCGACGGCGACAGCCTCGCGGCCCTTCTCGAAAGTGCGGGACTCGAAGTCGTCGCGAACGAGCGGTTCGAAAAGGACATCACGTTCGCGACGCTGCCTGACCTCATGCAGTGGGGCATGCAGTCCGGATTCTTCACGCACATCCTCAGCAAACTCAGCACGGTCAACCTCGATGCCTTTGCCCCGATGGCGGCGCGCTTTCCGGTGACCGACCGTTACTGCTCGTCGATCCTGCTCGCGCGAAAGCCGGCGTAACGGCCACCCGGGGCGACGCCACGACATGCCATCCCTGCAACCGTCAGATGTCGAACTGCTGCGCGGCAACCGCCCGTCGCCGCAGGAAGACCACTCGACGCTCTCGCACCTGCTGAATCCGTGGTGGGAATTCGCCGCGCGCTTCGTCCCGGACACGATCGCGCCGAACACGCTGACGGTGGCAGGTTCGCTTGCCACGCTGGTTCCGACTCTCGTACAGATCCACCTCGCGCCGACGCTGAGCGAGGCGCAGCCCTGGTGGGCCTGCATCGCCGCGATGCTCGGCGTGTTCCTGTTCCAGACACTCGATGCGCTCGACGGCAAGCAGGCACGCCGCACGCGCACGAGTTCGCCGCTCGGCAGCTGGCTCGACCATGCGCTCGACATCCTGACGATCCAGTTCGTGTTCATCGGTGCAGCGGCGTCGATGGGCATGGGCGTCAACGCCGTATTCTGCTTCCTGCTCGCGACGGTACTGCTCAACAACTACCTGTTGCACTGGGAAGTGCACCACACGCGCCTGCTGTATCTCGGCAACGGGACGTCGATAGCGGAAGCGCAGGTGCTGTGCATGGCGATCCACCTGGCTACCGCGGTCCTCGGCACGCCGTTCTGGCAGCAGGCCACGCCAGTCGCTGGCCTGCGCTACAGCGACCTGCTCGCGCTCGTCGCCGTCGTGGGCGTCGGCTGGTCCGGCATGCTGTTCAGCGTAACGCGCGCGCGTAGCGCCGGCGCGCGCTGGGCCACGCTATGGCAGGCGCGCGGCCAGCTGGTGCTGGTGATGCTCATTGCGCTCGCGGCGCTGATCGTCGCCGACGCGGGTCTGCTGTTGATGTACCTGCTCGGCATCGGCCTGCTCGGCGCCCGCCTCGTCAGCGAACTCGTGCTGCACAACCTGCTCGATCGCGCCCCGCCGGCGCTGCAATGGTCGATGCTCGTTCCCGGCGTGCTGTTGTGCGCCCACGCCGCCAGCATCGCGCTTGCGCTGCCCTCGTACGTCCACGCAACGCTTGCAACGCTTTGCCTCGGATTCTGTATCATCGTGACGCTCGCACGCCTTTCGGCGATCGCGCGCGCGATGGCGGATGCGCTTGGCATCAGGATATTTTCGATACGTTGACCGCAAGGTCCCGGGCCCGCTCGCGCGGCATACACTACATTGGCATCAGCATGGCTACTGCATCCCCTGCTCCACCCCTTAATCCACTCGTTAATCCACCCCGAACCACCCGCCTGAAGGAAATGATCACGTCGAAGGACCTGCGTTTCCTGATGGAAGCGCACAACGGCCTCAGCGCGAAGATCGTGCAGGAAGCCGGTTTCGAGGGCATCTGGGCGTCGGGCCTGTCGATGAGCGCGGCACTCGGCGTGCGCGATCACAACGAAGCGAGCTGGACGCAGATCCTCGAAGTCGTCGAGTTCATGGCCGATGCGACGCAGATTCCCATCCTCGTCGACGGCGATACCGGCTTCGGTGACTTCAACTCGATGCGCCGGCTCGTCAGGAAGCTCGACCAGCGTGGCGCCGCAGGCGTGTGCATCGAGGACAAGATATTTCCGAAAACCAACAGCCTGATTCGCAGTGCCGGCCAACCGCTCGCAAACCCTGACGAGTTCGCCGGCAAGATCAAGGCCGGCAAGGACGCAGCACCACACGACGACTTCTGCATCGTCGCGCGCGTCGAAGCGCTGATCGCCGGCTGGGGCATGAAGGAAGCGCTGCAGCGTGCAGAGCTGTATCGCCAGGCGGGTGCCGATGCAATCCTGATCCATTCCGCGCTGCGCAATCCGTCGGAGATCCTCGAGTTCCTGCACGAATGGGGCAACCGCCACCCGGTCGTCATCGTGCCGACGAAGTACTTCTCGACGCCGACCGAGGTATTCCGCGAGGCGAACGTATCGCTGATCATCTGGGCCAACCACCTGATGCGCTCGGCGCTGTCGGCAATGCAGCACACGGCCGCACAGATTTTCCGCGAGCAGTCGCTACTGCAGGTGGAGGCGAATGTCGCGCCGCTGTCGGAAGTCTTTCGTCTGCAGGGCGAGGACGAACTCGAGACGGCGGAAAGCCGCTACATGCCAAGCACCTCTGCCGAGCACAGCCGCGCAATCATCCTTGCCGCGTCACGCGGCGTCGAACTGGGCGATTTCACGTCAGACAAGCCGAAGACGATGCTGGCGATCCAGGGCAAGCCGCTGCTGCACCACATCATCGATACCTGCCGCGCGGCCGGCGTGCGTGAGATCGGCGTCGTGCGCGGCTACATGAAGGAAACGGTGCAGGCCGCCGGCGCGCAATTTTTCGACAACGATGCCTACGAGCAAACCGGCGAGCTCGCCTCGCTGCACTGCGCGCTGCCGCTGCTGCGAGAAACCTGCCTGGTATCGTACGGTGACGTCCTGTTCAAGAAATACATGCTCGACGAACTGCTCGATGCGGAGGGCGACTTCGTCATCGCCGTCGATTATGCATGGACGCGCAGCGCTGGCGCCGATGGCGTGATCTGCTCGGAACCGCACTCGGCACGGCACTACAATCGCCGCGTCGAGCTCGTCTCGTTCTGTGACAGCGCCGAGCCCGGCGCGCACGGCGAATGGATCGGGCTGCTGAAGATGTCGAAGGCCGGCAGCGCGATTGCCGCGAAACTGCTCGACCGGCTGTCACGCAGTCCGGAATTCCGCACGATGAGCCTGCCGCAGTTCATCGCGCGCCTGCAGGCCGACGGCCATCCCGTGCGTGTCGTGTACGTGACCGGCGGCTGGTTCGACGTCGACCACGTCGCCGACCTCGTCGCCGCCGCGAACCGCTGACACGAGGCCACGATGATCCAGGCAGAAGACTTCATCACGCAGGCAACCGCCGCAGGTTTCGGCCTGTACACCGGCGTGCCGTGCTCATACCTGCAGCCTTTCATCAACTACGTGATCGATGCGCCGAACCTGCGATATGTCGGCGCCGCCAATGAAGGCGACGCGCTCGCGATCGCCAGCGGCGCACAGATCGGCGGCATGCGGGCCGTCGTCATGTTCCAGAATTCCGGGCTCGGCAACGCGGTGAATCCGCTGACGTCGCTGAATGCCATCCTGCGAATCCCCGTGCTCGTCATCGTCACGCTGCGCGGCGAGCCCGGCGGGCCGGCCGACGAACCGCAGCACGAACTGATGGGCGCGATCACGACGTCGATGCTCGACCTGATGCAGCTGCCGTGGGAATACTTCCCCACCGATGCCGCGCAGATCGCGTCCACGCTGGCGCGCGCGACACGGCACATGGACCAGGCACGCACGCCATACGTTCTCGTCATGAAAAAAGGCTCCGTGGCCGCGCACGCGCTGCAGGCGGCGGTGCCCACGCCGCATCCACGTGGCACGCTCACAGACAGGCGCGGCGCCTCGCAAGCGATGCTGCCCTGGCGCAGCGACGTACTCGAGGCCCTGCGCCAGCGGCTGCGCAGCACGGACGTGATCGTCGCAAGTACCGGTTTCACCGGCCGCGAACTCTATGCGCTGGGCGACCATGCGAACCAGATCTACATGGTGGGCAGCATGGGCTGCGCGTCCAGCCTGGGGCTCGGCCTTGCCGTCGCGCAGCCCCGGCGCAGGATCTTCGTCGTCGATGGCGACGGCGCGCTGCTGATGCGCCTCGGGGCGCTGGCGACGATCGGCAACGAGCGGCCGTCGAACCTCGTGCATGTGCTGCTGGACAACGGCCAGCACGAAAGCACCGGCGGCCAGGCGACGGTCAGCCACAACACGGACTTCCCTGCGATCGCGCTCGCCTGCGGCTATCCGCGCGCTGTGGCCGTCGATAGCGTGGTCAGCATGGCCGAGTGGATGGACACCAGTCTCGACACCGGTTCTGCTGCCCTCACCTTCGTCGAAGTCGCCATCCGTGCCGGCTGCAAGAGCGAACTGCCGCGCCCGAAGATACGACCCGACGCCGCAATCGCGCGTTTCGAGCAGTGGATGCGCACGACCGGAGAATCGACATGAAACTGCTGAATCCCGGGCCTGTCACGCTCACGCCCCGCGTCCGCAATGCACTCGCGCGCACCGACCTCTGCCATCGCGAGCCCGAATGCGCACAGCTGATCGCGTCCGTCGCTTCGCGCCTGCTTCGACTCTATCCGGGCCTCGACGATGCCTATTCTGCCGTCCTCCTCAGCGGAAGCGGCACGGCTGCCGTCGAGGCGATGGTGGGTTCGTTCGTGCCGCGGGAGGGCCGTGCACTCGTCGTCGCGAACGGCGTGTACGGCGAACGCATGGCGGCGATGCTTCAGGCACAGGGCAAGGCCTTCGACGTGTTCAGCACCGCATGGGAAGCGCCGATAGCGCTCGACGTGCTTGCCACGCACCTCGCGAGCGCCGCTTACAGCGCCGTGCTCGTCGTCCATCACGAAACGACTACCGCACGGTTGAACGATCTCGCTGCGATCGGCGCCACGTGTGCACGGTACGGCGTACCGCTGTACGTCGACGCGGTGAGCAGTTTCGGCGCCGAGGCCCTCGACCTGCGCGGCTGGAACATCGCAGCCTGCGCCGCGACGGCAAACAAATGCCTGCACGGGGCGCCCGGAATCGCGTTCGTCATCGCGCAAACGGAACTGCTCGACGGCACCACCGCGGCGACGAGCGTCTACCTCGACCTGCTGCGCCTGCACCGCGAGCAGCGCCGTGGCGGCACCGCGTTCACGCCGGCCGTGCACGTGCTCGTCGCACTCGACGAAGCGCTGCGCGAACTCGAGGAGGCCGGTGGTGTCGATGCGCGCCGCGATCGTTACGCGGCGCTGTCCCGCAAGCTGCGGGAAGGTTTCATGCGGCTCGGGTTCAGGCCGCTGCTGGCCGACGAAAGCTACGCCAGTTTCTTCACGTCGTTCCGGCTGCCGGACGGCCTCACGTACGCCGCGCTGCACGATGGGCTGAAGGAAAGCGGTTTCGTCGTGTACGCCGGCCAGGGCAAGTTCGAACACGACATCGTGCGCCTGTCGACGATGGGCGATCTCGGCAGTGCCGACATCAATCGTCTCGTCGCCGCGACGGAACAGATATGCAAGCACATTCATAAGGACATCACCCATGACATCTCCACGGACAGAAGCACGGACTCGACCGATGGCAAGGCTCGCCGATAAAGCCGTGATCCTGGCCGCAGGCCAGGGCAACCGGATGGGCGGTTCAATCCCCAAGCCGCTGCTGCCGCTGTCGGGCAAGCCGGGCGACCCCTGCTTTCTCGACTGGCACCTGTGGCACCTGCATCGCTGCGGCGTGAGGGAAATCTACCTCGTCGGCAACGACGTGACCTTCGGTACGCAGTTGCAGGCCATGCAGGACGTGCCGGCCACGTGGATACTGAATCCGTCATCGGACCTTTCGCGCTCGGGCAGCGGACATTCGGCGCACATCGCATTCAACGACCCGGCCACGATCCTTGACGGCCGTTCCAGCGTACTGCTGATGGACGCCGACATCGTCTATGAAGCCGCCGTACTCGACGTACTCGCGCAGGCGCCGCAGGAACTAAGCTGCACGCTCGTCTGCACGCGGCGCGAAACGAACAACGAGGAAATCCTCGTATTCGCCGCCACCGACGCGCCGGCACTCGCGCTGCGCCACGGCAAGGGCCTGTACGGCACGCCGCTCGTGCGCGGCCTCGACTGCCTCGGCGAAGCGACCGGCATCGTGCGCTTCGCAGCCGCCGATCACGCCGACATCCTCGCGATCAGCGAATGGCTGATGACGCGCTCGACGGCGAAGACGCGCAACGAGCACGAGGACCTCACGCAACAGCTGATGCACCTGCGCCGGATTCACGCCGTGACGTTCCGCGATTTCCTGTTCATGGAAGTCGACACACCGGAAGATCACGCGACGATGCGCCGCGACCTGCTGCCACGGCTGCCGCAGGCATGAGGCGCATCGCATTTTTCGACTTCGACGGCACGCTGACACTGAAGGACTCGAGCCGGCTGTGTGCGCTGCCGAGCGTCAAACTCGGCCTGCTCGACCTGCGCGCGGCGCTGGGCATCGGCGCAGCCTTCTGCGGCTACAAATGCGGCGTGTATCCGCGCCACAAGGCGCATCTGCTTGCGCTCGGCTCGTTTGCCGGCAAGTCGCTGGATGAAATCCGCCGTGCAATCGCGATCCTGCACGAGCGCGTCATTCGTCACTGGTATTCGGCGAGCATGATGGAGCGCGTGCGGCAGCATCAGGCGCAGGGAGACCTGCTCGTCATCGCGACCGCGTCGTTCAACCTGCTGCCGGAGCCGCTCGCGAGCGCGTGGGGCTTCGACGCGATCATCGGTACGGAACTCGGCTTCGCCGGCGAAGTGTGCACCGGACGCGTCGTCGGGCATGTCGTCGAGACGGATGAGAAGCTGCGCCTCGCGCGCCGCTTCGCGCAGGAACGCGGCGTCGCCCTCGACGACTGCAGCTTCTACAGCGATGGCATCCTCGACCTGCCGCTGATGGAAGCCGTTGGCCGGCCGGTCGCCGTCAGCCCCTGCCGCCGCCTGCGCCGCATTGCACTGCAACGCAACTGGGAAATCGTCGGCCAAAGCCGCCTGCTGGCTCCCGCGGCAGGCCTGCGGGATGCAGCGGAATAACGGGCAGGCGCGCGTCTGCGCCGCCGCCGTTGGGATTTTTTTCTGGCGTTCTCGTGGTATTCCCGTCCGTGATTTGTGAGCCCGTCCACGAAATCGCATGACTCGACTGTCATGCACCCCGCCTCCGGAATAATTCTCGAAGCCACCTCGTCAACAGGGCGCCAAACATGAAAAAGGAGGCACGCTATGAAAACCCAGTTCCAGTCCAGGATGTTGACCCTCAGCTGCGCGCTGTTGCTGCTCGCCGGCCCGGTGGCCGTTGCCCAGGATGCGGAGGCGAACGCCGAAGCACAGGCCAGCGTGGATGTCTCGGTGACGAGCGAAGTACAGGCAGAATCGGATGCAACCGGCAACGGCAACGCACTCGCAGCCGACCAGGATGTCGACGCAGGCGCAGGCGTCACGGCATCTGACGAAGGTGCTGAAATCGACGGCACGGCGCAGGTAGCCGGCAATGTCACGAGCGATGCGGCAAGCACCGCGGGACAGGCTGTGTCGGGCACTGTGCGGAACGCGGTGACCAGCGCGGAAGCGAACGGCGAAGCCACGGCCGCTGCGGCAACGAGCGCCGGCCAGAACGTAGCCATGCAGGTGCAGCAGTCGCTCGGCCGCACGGTCACGCGCGGCCAGCAGGTTGCTGCCGACGTTGAAGCCGATGCACGCGCCGAAGCGACCGCCCAGGCAAACAATGGACTGCGCCTCGGTACCGCGCTGCGCGACGAGGCCGCTTCCGAAGGCCGCGGCATCGGTCGCCAGGTGAACGAACAGCTGCGTGGCGCGGTGGAAAGCGACGTGGCTGCCGGCGTTGCCGCGGACGTCGGCGCGAGTGTCGGCGAGACAGTGAGTTCGACCGTTCGTGGTAACGTGGCGAGCGAACTGCGCAACGAGGTTTCGGGCTCCGTGCAGAATACGGTACAGAACGGAGTTGCCAGCGACATCCGCAACGACGTTGCAGGCAACATCCGCGGCGACCTTGCCGGCGAAGTCGGCAACGAGGTGTCCCGGAACGTTCGTAGCGATATCGCAGGCAATGTTGCGGGCGACGTGGCCGGTGAAGTCGGCGCCAATGTCCGCGACACGGTACGCCAGCAGACACGCGGTGACATCGGCGGCGCCCTGAACGGCAGCTTCGGCTCCGGCATCGGCAGCTCGGTGCGCGAGAACGTGCGTGGTGGTCTGGGCCTGGGAGGCCTGTAAGCAGGTTTGCATGAGCAGTTTTGCAAAAGGACTTGCATGCCGGGCCGGTGCCAAAAGCGCCGGCCCGTTTTTGAATTCAGCCGCTCTCTCGCGGTTTCCAGATGAAAGGAACGCCAACGATGATGCATGAAAGACCAAAGCCTTCGCTGCCGCTGCTTGCCAGCCTGCTGGGTGCCGCCCTTGCCGCGCCGCTGTTCGCTGCGACTCCGGAACCGGTTCCCCAGCAGCAACAGGACGAAGCGCTCGATTTTTCCGGTAGCGTCGCCGCCGGAATCGAATACAACGACAACCTTACCGTGACGGAACTCGAAACCGCCGCCGGCACCGGCGACACAGCGGCGACGCTCGAGGCGAACGCCGACGTGAGCTGGCAGGCAGGCGCCAACACCGCCGTCGCCGCCGGCTATAGTTTCTCCGGCAGCCGCTACCAGGATGTCGATGCCTTCGACCTCGACCTGCACCTCGTCTATGCCGACCTGAGCCACGACTTCGCGCTGCTCACGCTCGGCACGAACTATTACTTTGCCGATGCGCGCCTCGGCGGCGACAGCTTCCTCGAACTGAACCAGTACTCGCTGTACGCCGGCAAGCTGTTCGCCGACACGTGGTACCTGCGAGGCGCGCTGAATTTCACGGACAAGCAGTTCGATGTGTTCGACGTGCGCGATGCCGAC
>DASWWP010000096.1:0-9167 GCA_036405915.1 Pseudomonadales bacterium
GTCCATGCTGACGCCAATGTACTGACCGAGGAAATTCCCGCCGTGGTAGGTGTGTCCCCTCCCGTGATCGACGAGCGGATTGTCCGTCGCCGAATTCATCTCGACCTCGATCTGCCGCGAGATCTGGCAAATGCCGTCGACAATCGGCCCCATGTACTGCGGCAGGCACCGCAGCGAATAGCGGTCCTGGATCGGCTCGTCGCCGCCACGGAATTCGTGCTGGCCGTCCAGTTCGTCGGCGATCAGCTGCGAGCCCTGCAGCAGCTGCAACATCACCTGCGCGGCGGTCACCTGCCCCGGATGCGGCTTGTGCTCGCTGATGAACGGGTGGAAGGACTGGTTCGTCGCACCGAGGCCCTGGAACAGCAGGCCATGCGCACCGAAGCTGAGTGCCAGCAGGTTGCGCATGTCGTGCACGCACAGCGCGGCAATGCCCGTCATCACCGACGTGCCATTGACCATCGCGAGACCCTCTTTCGGCCCGAGCTGGTCGGGACCGAGGCCGAGCTCGTCGACGAGCGTGCGCGCGCCGACGACACGGCCCTGATAGTCAGCCTTCCATTTGTCGTCAAGTCCGATCAGGCAGGCCGTGATGTAGGCCAGCGGCGACAGGTCCCCGCTTGCGCCGATCGAGCAGAATTCGAAAACATGCGGCGTGGCGCCCCTGTTCAGGAATGTGGCCATTCTTTCGATCATGCTCATGCGGATGCCCGACGCGCCGCGCAGGTGGGAATTCATGCGCAGCAGCATCGCGGCGCGCACGTCCTCGCCCGGAATCCGGTTGCCGGTGCCGACCTTGTGGAACCACGGAATGTTGTTCTGCAGCTCGACCGCCTGCTCCTTCGAGATCGTCTTGAAGGCCATCGCGCCAAAACCGCTCGTCACGCCATAGATCGGCTGGTTGTCGGCCACGGCCTTCAGGATGAAGTCCGCGGAGGCCTGCACGCGTTGCCGCACGGCCGAATCATCCGCAATCGCGACCGGCTGGCCGCCGCGGGCCACCCGAGCAAGACTCTCGATCGTAAGTCCTTCGCCGGAAAGGGAAATTGCCTGCTGACTTGTCATGGTCTTATCCTGCTTCACATGGAAAGGGCCGGATTATAGAGGGTGCAGTTGCCGAAGTTTGGCCTTGACCGGAATAGCCGGACGCGCGGCGGGCTCATCAGATGGGGTCTGGGCACGCGCATGAGCCCCCGACACTGCCGCGGTTTTCGGCTTGGCAATCCGGCGCCGGCCCCGTACAATCCGCAGCCCTAAACCGGGCACCCCTGGTCCAGCATTCCCTGATCAACCACCGAATACAGGAAATCTACATGCCTGTTGTACGCATCAAAGAAAACGAGCCCTTCGACGTCGCGCTGCGCCGTTTCAAGCGCTCCTGCGAAAAAGCCGGCGTTCTGGCCGAAGTGCGCCGCCGCGAGTTCTACGAAAAGCCGACCTCGATTCGCAAGCGTAAAGCGGCAGCCGCCGTAAAACGCCATCAGAAGAAAGTGTCGCGCGAATCGCGCCGCACGCAGCGCCTGTACTAAGCTTTTCGCCACCGTCCGCATAGTGTGTCCCCGCTTCGCCGTCGCAGCAGCCACGGCGGAACCAGCGCGGGGACGACGCCCGAAGGAATGAAGCAAGCCCCATGGCCGACCATCCGCTGAAAGCCCGCATCACCGAAGCGATGAAGGACGCCATGAAGGCGCGCGCGAAGGAACGCCTCGCCGCGATCCGGCTGATCCTCACGGAGTTCAAGAAGATCGAAGTCGACGAACGCATCGATGTCGACGACACGCGCGCGCTCAGCGTCATGGAAAAGATGATCAAGCAGCGCCGCGAATCGATCAAACAGTACGAGGCTGGCAACCGCCCCGAACTGGCCGCGAACGAACAGGCCGAGATCGACGTCATCCAGGAATTCATGCCGCAGGCGCTCAGCGAAGCGGAAGTCAGCGCGATCATCGCGGACGCGATCAAGCAGACCGGCGCCACGGCGATGAAAGACATGGGCGCCGTCATGAACATCGCACGCCCGCAGCTTGCTGGCCGCGCCGACATGGGCCTCGTCAGCCAGCTCGTCAAGAAACAGCTGTCTTGATCCGCTACCCCGGCGCAGGCCGGGGCCAGACGTCATACCCTTACCCAAAGACACTGAATTCCGGCCTCCACCGGAATGACGGTGCCGCGCCGACTTGCGCTATGCTCCCTCCATGTCCGGCCTGATTCCCCAACGCTTCATCGACGACCTGCTTGCGCGTGTCGATATCCTCGACGTCGTCGATCCGCGCGTGAAGCTGCGCAAGACCGGCAAGAACTATTCTGGCCTCTGCCCCTTCCACCAGGAAAAGTCGCCGTCGTTCACGGTGAATCCCGACAAGCAGTTCTACTACTGTTTCGGCTGCGGCGCCGGCGGCAACGCGATCGGCTTCGTGATGAACTTCGACAACATCGACTTCGTCGGCGCCGTCGAATCGCTCGCGAAAGATGCCGGCCTCGAAGTGCCGCGCGAGGATTCGCCACAGGCGCGGCAGCAGAATTCGAAATTCGACGCGATGCACGCGCTGCTGAAGGAAGCCGCCGAGTTCTACCAGCAGCAGTTGCGACAGCATGCACAGAAGCAACGTGCAGTCGGCTATCTTAAAGGCCGCGGCCTCAGCGGCACGATCGCCCGCGACTTCGGCCTCGGTTACGCACCACCCGGCTGGGACAACCTGCTCAAGCAGCTCGGCAGCGACGCCGCACGCCAGCGCCTGATGTTCGACGCCGGCCTGCTGATCGAGCGTGATGCGGAAAAAGCCGCGGCCAACGAAAAGCGCAGCCCTTACTACGATCGCTTCCGCGACCGCATCATGTATCCGATCCGGGACACGCGCGGCCGCGTGATCGGCTTCGGCGGGCGCGTGCTCGGCGACGACAAGCCGAAGTACCTGAACTCGCCGGAAACCGCCGTGTTCCACAAGGGCGAAGAGCTGTACGGGCTTTACGAAGCGCGGCAGAAACTTCGCAAGCCCGAGCGCTTCGTCATCGTCGAAGGCTACATGGACGTCATTGCGCTGCACCAAAGCGGCATTCATTACTGCGTCGCGACGCTCGGCACGGCAACCAGCAGCGCGCATTTACGCACGCTGTTCAAGCAGGTACCTGAAGTCGTGTTCTGCTTCGACGGCGACAACGCCGGCCGCGAAGCCGCCTGGCGCGCCCTGCAGCAGGCCTTGCCCCTGCTCGAAGACGGCCGCAGCGCGCGCTTCCTGTTCCTGCCCGAAGGCGAGGATCCGGACACGCAGGTGCGCCGCATCGGCAATGCGGCCTTCGAAGCCGCGCTTGCATCCGCGACGCGCCTGCCCGAATTCTTCTTCGATACACTGCTTGCGAAAGTGGACCGCAATTCACTCGAAGGCCGCGCGCAGCTCGGCCGCCTCGCGCTGCCGCTGATCGACAAGCTGCCGAAGGGCATCTTCCGGCAGCTGATGCTCGACGAACTGTCGAAACTGACCGGCGTGACGATCGACACACTCACGCCGAAAGTCGCGCATGCGCCTTCCTCGCGTCCACCCGCCGTCGATGATGGCCCGCCACCGGGCTACGACGAAGGCCCCCCCCCCGGTTTCGATTCCCGGGAGCCTCCCGCGCCGCGCGCGTGGACGCCGCGTCCGAAAGCGGGGACGGGCAAGATCCGCGTCGAAAGTTCGCCTTGCCTGCGCGCCGTCACGTTACTGATACGCAAGCCGGACATCATCGCGAGCGTGCCCGTACCCGACGAGTTTGGCGAAATCCGCAGCCCGGACATGGACTTGCTGCTGAAAGTCATCGAAATCGCACGCGCCTGGCCCGGCAGCACGCCGCCCGAGCTCATGAGCCGCATCTACGCGACGGCCTACGGTTCGCAGATGACACAGCTGCTGAGTCGCGAGCAGATCACGCCGGAAACGGGGATCGAGGAGGAATTTCGCGACATCGTTCACAACCTGCTCGATCAGTATCGCCGTGACTGCGAGCGCGCCTCGCTCGTAGCCGCTGCGCGAGCGCGCATCGCCGCGCGCCAGGGCCCGGCAAATGGTGCTCAAACCCCTGATCCATAATGCCTTTCACGGCCGTTTCGCTGCTTGAAATCGGTTCCGCAGCCCGCACTTAAGGGCCTATGTCAGGCTGGCATCGTCGCGCGGTGTTGGCATAAAATGCGCGGCTATCCCGCAGCCCCACCCCGTACGAGCCCCCAGGCTCGTACCCGGGATATTCAGGCCTACCAAACCTACACAGGTAACCAGAGACCATGACCGATACGAGTTCCCAGCAGTCCAGTCTCAAGGCTCTCATCGCCAAAGGTAAGGAACAGAATTACCTCACCTTCGCCGAGGTCAACGACCACCTTCCGGAATCGATCTCGGATCCGGACCAGGTCGAAGACATCATCCAGATGATCGACGACATGGGCATCAAGGTCTACGAGACCGCGCCCGATGCCGACCAGCTGTTGATGATCGAGAACGACGCGACTGACGAACTCGCCGCCGCCGAAGCCGCCGCCGCACTCGCGGCCGTCGAAAACGAAGCCGGCCGCACGACCGATCCCGTGCGCATGTACATGCGTGAGATGGGCACCGTCGAACTCCTGACCCGCGGTGGCGAAATCGCCATCGCGAAACGCATCGAGGAAGGCCTGCGCGAGCTGATGGCTGCCATGGCGCATTTCCCCGGCACCGTCGACATGGTTCTGCGCGATTACGACGCCGTCGAGCAGGAAGGCAAACGTCTTGGTGACGTGCTGACCGGTTACCTCGACACGAATGAAGAAGAAGTCGTTCCAGAAGCCGCGCCTGTCGAAGATGCCAGCGGCGATGAACCGGCTGCCGTCGTCGACGAAGAAGAAGAAGTCGTCGAAGGTGGCGCCGCAGCAGCAACCGAAGAAGAAGAAACCGTCAGCGGTCCCGATCCCGAACTCGCCAGACAGCGCTTCGAAGAGCTGCGCAAACAGCTGAAGTCCACCGAACGCGCGCTGAAAAAATACGGCCGCCAGGATCCGAAAGGCCAGGAAGCGCTCGAGAAACTCGGCGAAGTATTCAAGTTCTTCAAGCTGTCGCCACGCTGCTTCGATCCGCTGCTCGCCAACATCCGCCTGCAGCTGAATCGCATTCGCCGTCATGAAAAGAACATCATGACGCTGTGCGTGAAGTCCGGAAAAATGCCGCGCAACACTTTCCTGAAGTCGTTCCCCGGCAATGAAGTGAACCTGAAGTGGATCGACGCGCACCTGCGCAAGAAGCCCTACTCCGAATCGCTGGCCAAGTTCAAAATCGAAATCCTGCGCGCACAGCGCAAGATGCAGGGCATCGAGGAAGAGACTGGCCTGGCGATCGCCGAGATCAAGGAAATCAACCGCCGCATGTCGATCGGTGAAGCGAAGAGCCGCCGCGCGAAGAAAGACATGGTGGAAGCGAACCTGCGCCTCGTGATCTCGATCGCGAAGAAATACACGAACCGCGGCCTGCAGTTCCTCGACCTGATCCAGGAAGGCAACATCGGCCTGATGAAAGCCGTCGACAAGTTCGAATACCGCCGCGGCTTCAAGTTCTCCACGTATGCAACGTGGTGGATTCGCCAGGCCATCACGCGTTCCATTGCCGACCAGGCCCGCACGATCCGTATCCCCGTGCACATGATCGAAACGATCAACAAGCTGAACCGCATCAGCCGCCAGATGCTGCATGAAAAAGGCCGCGAGCCGACGCCCGAAGAACTCGGCGAACGCATGGACCTTTCCGAAGACAAGATCCGCAAGGTGCTGAAGATCGCGAAAGAGCCGATCTCGATGGAAACGCCGATCGGCGACGACGAAGATTCGCATCTTGGCGACTTCATCGAAGACAGCAACATCGACTCGCCTGTCGACTCGTCGATGGAAGAAGGCCTGCGCGAAGCCACGCGTGAAGTCCTCGCCGGCCTCACCGCCCGCGAAGCGAAAGTCCTGCGCATGCGCGGCGGCCTCGACATGAACACCGACCACACGCTCGAAGAAGTCGGCAAGCAGTTCGACGTCACGCGCGAACGCATCCGCCAGATCGAAGCGAAGGCGCTCCGCAAGCTGCGTCATCCGACGCGCTCGGATCACCTGCGCTCGTTCCTCGACGACTGAGCACCAAGAGCACGACATGAAAGGCGCACCATGGTGCGCCTTTTTTTTGCTCTGGAATCCGCGCAAAAAATTCAGCGATTCACGCAAACCGCGCAATATCCTCAGTTTTTACCCGAAGCTTGGTTGAGGTCCGCGACGCAGCTGATTAGCTTTACATGGCTACAGTAAATGCCGGCCAAGACCGATATATGTAGTACGAATGGCGCGGTGTCGTCCCTGCCGCTCCTTTCGCCTCGAAGGACCAAATCCCCCCGCGCTTCTGAGTGAGCGCATCGCGGAACTCGAGCTTTACAGCTCGGCGGCCAGCCGTTGCCTGTCGCATTGCTGGCCATGCATGGACGTGACTAAACCAGATGAACTGTTGTAGCGGCCCCCAGGGGGCAGCGTTTGTGAACCTGTGGAGCAGTAGTCATGCAAGTCGTTCGAGACGCATTTTGCTGCCCATGTCGTGAGTTGCTCGTTTCCGGAAACCATACATGATCAGCGTGATTCCAAGGCTCGTTTTCCCTGCGCTTTTTTCTATCTTCGTTGCGTCGGCCAGCTCCGCTCTCCTTGCAGCCGAGGCGCCCGGGGTCACTGGCCTGCCGGCAACACTGAGCTTTACCGAAGACACGCAGGGTAATGTCGATATCGCGGCCAGCACATTCAGCGATGCCGACAGCGCCAACATCATCGTCAGACTCAGCGCCTCGGCTGGGACCTTTGGCCTGGCCCTCGGTGTCCTCGGGCCGGGCGACCTGGGCGGCAACGGCACGTCCACAGTTTCCTTCAGCGGCTCCATCAGCGACGTCAATCAGCACCTCGATACGCCATCGAACGTGACCTATACCCCGGCTGCGAATGCCTATGGCACAGCCGCTGCCACGATCACGGTGTCTGTCAGTGATGACGGCGGCACGAATTACGTGTCAGTCGGTTCCATCGCGATCGACATCTCCGCCGCCAACGACGCGCCAGTTCTGACCAGCGGCGGCGCACTGACTGCCGTCAACCAGGACACCGCTTCGCCGGCAGGTGCGGCACTCAACACGCTGGGCATCACGGCAAATGACACGCTCGATGGCGGCTCGATTTCCGGTTACGCGATCGTCGCGAATGCGGCGAATGCCACCACGCAGGGCGCGTGGCAATACTCGACGAATGCCGGCGCGAACTGGCACGACGTTCGCACGACTGTTTCCAACAGTGCCGCGCTGAAGCTGTCGGCATCCACGCTCGTGCGCTTGTTACCGGTCGCCGGATATCACGGCACGCCGGGCGCGCTGACGATCCGTGCGCTGGATGGCAACGTTGCCACCTTTTCCGACGGCGGCGCGACCGAAACACGGCAAACGGTCGACACGACGACAAATGGCGGCACGACCGCCATCTCCGCAGCCACGGCAAACATCACGACCTCCGTTACCGACACCCTCAGCCCTGCCGTCACGTCCGTCGGCGTTCCGTCGAATGCTACTTACGTGGCAAGCCAGAACCTCGACTTCACCGTGAACTGGAACGAGAACGTTGTAGTGAATACGGGCGGCGGCACGCCTACGATCTCGCTTACGATTGGCTCCACGGCCCGTAGCGCAACCTATGTATCAGGCACGGGCACTGCCGCGCTGCTCTTCCGCTACACCACGCAGGCAGGCGACTTCGACAATAACGGTATAGCGGTCGGCGCACTGGCGCTGAACGGTGGCACGATCAAGGACACCGCCGGCAATAACGCAACGCTCACGCTGAACAGCGTCGGATCGACGGCCAGCGTGAACGTCGATGCCGCCGCGCCGTCCGTCACCGCGCGTACCGTGCCGAGCGACGGCACGTACAAGATCGGGCAGCACCTCGACCTCACCGTCACCTATTCCGAGAACGTCACCGTGGTCGGCACGCCATACATCGCGGTTACCCTCTCCACCGGCGGCAGCGTACAGGCCTCCTACAATGGCGGCACCGGCACGTCCACGCTGACATTCCGGTACACCGTGGCGAGTGGCAACCTCGACGCCGACGGCATCGCCGTGGCAGACGCGATAACGTTGAATAGCGGCACGATCAAGGATGGCGCTGGCAACGATGCGCAGCTGACAACGCTCGGCTTCGCCACGACCGCCGGCGTCCTTGTCGACAGCGTGGCCCCGGCTGTCAGCTCCAGCAACCGCAGTTCGCCTTCCAGCAGCTCGACGAACGCCACGAGCGTCGTCTATCGCGTGACCTTTTCCGAAGCCGTCACCGGCGTCGACGTAACCGACTTCTCGTTGACGAAAACCGGCACGGCGGACGGCAGCATCGCCTCCGTTTCCGCGGTCAGCGGCGCGATCTACGACGTGACCGTCAATTCGATCAGCGGTGCGGGTACGCTGCGGCTCGATCTGAATAACAGCGGCACCGGTATCGCCGACAGCGCGACGAATGCAATTACGGCCGGATACACGAGCGGCCAGACCTATTCGATCGACAGCAGCGCACCGGCGGTCTCCTCGGTAAGCGTGCCGACGAATGCGACATACGGCGCAAGCCAGAACCTCGACTTCACGGTGAACTGGAATGAGAACGTCAACGTCGATACTACCGGCGGCACTCCCGCCATCGCACTGACGATCGGCTCCACGGCACGTAGCGCAACCTACGTGTCGGGCAACGGCACGTCAGCGCTGCTATTCCGGTACACCGTCCAGACAAGCGACACCGATACCAACGGTGTTGCGGTAGGCGCGATGTCGACCGGCGGCGGGACATTGAAAGACGCAGCCGGCAACGATGCCTCGCTTACGCTCAATAGTGTCGGATCGACCGCGTCCGTGCTCGTAGAAGGTAGACAGGCCAACGCGATCACGTTCAGCAATCCAGGCGCACAAAATTTCGGTACGGTGCCCACGCTCAGCGCCACGGCGGGCTCCGGCGAGGCAGTAGTCTTCACGTCGTCGACGACAGGAGTCTGCACGGTAACGTCGGGCGGCGCACTCACGTTCGTCACCGCCGGCACCTGTACGATCAATGCCGATGAAGACGGGAACGCGACATATTCCGCAGCGACGCAAGTCTCCCGCTCCTTCACCGTCAACTC
>DASWWP010000097.1:0-10862 GCA_036405915.1 Pseudomonadales bacterium
GCATTTGTATTGATGTTTATTATTAGATATGTAGTTCAAATTATTGAAATCCATGAATATATGTATTTGGACTAAAGCTTGCTTCCAAACCAAACGACCGGAAGGACCGGCCATGAAGGCCTGATGGGCGCACGGCAGCGAAAGCCGCGGCAAAGCAGCCGTGCTAGCGCTGCACTATGAAAAACGAAGCAACACAGGGAGAGCCGCATGATCGTCAATTACTGGAAAGTTGCGTGGCACAACATCGTGCGACACAAGGTCTTCACGCTGATCAACGTGCTGGGGCTCACGGCGGCGATCGCGTCCAGCATCGTCATTTTCCTGTATGCGCGGCATGAGCTGTCGTTCGATGCCGTCCACGCGCGGGCAGACCGTATCCACCTCGTATACAAGGAGCGGCAGACGGCGACGGGCATCCAGGAACTCGACGACACCTGGGTGCCTCTGTTGCCGGCCATGCTCGACCAGGTTCCGGGGATAGCTGGCGGAACCCGGGTGTTCTCTCTCGATCGCACGTGGATCGAGCTCGAGGGCGGACGCAAGACGAGCGAGACCGTGACATACGCGGATCCGGCGCTGTTCGACGTGTTTTCGCTGCCGCTGGCACGCGGGGACCGTGCCTCGGCACTCGCCGGCCGCAACAGCCTCGTGCTGTCGGCAGAGGCAGCACAGCGGCTTTTCGGTGATGACGATCCGCTCGGCAGGACGCTCACCGTCAACTTCAGCGACGACTTCGTCGTGACCGGTGTACTGGCTCCGGTGCCCCGCAACTCGACCTTGCGTCCGGACCTGCTGTTGCCGTTCGACAGCCTGTTGGCGCGTGCACAGCGGGAAGGCAACGATGTCGGCTGGCGCCAGTCCTTCCTGCAAACCTTTGTGCTGCTGGATCCGGGCCTGAGTGCTGCCACGGTCGAGGGCAGGCTGCCGGCGGTCGTCGACGGCGTGTTCGGTTCGGATGGTGCCAACGGGACGCGCAGCATGCAGCTGAAGCTCTGGTCCCTGCGCTCGCTGCACGATCGGGAAACCGGCAGCAATACGATCGCATGGGTGCTGCTCGCCATTGCGTTCGCGATCATCGTGGTGGCAACGATAAATTTCATGAACCTGTCGATCGCGCGTTCGCTGGAGCGCGCGCGCGAAGTGGGCATACGCAAAACGCTCGGGTCACTGCGCCGGCAGGTCGTGCTGCTGTTCTTCATCGAGCCGCTGCTGACCTCGGTATTCGCGCTCGCGCTGGGCGTCGAGCTGGCGTCGATGCTGCTGCCGGTGTTCAACGGCTGGTATGGCCTCGACCTGGCGCTCGACCTCGATTCCGATCCGCTGTTGTTGCTGATGCTCGCGGCGGTGGGACTCTCTGCCGCACTGTTGTCGGGCTGTTATCCGGCCCTGGTGTTGTCGGGTTTCAAGCCGGCCGC
This sequence comes from Pseudomonadales bacterium, assembly GCA_036405915.1. GTDB lineage: Bacteria > Pseudomonadota > Gammaproteobacteria > Pseudomonadales > Pseudohongiellaceae > CAILUG01. The sequence goes on from DASWWP010000097.1 coordinate 1,416, forward strand.
CTCGCTGAAGGGAAGTCTGCGCTCCAGTCCGCACGGCCTGCGCCTGCGCAACGGACTGACGCTGCTGCAGTTCACGCTCGCGATCATGCTCGTGACGGGCATCGGTGCCATCTGGATGCAGGTGCGGTACATGCAGGGCCAGCAGCTCAACTTCGACGCGGAGGATGTCGTCGCGATTCCGCTTCGCGTCGGTGATTTCGCCGATCGCGAACTGGCCGCGCGCTCGATCGAAACCTTCAAGAACGAGCTGCGTGCGCTGCCCGGCGTCATGTCGGTGAGCTCGTCGATGTCGATCCCCGGCGATTATCTCGAAGCAAACATCTTTGCGGAGCCTGATGGCTGGACAGGGGAGCCTCTGCGCATGTTGCTGGCGGGCAGCGACGACAACTATTTCTCGACGTTCGGTATGCGCTTCGTCGAAGGCGAAGACTTCTCGGCCGACAGGGCAGGGCCTGCCGTGATCCTGAACGAGACGGCCGCGCGCGCGATCGGCTGGGACGAGGCCGTCGGCAAGCGGCTCAACGACTGGACGGTGGTCGGCGTCGTCGAGGATTTCCACTACCAGTCGCTGGCATCCGGCATACGCCCGATCGTCCATCTGTATGATTCTTCGCAAGGTAGCGGTAGCACGCACAACTACGTGTCCGTGAAACTGGATACGCCCGACGTGGCCGCCGCACTGGCGGCAATCGAGGCGAAATGGAGGCTGATGGATCCGGCCCGCCCATTCGATTACTTCTTCGTAACCGACCTGCTCGATGCGATGTACCGCGACGTCAACACTGCCGGCAAGGTGCTGGGCTATTTTGCGTTGCTCAGCATCGTGATCGCGAACCTCGGCCTGCTCGGGCTCAGTTCCTATTCGGTTGTTCAGCGCACGAAGGAAATCGGCATTCGCAAGGTATTCGGCGGCGAAACGGCGGAAATCGGCCTGTTGCTCTCGGCGCAGTTCCTGCGGCCGGTGCTGTTCGCCAACCTGCTCGCATGGCCGCTCGCATGGATCGCGATCCAGCGCTGGCTGGAGAGTTTCGCCTACCACGCGAACGTCAGCTGGATGCTCTTCCCGGCAGGCGGGCTGTGCATCCTGCTGCTGGCGCTGTTCACGGTGTCGGTGCAAACGGTGAAGGCGGCGCGGACCAGGCCGGTGCTGGCGCTGCGTTATGAGTGACCCCGCCATGCTTGGCAACTATGCAAAGACTGCCATGCGGCACCTTGCCGCGCACCGCGCGACGGCGCTGATCAATGTCGTCGGGCTGGCGGTGGGTCTATGCTGCTTCCTGTGCAGCCTGCTGTATATCCGCTTCGAACTGAGCTACGACACGAACTTTTCCAATGCGAACGACATCTATCGTATATCCATCGACAGCACGTTGCCGAACGGGCGCGCGATCGACATCGCCAGCAATGCATGGCCGGTCGCGGACCTGCTGCCGCAGGAATTCTCGCAGATAGTGGCGGCAACGCGCCTCGACGATCGGCGCGTGTTGCTTGGCACCGAGTCGCTTGCGCTGTACCAGGACGGATTCCGGATGGTGGATGCGAACTTCTTCTCGATATTCGACCTGCCATGGCGCGCGGGTGACCCGACAACCGCCCTGGCGAATCCGGATGCGGTGGTTCTGACGGAAACGCTGGCACGCGTGTATTTCGGCGATGCCGATCCGATCGGCGCGCGGATGCGCGTCGACAAGCAGTACGAGCTGGTCGTCACCGGCGTCGTGGCGGATCTGCCTGTAAATACGCATCTGACGGGTACCGTGTTCGCCTCGACGGCCCTCCTGCAGCGGATGTTCGACCCACCGGCCGACTACCTCGACAACTGGAACTACAGTGGCCTGCATACGTACTTCGTGCTCGCGCCGGGCGCCGACATCGAGCAGGTGCGCGCGGGACTGGCTGCTTTCGAAGCAAAGCACATGCAGACATACGCCGGACTCACGAACCACATGCGCGTAACGCCGCTGAAGGAGATTTATCGTGCGCCGGCACCGAACTCGTCGTTGAAGCCTTCCATGAATCCTCGCCTGCTCGTCGTGCTCGGATCGGTGGCGCTGGCGGTGCTGCTCGTTGCCTGCGTCAATTTCGTAAACCTGTCGCTGGCGCGTGCGCTGGTCCGCGGCAGGGAAGTGGGCGTGCGCAAGTCCGTCGGGGCAAGCCGTGCGCAACTTGTCCTTCAATTCGTCGGCGAAGCGGTTCTGATGACGTCAATTGCAACCCTGCTGGCGCTGTTGCTGTGCGAACTGCTGCTCCCTGCGCTGGGCCAGTTTGCCGGCCGGCCCCTGGCGCTCGACCTCGATGCCGATATCGGCAAGCTGCTGGTCCTCGTCGTACTTGTCGGCATGGGAACGGGCCTGTATCCGGCATGGCGCCTCGCGGCGCCGAGTGCCGCGGCATCGCGGCGGGGTACATCGGATGCGGGTGGGAGCGGGCCAGGCGTGTTGAAGAGTGCGCTCGTCGTGTTCCAGTTCTCCGTGACGACCTTGCTGCTTGTGGCAACCACGACAGTGTTCCTGCAACTACGCCACATCCGTACGGTGGACCTCGGCTTCGACAGGGGCGGGCTCGTGACATTGCAGGGCTCCGCTTCCGGGGGACTCGATCAGCGTTTCGATGCCCTGAAGCGGGAGCTGATGCAGCACCCTGCGATCGCGGCCGTGACGGCCTCGGAGCAGACACCGTTCCGCGCGAATCTCTTTGCGTTCAGTACGCGCTCTCCCGATCAGCCCGAACCGATCGAAATGGCGCATCTCGACGTGTCGTACGACTTCCCTGGGACTTACGGCATTGCCTTGCTCGCCGGCCGCGATTTCTCGCCGGACTTTCCCGCCGACATGGCAGTGCTCGACGAACGTCTTGGCGCCGAGAACAGCGCCAACTTCGTGATCAATGCCGCGGCAGCCGCGGCGCATGGCTGGACGCCGCAGCAGGCTGTCGGCAAGCGTTTCGAAGCCTTCATCGAGGGCTCGTACACGTACCGCGGGACGATCGTCGGCGTCGCTGCCGACAGCCGCTTCGAAGCGAACGATGCGCAGATCAGGCCGACTGTTTACATGCTCGTTCCCGACACGTTGCACTGGAATTATCCGACGCTGGACAAGGTAACCGTGAAAATCCTCGGCGATGACCTTGCACGCGCGCTGCGGCACATCGACGCGACGTGGTCTCGTGTTTATCCCGACACGCCGCTATTGCGCGGTTTCGTCGACGACGACTTCCAGCGTGTCTACATCGGCGAAACACGGCTCGGCGATGCACTGGGCGCACTCACCTGCATCACATTGCTCATTGCGTGCCTGGGGCTCTATAGCCTTGCAGCATTCAACGCGCAGCGGCGCACGAGGGAAATCGGCGTGCGCAAGGCCATGGGCGGCAGCGTGTGGAGCATCGTGTGCCTTCTGACAAACGACTTCAGCAGGCTCGTGCTGGTTGCCAACCTGATTGCCTGGCCCATCGCATACGTCGCGATGGATCGCTGGCTCGAAAACTTCGCCTACCGCATCGACCTGACGCCGATGATCTTCATCGGCAGCGGGCTGGTTGCGCTGTGCATCGCGTGGGTGACGGTGGGCGGCACTGCCGTGAAGGCGGCGAGCGCGAAGCCGGTGCTGGCTTTGCGTTACGAATGACGGTAATGCCCCCGAACCGCCCGGATTCATTTTTGCTGCATGTTTGTACGCCACGCCTTCAGGGTTATTCACGAGTGAAATCTGCCATTGTCGTTTTGCTGGCGGCCAGTCCTTGGTAGCATCCGCGCGGTCGCAGTTCCGCCCATGCAGTCCCGCGATCATTTGTAACAGGCTATATCACTCAATAAAGGGGAGAGACCATGTCCGTGAAGAAGTTCTACACGTCATGTAAAAGCAGCAGGTTCCTCATTTCCACCTTGTCCGCCGCGATCACATCCATCCTCGCCGCGACAGCCAACACCGCGATTGCGCAGGAGAACGCCGCGGATCTCGAAGAAATCACCGTAACGGGCAGCCGCATTCGCCAGACCTCCGGCTTCGAAACGCCGACGCCCGTCACCGCGATCACGACTGATGAAATGTTCGAATTCGCGCCCGGTAACAACATTGCGCGCCAGCTTAGCGCGCTGCCGCAGTTTTTCGGCAACGTGTCCATGCAGAACGTCAGCACCGGCCAGGTAGCCACCTCCGGCACTTCGTCGCTGAACCTGCGTAGCCTCGGCGGCAACCGCACGCTGGTGCTGCTCGACGGCATCCGCGTAGTACCTGCCGCGAAAGACGGCCTCGTCAACGTCGACGCATTCCCGACCGCGCTGATGCGCAGCGTCGACGTCGTCACCGGTGGTGCCTCGGCCGCATACGGCGCCGACGCCGTCGGCGGTGTCGTCAACTTCGTGCTCGATCGCACGTTCGAAGGCTTCACGATGGACATCGGCACCGGCATGAACGAATTCGGTGACGGCGAGATGTGGAACATCTCGATGGCCGGCGGCAAGTCCTTCATGGATGATCGCCTGAACGTGATCGGCTCCATCGAAGCGCGCGAAATCGACCAGATCCAGCGCACGGCAAGCGAAGTACCCGAGATGACCCGCATGGGCCTCGTGACGAACCCCGCCTGGCGCGCCTCCGATCCGCCGGGCACGAACCCGCGCCAGATCACGCGTCCGTGGGTCGCCTCGACCGCGAGCTCGCCGTACGGCCTGATCATCGCGCCGGGCACGCCGCTCGACCGCATGCGCTTCACGCCTGACGGCCGCAACATCACGCCGTTCATCCTCGGCGACGTATCGTCTGTCAGCGGTCCGGGCAGCACGCAATCGACGTCCGGTGGCCCCGACGCCATGCTGTCGAACGACGCCTTCGGCGGCGGCATCGGCGGCACGGGCAACGAAACGCAGTCGGCCTTCGGCGGCGTGCAGTACCAGTTCACCGACAGCTTCTCGGTATTCGGCCAGGCCATGTACGGCCGCACCGACGCGAGCAACACCAGCGACCGCGGCGGCGCGCTGCTGTACAGCATCTGGGCACCGTCGATCGCCGTCGACAACGCCTACCTGCCGGAGAACGTCCGCCAGGCGATGATCGCGAACAACCTGCAGACCATCGCCGTGCACAAGAACGGCAACTTCACCGGCCTGAACGAACCAGGCTTCAACCGCACCGACAGCAAGGTCATGGAAATGACCTCGTTTGCAACCGGCTTCGACTGGGACGTCGGCTTCCGCGACTGGCACCTGCGCGGTGTATGGCAGGAAGGCAAATCCAAGCGTGAAGCCGAGTTCGGCCAGCTGTGGCGCGTAGACCGCACCTTCCTCGCGATGGATGCCGTGCGCGATCCGAACACCGGCGCGATCGTGTGCCGCGTGCAGACGGTAAATCCTACGCCGGCGCAGCTCGCTGCCTCGCCGTCCGTCGCCAACCTGATCTCGCCGCGTTCGGCGCCGGGTGCAGTACGTCCGGGTGATCCGGGCGCGCTGCCCGTACTGTCGCCGATCGGCCTCGACAACACCGTGAGCGGCTGCGTGCCGTTCAACGTGATGGGCGCCGGCAACATGAGCCAGGCCGCGCTCGACTACGTGAACGGCACCCCGAAACGCGGCTTCGGCGAAGTGGAACAGAGCTTCGGCGAACTGCTGCTCACCGGTGAAGCCTTCGAAGGCTGGGGCGCCGGCCCGATCGGCTTCGCGGCCGGTCTGACGACGCGCGACCAGAGCTTCTGGGACGATGCAGGCCCGTACGAGATCACCGCATTGAGCGGTCCTCGCAACGATCCCGCGCTCGGCATCCGCGGCATTCCGAGCGGCTACACCACGTCGAGCAACATGCACTACATCTCGACGCTGCCGATCATCAGCGGCGACGCGAAGGTATGGGAATACTTCGGCGAGCTCGATGTTCCGCTGTGGGCCGGCACGATGTTCGGCCAGGACCAGACGCTCGGTACGGACTTCGCGTTCCGCCGTTCGGACTACGATCGCAGCGGTCCGGTCGACAGCTGGAAGTTCGGCGCGAACTACCAGGTGACGAACGACCTGCGCCTGCGCTACACGAAGTCGCGCGACGTGCGTGAACCTACCTTCTCGGAACTGTTCGACGCACAGGGCACCAACGGCTCGTTCCTCGACGCCCGCAACGGCAACCGCGAAGTACAGGTGACCACCGTCAGCGGCGGCAACCCGAACCTCGCGCCGGAAGAAGCCGATACCGTAACGGCAGGCTTCGTGTACACGCCGACCAACATGGGCATCGACGGCGTGCAGCTGTCGGTCGACTGGTACGACATCCAGATCCGCGGCGCAGTCAGCCAGCTGGGTGCACAGCGTATCGCCGATGAGTGCTTCATCCGCAACAACGCGTCGTTGTGCGCGCAGATGCAGATCGCCGCCGATGGCACCGTAACGCGCATGAACAACGTGTTCCTCAACGTTGCGCAGGCACGCGTTCGCGGTATCGACTACGAACTGGCCTACACGACGGAACCGAACTTCTTCGGCGATGAAGACGAAACGTTCACGTTGCGCATGCTGGCCGGTTACGTCGCCGAACGTAGCGACACGCCGCTCGGCGGCACGCCGCTCGACGTCTCCGGTGGCCTGCAGACGCCCGAGCTGACTTCGGTTCTGACCGGTAACTACCGCGTCGGTCCATGGGGCTTCATGCTGCAGGGTCGCTTCCAGGACGAGTCGATCATCAACACGCTGTGGACCGAAGGCGTCGACGTCGACAAGAACACGGTGCCTCCGTACACCTGGTGGAGCGGCATGGTCAGCTACAGCGGCGAAACCGCGAGCGGTTCCACGTACCGCATCGGCCTGAACGTGCAGAACCTGTTCGACAAGGGACCGAACCCGGTACCGAACGTGTCGACGCGTTTCGCGATCCAGGGCCTCACCGGCGACCTGTACGGCCGTCGTTACAACCTGAACGTCAACTACAGCTTCTGATGTAGCTGGCGCTTTGGCGCAGTAAACGAAAGGCCTGCCACTCACGTGGCAGGCCTTTTTTTTTCGCGGTGCAAGCCAGCGTAGCCCGCAGAACGTCGGCATTTTGATAGCAGCGCTTCGCGTTATTTGGTAGGTTGCCGACCCGCTGTCCTCTTCTCCGCGGCGCAGCCCGTGGAATGCGAGACCCCTGGCCATGCCGCTTCGAAACCACCTGCTGCTCGTCGTGCTCGCCAGCCTGCTGCCGGTCGTCCTGTTTGCCGCCATCACCGGCTACCGTCTCGTCGACGACCAGCGCGAGACCTTCCTCCGCGCGGCTGAGGAACGCACGCAAACGATGCTCGCCGCCGTCGATACGCAGTTGAATGGGGCGCTGGACGCGATCCGCGTCCTGAGCCAGTCAGAAAGCCTCACTCGCGGTGACCTGGTGCTTTTCCGGGCGACCGCCCGGCGGGTACTGGCCACGCAAACGGGCTGGAACACGATCAACGTCGCACTGCCCACTGGCGAGCGGCTCATGGACCTGCTGGTGCCGGCGGGCGAGCCACTGCCTCCGATCACGGTTGCCGAAGACAGTTTTGCGCGCGTCGTGCAAACACGCGCCGCAACGATCGGGCAGCTTGCACTCGGTCCCACGTCCGGAAGCTGGGACTACGTGGTACGCGCACCGGTCATGGAACAAGGTTCCATGAGGTATGTCCTGTCGGCGGTCATCGACACAAATGCCATCGCATCGCTGGTACTCGAGCAGAACCTCCCGCGGGACTGGATCGGCGTGGTACTCGATGCCAACGATCGCATAGTGGCCAGGACTCGCGAGCCGATCGCCGGCACCGGCGAGCTGGCACCGTCGGGCTTGCGCGATGCATTGACGCGCGCGCCCGAAGGCTGGTTCACCGCGACGACGAGTGACGCCAGTACCGACATCTACGTGCGCTATCGCAAGTCGCAAGCCACGGGCTGGACCTTTGCACTGGCCATGCCGTCAGGCGCCGTGGAAGGCGCGGCGGCGAGGGCCTACGCGCTGTTCGCGTTCGGCCTCGCGTTAGCCCTCGTGCTGGCCTTCGTTTTCGCCAAGGTCGTGGGCCGGCGGATCGCCGCCCCGATCGCCGTGCTGAGCACGATCACCGACGACGTGGGGCGAGGGGCGCCTGTATCGATCCCTGCAAGTCTCGGCGTGAAGGAAGTCGATAAATTTGCCCGCACGCTGGCCGGGACCCTCGACGCGCTGCGCGCACGCGAGGAACGCCTGCAGCTCGCACTCAGCGCTGGCAGGATGGGCCACTGGGACTGGGACGTGCAAACGAACGCCGTGACCTGGTCGGCGGAAATGCATGCGATCCACGGGCTGCCGCCGGATTCGTACTCGGGACGGGAATCAGGCAGTTACGCACAATACGTCCATCCGGATGATCGCGAGGCGGTAAGGCTTGCAACGATGTCGGGCCTCGAGCACGGCGAGCACCACATCGAGTATCGGATCATCCGGCCCGACGGCACGCTGCGCTGGCTCGAGGGCCGCGGGCGGATCTTCCGCGACGCGGCGGGCGTCCCGATTCGCATGCTCGGGCTTTGCACCGACATCACGGAACGCAAGAACGCGGAGCACGCGTTGCAGGAAAGCGAAACGCGCTTCCGCGAAATTGCCGACACGGCGCCGGCGATCCTGTGGATCACCGACGCGGACGCGCGCATCTCGTTCCTGTCGCAGGGATGGTTCGACTATACGGGCCAGAGCGAGGCGCAGGCCTTCGGCAAACATGGCTTCGGCTGGCTGGACGCCGTTCATCCCGACGATCGTGAGCGCTCCGCACATACCTTCCAGCAGGCCAATGCACGGCGCGAAGCCTTCGCGTTCGACTACCGGCTGCGCTGTGCCAGCGGCGAGTATCGCTGGGCGATCGATTCGGGAAAACCGCGCGTCAATGCAGAAGGTGGGTTCATCGGCTTCGTCGGCGCAGTCGTCGATATCGACGCCCGCAAGCGTGCCGAGCAGGCCCTGCGCGAGGCGGATCGGCACAAGGACGATTTCCTCGCGACGCTCAGCCACGAACTGCGCAATCCTCTCGCTGCGCTAACGACGGCTGCCCATGTGCTGCGTTCATCGCCGAACGTCGATGCAAGGTCCGCGGCCGTGCACGGTGTCATCGACAGGCAGACGCAGCACATGGTCAGGCTCATCGAGGACCTTCTCGACATGACGCGCATCCGCCTCGGCAAGATTTCGCTGCGCAAGGCGCCGCTCGATCTCGCCGCGCTCGTCACGGAGGTCACGCGCACGAAGCGCATCGCAGGCGATTTCGACGGGCACGCACCGGTGACCGTGGACGCGGCGCCCGTATGGGTCGAGGGCGATGCGGCGCGTCTCGAGCAGGTATACGCGAACCTCCTCGACAACGCGCTGAAGTTCACGCCGGAGTCGGGCGCCATTCACGTCACCCTGCGTGCAGATGCGGCATACGCCGTGCTGTCGGTACGCGACAACGGCCGCGGCATCGCGCGTGAAATGCTGCCGAAGATTTTCGACATGTTCGTGC
>DASWWP010000098.1:0-18719 GCA_036405915.1 Pseudomonadales bacterium
CCTGACGTGGGAAGCAGGGCAAGAAGCGCGAGCAGCGGCGTGGCGCGCGGGGCGATCAACGACATACGGTTTCCTGTTAGGCGGGGGCGGAACTGCGGCCGGGATGCTGATTGGCGGCCGGGCGAAGATCAATGTGGCAAATTGTCACACCCGCTGGTCCGCAGGCCGCGTTCGGAAGCCCGCGATGCGCAAATCCGGGTATACTTTTCGCCGGCATTCCGCCGGGCCATTCAAGGATCATTTGCCGCCATGAGTTCAGATCCCGCTACTCCTACCGGATCCGAGGCGCTTACGGACAAGCCCGAGTCACGACTTCCGTCCTCGCCGCCGCTGCTGGCGCCGAAGTTCGAGCAGCGCGTGATATTCCGCTGGTTCTTTTTCGCGGTGTTCGCGTTCCTGCTGTACCAGCTGCTGCTGATCATGTCGCTGTTCGCCGACGCGATCATCTGGGCGGTGTCGCTGTCGCTCGTGTTCGTGCCGGTTTACCGCTTCATGCAGCGGCGCATTCCCGGCGGGCGCAACCGCGTGGCGACAATCACGACGGCACTCGTGCTGCTGCTGTTCATGGTGCCGCTGATTTCGATTTTCTGGGTCGTCGTGCAGCAGTCGGCACAGGTGTACCCGACCGTCACGGCCTGGCTCGGCCAGTTGCATAACGGCGAGTCCTTCGTCGACCTGCTGCCGGAATTCATGCAGCAGTGGTGGGCCCAGCTCAATGTCTATGTCGACGAAAACCCGTATCTCGCGCAGTTCGACCTCGAGCAGTTCATGCTGTCGAACGTCGAGGCCGCGAGCCGCAACATGGCGAACTTCGGCGCGGCGGCGGCAAGAGGCGTGCTGTTCGGCTTCGTCAACCTGATCCTCGTGCTCGTACTGATGTACTTCTGTTTCCGCGACGGCGAGCGCCTGCTGAGCTGGTTCTACCAGATCGTGCCGATGCCGGCACAGCACGTCGAATCGATCGCGCTGCGCGTATACCAGACGATCAATGCCGTGATCACCGGCGCGCTGATGACGGCCGGCGTGCAGGGCCTGCTCGCGATCGTCGGCTACCTGATTGCCGGCGTGCCGCTGGCGATGTTCTTCGGCGTGCTGACCGGCATCTCGGCGATGATACCGATCGTCGGCGCCGCGCTCGTGTGGGTGCCGATCACGCTGTTCATCTTCATGGATTCGCAGGGCTGGGGCATCTTCCTCGCGTTCTGGGGCCTGCTGCTCGTCAGCGGCATCGACAACTTCCTGAAACCGATCCTGATCGGCAGCCAGGCGCGCATGCCGATCCTGCTCGTGTTCTGCGCGATCATCGGCGGCCTGAACGTGTACGGCTTCACCGGCATCATCATCGGGCCGATACTCGTGGCGATGCTGCTCGCGTTCATCGGTATCTATCGCGACTATTATTTGCCCGGTTACGACCGCAAGCAGGCGCCGCCGCAAACGCCGTTGACGCCGCAACCCTGAACCCGCAGTCCTTCACGAATCCTCGAGGAGCACGCCATGCCTGAACTGATTTTCTACACGAACCCGCAGTCGCGCGGCCGCATCGTGCGGTGGATGCTGGAGGAATGCGCGGCGGACTATCGCACGGTCGTCGTGCCGTACGGCCCCGAGATGAAGTCCGAACCCTTCATCAGCCTCAACCCGATGGGCAAGGTGCCGGTGCTCGTGTACGCCGGCAAGGCCGTCACCGAAACCGCCGCGATCGTCGCGTTCCTCGCCGACCTGTTTCCCGCAGCCAAACTCGCGCCGCCTCCCGAACAGCGCCAGGACTACTACCGCTGGCTGTTCTTTGCGGCCGGTCCGCTCGAGGCCGCCGCAACGAACAAGAGCCTCGGCTTCGAACTTCCCGCCGACAAAGGCGCGATGGCCGGATACGGCAGCTACGATCTCGTCGTCGAAACGCTGGCGAAAAAAATCGCCAGGGCGCCATACGTGGCCGGCGACCACTTCACGGCGGCCGATCTGTACATCGCCTCGCACCTCGGCTTCGGCATGCAGTTCGGTACGCTGCCGAAGCTCGCGGAGTTCAGCGATTACTTCGAGCGCGTCAGCAAGCGTCCGGCACGTCTGCGTGCCGATGAACTCGACAACGCGCTGATGAAGCCTGCCTAGTGCCGGGGCGGACGCGTACCGGCCCACAGTCCGGTATCGCGGCCGCCACAGTGCCGACACAGCCGTGACTTTCAGCCGTCCCGCCGCGACCGCCCTTCAGGCGAACCTCTATCGTCTGTTCGCCATTCGCATGATCGTATTCGTATGCCAGATGCTCGCGCTGGCGTATGCGTATTTCATCGCGGAGATGCTGCTGGATTACGGCGTGATACTCGGCATCATCGCGCTGCTCGGCTGCGTCAACGGCGCGTTGTACTGGCGCCTGGTGCGACGCGCCGAGCCGAGCCCGCGCGAGTTCTTCGTGCATCTGCTGCTCGACGTCGCGGGCCTGTCGCTGCTGCTGTATTTCACCGGCGGGGCCAGCAATCCGTTCGTGTCGTACTTCCTCGTACCGGTCACGATTTCCGCGGCGACGCTGCCGCCACGCTTTACGTGGCTGTTGTCCGCACTGGCACTCGGCTGCTACACGCTATTGATGTTCATGTTCCGGCCGCTCGATGCGCTGATGCCGGCTGCAGCGATGGACCACGCGATGCCGGGCATGGCGCATGCTGGCGAGGCCGACGCGCCGGGAATGAACCTGCACACGCTGGGCATGTGGTTCAACTTCCTCGTCAGCGCAGCGCTGATCACGTACTTCGTCGTCAAGATGGCCGCAGAGCTGCGCGCGCGTGAAGAGCGCATCGCGCGTTACCGCGAAGACACGCTGCGCAACGAGCAGATCGTCGCGCTGGCGACACAGGCGGCAGGCACCGCGCATGAAATGGGCACGCCGCTCGGGACGATGGCGGTCCTGCTGCAGGATCTGAAACAGGAACATGCCGCGGACAGCGAACTGGCGTCCGATCTCGCGCTGCTGCAGCAACAGGTGAAGGCCTGCCGCGATTCGTTGCGCAACCTCGTGAAGAAGGCGGACCTGCACAACCAGCGCACAACGCGTGTCGCGCTACGCGACTTCATCGGTGAACTTTTCGAGCAGTGGCGCCTCGTGCGCCCCGACGTGGCGTGCAAAGTGGCATGGCAGGAAGGCGACGATGCGGCAGCCGAGGCTGGTCCCGAGGTCGACGTCGATCCCACGCTGCAACAGGCGCTCATCAACATGCTGAACAACGCCGCCGATGCCAGCCCTGCGGGCATCGACGTGGCGCTGCGCTGGGACGTGCAGCAGTGGCGGATGCTGATTCGCGATCACGGCACGGGCATCAGCGGCGAAGTGGCGGGACAGATAGGAACGCGTATCGTCAGCACGAAGGAGGGTGGCATGGGCGTTGCGTTCGTATTGAGCCAGGCAACGTTGAATCGGCTCGGCGGCAACGTCAGCCTGCAACATCTGCGCGAAGGCGGTACGTTGACGGAGATCACGTTGCCGCGTCATTTCACGGAGCAGGCAGCTTGAGCGCCGCAACGATCCTGTTGCTCGACGACGACCTGACGTTCTGCGAGGTGCTTGCCCGCGCGCTAAGAAGGCGCGGCTTCACGGTGTTCAGTGCACAGACGATTGCCGACGCCGTGGCGCAGTGCGAAGGGCATCGGCCACAGTTTGCCGTCGTCGACCTGAAGATCGCGCAGGAGTCCGGCCTTGCCGCGGCGGAGGCCCTGCTCGCACGCCTTCCCGAGCTGCGCATACTGATGCTCACAGGCTATTCGAGCATCGCGACGGCCGTCAGCGCGATCAAGCGCGGCGTCTACGACTACGCCTGCAAGCCGCTCGATGCTGACGAGATCCTGCACAAACTTGGCATCGGTACGCTGCCGGATGCAGGAACGGTCGTGGACGTACCCGATGCACCGACGTCCGTCGATCGCCTCGAATGGGAGCACATCCAGCGCGTGCTCGGCGAAAATGCCGGCAACATTTCCGCTACCGCGCGCAGCCTTGGCATGCATCGCCGGACCCTGCAGCGGAAACTGCAGAAGCGGCCGGCGCGGCAGTAAGCGCGGAGCATCGTCAGTACTGCGTAATCTCCAGCACGTCGCTGTGCAGGATCACGCGCATCACGCGGTAGCCGCTGAGGATCAGTTCCCCGGTTTCGCGGTCGATGCCGCCGGGACTGTAGTCGAATTCGTAGATACGGCACAGCACGCGGCGGCCGCGGGCGTCGCGTTCGCGGCGAAAGCGTTTGAATACGAGCGTTTCGTCGAGCAGTTGCAGGTTGCGGTCCTTGCAGTAGGCGCGCGCGGCGGCAACGGCGATTTCCTTCTGCCGGATCGTGCGCCACCAGTACATGATCCCGAGAGCCAGCGGGATCAGCAGCGCGACGTCGTAGATGTCGTAATAGATCACGGCCGGGCCTCAGTGCCTGCGCGCCTTGTCCCACGGCGACGGCGCGGCGGAAGGAGAGGGTTGTGGCGCGTGCTTGCGCCAGAACGCATGCAGTGCACGCACGTTCGGCGTGATCGCGTTGCTGAGGGCTTCGATTGCGGCATCGCTGCCGAGTTCATGTCCGCTCCACTCGGTGGCGCTGCTGAATGCGAGGATCGGTTCGAGCAGTTTCTCGACGTCGGCGCCGCCGGCGCGCCATTCCTTGCGGGCAAGTGCGACGCCGCGTGCATAGCCTTCGCACCAGTCGTCCACGACGATAGCCTCGACGTCGTCCTCGTCCTGCAGGAACAGTGGCTCGAACGTGTCCGGCGCTTCCTGCAGCGTCGCGGCCACGGTGTTCAGGTGGCGCATCATCCATGTGATCGTCGTTTCGAAATGCTCCTGATCTTCCCACTCAGGTTCCTGGTCCCCCCAGACCACTGGCAGCCACTGTGCCGGTTGCGGCAGCACCGGGCCGCTGACGAGCGCGGTGAACAGGCCATCGAGTCCCGAAATCGAAATGAGGCCTTCGTCGCCGTCGTCCGAGTCGGGGTCGATGCGTTCGAGCAGGAATGCGTCGAGTCGCGCAAGTTCGACGTCGGTCAGTGGTTCGAGAAGCGAGCTCATGGTGGTTCCTTACTTTCTGGTGTCGTGAGGGGGATTCAGCACATCGCGCCAGCGCGCGATCTTCGTGGCGAGCGGCATGCCGGCATGTGCGGGGCTCGTCGACGGCAAACGCTGCGTCGGGATTTCCGAAACGGCCGGTGGCAATACGGGCACGATGTGCCTGCGCCAGACCTCGGCCGCCTTCGTGCCGTTCAGGCAGATGAGCCCGATATGGGGGTGCTGTGCGAAGAAACCAGCAAAATCGTTCGTGACGATCGATTCTTTTTCGATCGCGGAATCGAGGCTGCCGCTGCGCGTGCAGGTTTTCAGCACATCCCACACGGCGATGCCGCGCGCGACGACCTGCCGGCAACGTTCTTCGTACGGCAGTGTCATCGGTATGCCGAGCACGCCTTCGATCATGTGCCAGAACGCATTGCGCGGATGCGCGTAATACTGCTGTGCAGCCAGCGATGCGACGCCGGGCATCGTGCCGAGGATCAGGATCGTAGCGCGGGGGCTGGAGAGCGGTGGAAAGCTGTGAATGCAGGTCATGATACCGCGCAGTGTAACCGCGCGGCCGGCAAATCATGAAACGGGGGCCATAAACCAGCCGGGCTGGCGCCTGGCCCCACCGTCCCGATCAAAGTGCCGAGTACGCCATGCGAAAGCCCACGTAGGCCGCGCGTCCCGCCGTGTTGAAACCGGCCACTTCGCGGTAATCCTCGTCGAGCGCGTTCTCGAGGCGACCATAGAGCTGCACGGTGTCCGTGACGCTCCATGTCGCGCTGAGGT
This sequence comes from Pseudomonadales bacterium, assembly GCA_036405915.1. Classification (GTDB taxonomy): domain Bacteria; phylum Pseudomonadota; class Gammaproteobacteria; order Pseudomonadales; family Pseudohongiellaceae; genus CAILUG01. The sequence continues at coordinate 5,816 of DASWWP010000098.1, forward strand.
CGAGCACGGCGAAATCATCGAGCGGCACGAGCGCAGCGCCGACCTGGTCGACGGAGTCCCGCGAGAAGCGGTAGAAAGCATTGAGGTTCAGTCGTTCGTCCATGCCGAAGTACGACACGCCGAAGTTCGTCAGGTGTTCCGGCCGGCGGCGGCGTGGCTGGCCGTTCGGCAACGCAGTGTCGTTCCATGTATGGTTTGCCGTCAGGCGCCAGCGCACGAGGCTGGCGACGGCGGACAGCTCGATGCCTTTCGACGTACTTCGGCCGATGTCCTGCAGGTAGCCGCTGAACGTGTCGAGGTCGAAGAAAATTGCGTCTTCGACGTCCTGATCGAACCACGTCGCAGCGAGCTGAAACGTTTGCGTGTCGAAGTCGACGCCAAACTCGTGGCCCTTGCTCGTTTCCTGCCGCAGTTTCACGAGCGAGGCGGGCGGATACGCGAAGCTGCCGGCGTTGTACGCAATCTCGTACGGACTCGGCGCACGGAACCCCGTGCCGTAGCTGCTGCGGAACTTCAGCGTGCTGCCGCTCGCGAGGTCGTGCACATACGCTCCGCTGACGCGATAGCTCGAGTTCGTGCCGAAGTCATCGTTGTCGTCGTGACGCGCGCCGGCGGTGAGGTGCAGGTCGTCCGAAAAATCGCTGATGGCCTCGAGGTACATGCCGGTGTTGTCGCGGCCGACGCCGCCGTTCGCAGCTTCCTCGAGGTCGCCGCCGAACACGAGGTCGAGGCCGGGCAATCCAGTAGCCGTGCCGACATATTCCCAGCGTTTCAGTTCACCTTCCGACGTGAAAGCCGACAGGCCGTTCGCGAGATTGTCGCGATCCGTGCGCGTCGTTGCGTACGACAGCGAATGCGTGATGCTGCCGCCGTCATATCCGATCGCGCCGCGCGTGGCCTGCTGGTCGAGGATGCCGACGCAGTCGTGCGTCGGTGCGAAGGTCACCGGGACGTTGCAGGTGTCGTATTCGGTGTCGCCGCTGACGTCGCGGTGCACGAGGTCGATGCGCCAGGCTTCACCCAGGTTCAAACCGCCGCGCAGGTGGAAGGTCGTGTTGTCGTAGCCGTCGGCATCGCGTCCTGCATTGTCGTCCAGCGACATGTTGAAGCCATCGGTGCTGTAGCCAGTGGCCGCCGCGGAGAAGTCTGCCCGCGCATTGCTGGCGCCGATCATCGCGCCGACCTGTTGCGTGCCGTATCGCCCATGCTGGGCGTCGACGGTGGCCCGGAGGCCGGGCTCGAAAACCCGCGAGCTGATGTTGATGATCCCGCCGGCATCGGCGCCATAGCTCAGTCCCTGTGGCCCTCGCAGGATTTCGACGCGCCCGATGCCGTTGCTCAGCAGGTGTTCGAGTGGCGGCGCAATCTGCGGCGTGCCCGGGTCGGAGAGGCGCAGCCCGTCGATGATGGCGAGCGTTCGAAAGCCTTCTTCGCCGCGGACTCGCAGGCTCGTGCTCTTGCCTGCGCCGCCGGTGTTCGTCGTGGCTACTGCCGGAAGCTGGCGCAACACGTCCGTCAGCGCGAGGTTTCCGTGATGTTCGATCTGTTCAGCCGTGATGACGGAGACGGACGTTCCGACCTGCCTCAGCGGCATCGGCACGCGACTCGAGGTAATGATGATTTCGTCGATGCGTTGCGGCTGTGGCTCGGCGCCCACCGCAAGCAACGGCAGTGCAGCGGCACTGCATGCGATGAGGCGTGCGCGCATGCGCGAATTGTTTTTCATGTACTGGTATCCCGATGCGACCAAAGATCAGGGCGCGCATGCTACCTCAAAGCCCCCGGTCGGGGTGATGAGAATAGGTCGGGATCCCGAGGCAGCTCAGTGCGTGAAGTAGTAAACCGCCGTCGCGGCGATGATCACGAGCAGGCTCAAAACGGCGAATGCATCTGCATCTGTGTCGTCCTGTTGCGGATCGGTGGGGGCAGGACTGTGGTTGGGGCTGGGGTTGGTCATGGTCGACTCCTCTTCTGTTGATTGCCCTTGCGGGACCAAGCTTCGGGATTACAACCTTGCTGCGTTAATTCTTGCTGCATCAACTGCGGTGCATCGCGCGAACCGGGATCTGCTGCGTACACCTGCCGCGGGCTGGATTCTTGCGCAACCGCGCGGAACTTTACAACGTCGACGAGGGTTCCTTTTTTCGCTCCCGCCACAACTGCGCGGCATTGCTGCCGAGGAACACACTTGCGGCCGCGACTGAGATTGCCATCGCAAACCATTGCAGCGCGTAGGAAAAATTGCGGCCCGAGTCCACGAGGACCAGAGGCCAGTGACGTACCAGCACACCGGGCTGGTCGTCGGCGAGGCGGACGACATACGGGAACAGCGGCCTGTCGAACAGCGGCGCGAGTTCGTCGATGTTCAGATGACGCTGCACGCGCGGCCAGGTTTCAGACAATGCATCGCCGCGGCGCGCGGCCTGCTCCGGCGTCGGCACGAACAGCTGGCCCTCGATTTCGACCTCGCCAGTGATTGCCGGCAACGCGGCCGCCAGCGCGTCGACGTCGCCGATACCGCTCCAGCCGCGGCTGACGAGAGCGACCTGGCTTGCGTCGTCGAGCAGAAGCGGCGTGATGACTTCCCAGCCGATCTGGTCCTCGAAGCTCTGGTAGATCAGCAGGATGTTGCGCTCGTTGAGGAACGCGCCGTGCAGCACGACGCGCCGGTTCTGGTGCTGTAGTGCGTCGTACTCGATGCCCGCGATCGGCACTTCGTCGAGCGGTGTCGGCGCCTGCTGGCCCGCGGCCTGGAACGCGCGCTGCTGCTCGATCCTGTCCTGCGCGCGCTCGAGTTGCCAGACACCGAGGCGCGCGAGGCCGACTACGACGAGTATCACGCCCGCCGCGATCGGCCAGTGGATGCGAAGCACGAACCGGCCGAGGCGAAGCGTTGTGTGCATGGCTTACAGGAGTTTGTCGGCGATGATCGCGATGAACAGCAGCGGCAGGTAGACGATCGAGAAGTGGAACACACGCATCGCCGACTTGCCGGAGATATTGCGATAGAACTGCAGCGACAGCGCGAGGAACACGAGGCTGCCCGCGAGCGCTATGACGAGATAGATCAGGCCGGAGTGGCCGACGACGTACAGCCCGGTGCTGACCGGCACGAGAATTATCGTGTGCAGCAGCGTCTGGAATGCGGTGCGCTGCCCGGTTTCGTCGTTCCACGACAGCATGCGGAAGCCGCCGCGGCGGTAGTCTTCACGGTATACCCACGAGATCGCGAAGAAGTGCGGCATCTGCCATACGCACAGGATCAGGAACAGCGCGAAGGCGGCATCGTTCAGCGTGCCGGTCGCGGCCGTGCAGCCGAGGATCGCGGGAATCGCGCCGGGAATCGCGCCAACCCAGGTATTGATCGGCGAGCGCGTTTTCAGCGGCGTGTACCAGAACAGGTACGTGGCCCACGACACGAAGCCGAGCGCCAGCGTCAGCAGGTTTACCGCGGCGCCAAGCACGAGGAAACCGAGCAGCGAAATGACGATGCCGAACCACAGTGCGCCCTGCGGCTGCACGCGCTGCGATGGCAGAGGGCGATTGCGCGTGCGGTACATCAGCGCATCGTTGCTGCGTTCCTTCCATTGATTCAGGGTATTCGCGCCACCGCCGACGAGCGTGATGCCAAGCAGCGTATAGAACAGCGGCGCGAGCGGCGTCGATGCGTCGGCGCCAATGAAGTAGCCCATGCACGTCGACACGAGCACGAGGCTCAGCAGGCGGAACTTGATCAGGGCCCAGTAATTGGCCACGGGTGACATGAATGGGGGCGAGTGGGTGCTGCTGTCGGCTTTCGGGGGGGATTTCATCGCGGGAACCCTGTTATGGCGCGAGGCCAGGGTGCCTTAGCCGCGCTGCGGGCGCTAGTTTACCGGTCCAGGGACCGGCAGGTCGATAGCCGCGCCGCTGTGGTAGTCTCGGCACGACAGGGCTGAACTGGGCCTTTTCTGCGGTTTCCGTGCGAATTCCGCGGCTTCCGGATCCTAACGATGCGTGGACGTATGCCTGGCCTTCTATGGAAGGCGCTCTCGATCGTGCTCTATGTCCTCAGCGCCGCTACGGCCATTGCGACGCTGTATGCACTGACGGTGCGCACGACGCTTGCGGCCGTCGAGTCTGCATTCGGCAGCTTCGTGCTATTGATCCTGTTGCTGGTGTTCGCACGCAAGAGCTGGGACAAGAGCCGTGCAAACCCGGACGACATTCCGATACCGCCGGGCACGGACTCGGGCAAAAGCCAGTAGCCAAATCGAAATTGCAGTTATATAGTCGGGCCAGATGCCGTGATCCAGATTGGGGCATCTCGTAACAGCAGAGCTTCCATATCTGCAACCATCAGGTCTACAGTGGAGCTCCGTGTACGGCGACGTTTCTCTAACCGGTTACTTTGTCAGTACTTTGTTGTACGCATCAGGCAGTTTTCCGCGACATGTTCTCCGACTGTCGCGGCTAGTCGTAACGAGCGTAGCGTAAAGGTAGAAAGGTAAGCAGAGCAGCACAGAGATCCAGTCCTCATTTGACGTTCAGTTGATGTACCAGTTTTTGCAAACTCGTTTTTTGACTAGTTTGAAACTGCAGTACCCAATGAAGCACAAGGGAGGTTGCGATGAAGTGTTATTACTACCTGTCTCCAACACTGGCGGAGACTGAAAGCGTTACCGAAGACCTGCATCAGTCAGGTGTCGACGACTGGTTCATCCACATCATCAGCAAGAACGAAGCCGGCCTCACGCGGCGGCGTCTGCATTCCGGCAACTACCTCGAAACGATGGACTTCCTGCGCGAAGGCCTGATCGGCGCCGCCATGGGTCTCGTAATCGGGTTGGCCGGCGCCGGCCTGCTGGCGTACTTCGAGCCGTTCGGGCCCAACGTCCCGTGGTTCGCCTATGCCTTCGTCATTGCACTGTTCACGCTGCACGGCGCGTGGCAGGGCGGCCTCGTCGGCATATCTACCGAAAACAAGAAACTGCAGCATTTCCACAAGGACATCGAGGAAGGTAAGTACCTTATCCTCGTGTACGCACACCACAGCGAGGAAGCGAAAATCCACGCGATGATGTCGCGCCTGCATCCGGACGCGCAGTTCGTCGGCGTAGACCCGCAGTTCTTCAATCCGTTTACCGAACCCAAGCACGTTTGAGCAGGGCCTGCCCGGCGCGTCCCGCGCGCCCGGGCCCTGGGCAGTACCGCAGTACGAAGCTGTAACAAGAAGAATACAAAGCAAGAAGAACAAGGTCGCACGACCACAGCCGTACGTTTGAGGGGATCATGAAGAACGGTAGTACTTCAGTCGTTCGCGGTAGCGTTCCTGCTGCCTTCCGTGCAGCCTCGATGATGTCGAGCTTCCGCCATAGCGGTCCGCCGGCCGCCGCGTATCCCCTCGTCACGACCTTGCCGTCCATTCCCGACTCCTCCGCCATCGGCCCCTTTCGGTACAAGGACTAGAGCGCCATGCCTTTCATCATCGCGATCGTACTGCTTGTCATCGTCTCACTGCTGCTGCACTTCCTGACTCCATGGTACCTGACGCCGATCGCGTCGAACTGGGGCAGCATCGACGACACGATCAACATCACGTTCTGGGTCACGGGTTTCGTGTTCGTTGTCGTGAACCTGTTCATGGCCTATGCCGTGTATCGATTCCGCTACAGCAAGGCGCGCCGTGCGAAGTACGAGCCTGAGAACAAGAAACTCGAGATCTGGCTGACGCTCGCGACCAGCGTCGGTGTCGCATCGATGCTTGCTCCCGGCCTGTTCGTGTGGGCGGATTTCGTGCAGGTGCCCGAGGAGGCGCATGAGGTCGAGGCGCTCGGGCAGCAGTGGCAGTGGAGTTTCCGTTATCCCGGCGCCGACGGCGTGATGGGCGCGGCCGATGCCGAACACATCACGCCTGAGAATCCCTTCGGCATGGTCGAGGACGATCCAGCCGGCCGCGACGACATCCTCGTCGCCGGCCAGGAAATGCATCTGCCGGTCGACCGTCCGGTGAAGATGCTGCTGCGCTCGAAGGACGTACTGCATGACTACGCGGTTGCGCAGTTCCGCGTGAAGATGGACCTCGTGCCGGGTTCGGTCACATACATGTGGCTGACGCCGACGGTGACCGGCACGTACGACATCCTGTGCGAAGAACTCTGCGGCCTCGGGCATCACGTGATGCGCGGCAGGGTCATCGTCGAGGACGCGGCCGCCTACGATGCATGGCTCGCGACGCAACCGACGTTCGCGCAGACGCAGCAGCAGGTCGCGGGTGATCCCGCGCAGGGCCAGGCGATGTATGCGGTGTGCGCCGCCTGTCACGGCGCGAATGGCGAGGGCAACGTCGCGTTGAATGCGCCAAGGCTCGCGGGCCAGGAAGACTGGTACATGCGCCGTCAGCTGAATTACTTCAAGGCGGGGGTACGCGGCAGCCATCCGCAGGATGTCTATGGTGCGCAGATGCGGCCGATGGCGAGCACGCTTGCAACCGATGCGATGGTCGCGAACGTGGCGGCGTACATAGAGTCGCTGCCGGCGCCGGCCGTGCAGGACACGATCAGCGGCGACGTTGCCAACGGCCGCAAGCTGTTCGAGCCGACCTGCGGCGTATGCCACAGCCCGCAGGGCGAAGGAATCTGGGCCGTCAACGCACCGAAGCTCGCCGGCATGAACGACTGGTACCTCGCGCGCCAGCTGCAGAACTTCAAGAGTGGAGTACGCGGCACGCATCCCGACGACGAGTATGGCTTCCAGATGACCTCGATGGTGCAGGCACTGGCGGACGACGAGGCCATCAACGACGTAGTCGCCTACATCAATACGCTTGAATAAAAGGAAAGGATGATCGTGGACGCTGCCAGTTGCAGCCAGCGACCGCCAACAAAAAGAGAGCAGTGCTGAGGAGAGCAAGATGACGACCTACATCCCCATCGCGGACCAGCCTTCGGAACTGCACGATCCGCACAGCTTCATCACGAAGTACGTGTGGAGCCAGGATCACAAGGTGATCGCGATCCAGTACGGGTCGACCGCCGTGTTCGTCGGCCTCGTCGCGCTGGTGCTGTCTGCACTGATGCGCCTGCAGCTCGGCTATCCCGATACTTTCCACTTCATCGATCCCGCCGACTATTACCAGTTCGTGACGATGCACGGCATGATCATGGTCATCTACCTGCTCACCGCCCTGTTCCTCGGTGGCTTCGGCAATTACCTGATCCCGCTGCAGATCGGCGCGCGCGACATGGTCTTCCCGTACCTGAACATGCTGAGCTACTGGTTCTACCTGCTGTCGGTGATCATCCTGCTCGCCAGCTTCTTCGTGTCCGGAGGGCCGACAGGTGCCGGCTGGACGCTGTATCCGCCGCAGGCGATCCTGCGCGGCACGCCTGGCGCCGACATGGGCATCGTCCTGATGCTGGTTTCCCTCGCCGTGTTCATCATCGCATTCACGGCAGGCGGCCTGAACTACGTGACGACGGTGCTGCAGGCACGCACGCACGGCATGACGCTGATGCGCATGCCGCTGTCGGTGTGGGGCATCTTCGTCGCGACGATCCTCGGGCTTTTTGCGTTCCCGGCCTTGTTCGTCAGCGCGATCATGATGCTGTTCGACAAACTGATCGGCACGAGCTTCTTCATGCCGGCAATCTCGTCGCTCGGTACTGTGCCGGAACACACCGGTGGCAGCCCGGTGCTGTTCCAGCACCTGTTCTGGTTCTTCGGGCATCCGGAGGTGTACATCGTCGCGCTGCCGGCGTTCGGGCTCGTGTCGGACGTATTGAGCACGCATGCGCGCAAGAACATTTTCGGGTATCGCATGATGGTATGGGCGATCGTCGCGATCGGTGCGCTGAGTTTCATCGTATGGGCACACCACATGTACGTCAGCGGCATGAACCCGTACTTCGGTTTCTTCTTCGCGTTCACGACGCTGATCATCGCCGTGCCCACCGCGATCAAGGTGTACAACTGGGTGTTGACGCTGTGGCAGGGCAACATCCGGATGACGGTGCCGATGCTGTTCGCGATGGGCTTCATCTTCACGTTCATCCACGGCGGGCTCACGGGCATCTTCCTCGGCAACGTGACGGTGGACCTGCCGCTGTCGGACACTTACTTCGTCGTCGCGCATTTCCACATGGTGATGGGCGTGTCGCCGATCATGGTGCTGTTCGCGGCGATCTATCACTGGTTCCCGAAAATGAGCGGCAAGATGTTCAACGTGACGCTCGGCAAGATCCACTTCTGGGCCACCTTCCTCGGCACCTACGCGATTTACCTGCCGATGCACTACCTCGGCATCCTCGGCGTACCGCGCCGCTACTTCGCGATCGGCACGACCGACTTCATTCCCGAGTCCGCGCAGGCACTCAACGCCAACATCACGCAGGCGGCGCTGTTCGTCGGCGTGATGCAGCTCGTGTTCATCTTCAACATCCTCTACAGCCTGGCGCGCGGTCCGAAGGCCCCCGGGAATCCGTGGGAGGCGACATCGCTCGAATGGCAGACGCCCGATACGCCGCCGCATCACGGCAACTGGGGCGAGAAGCTGCCGGTCGTCTACCGCTGGGCTTATGAATACAGCGTGCCGGGCGTTAAAGACGACTTCGTGCCGCAGAACGTGCCGCCCGAAGAGGTCGAGATGGAAGAAGGCGCGGGCAAGTACGTCGACCGCAGCGATCACCACTATTAGCCGAATGGGGCAGCCGCGATGAATCCGTTTCGACTTCTGGGCGAGAAAGGCTGGCAACGCACGCCGCAAACCGCGAACGGCATATACAGTGAGCCGAGCCAGGCGCTGGCGCATCCGCCGCAGAAGACGGCGCTCATGTTCCTGCTCGGCGTCGTCGGCGTACTGTTCGGGCTGTTCATCACCGCCTACTTCATCCGGATGGAACTGGGCGACTGGCGCCCGATGCCGGAACCGCCGTTGCTGTGGATCAACACGGCAATCCTGTTCGCGGCGAGCATCGTGTTGCAGTGGACGTACAGCCGCCTGCGTAATGGACAGGAGCATGGCCTGCGCGTCGCCCTGTTGCTCGGCGCCGTGCTGACGCTGGCCTTCGTGTACGGGCAGGTCGAAGCCTGGCAACAGATGCGTGCGGCTGGCTACTTCATGCACAGCAATCCGGCAAATGCCTTTTTCTACATCATCACCGGCATCCATGCGCTGCACGTGATCGGCGGGCTGTACGTATGGCTGCGCGCCGGCGTGCGCGTTCTGGGCGGGACGGCGCCGCAACAGATACGCCTCGCCGTGGAACTGTGCGCGATGTACTGGCACTTCCTGCTGCTGGTGTGGCTCCTCGTGTTTGCACTGCTCTCTACAACCTAGTCTGCGATTCCATTTGCGAAAGGAACGGCCATGAGCGAACAGGCAATGAAAATAGGGCATATCCAGAGCGTCGTGCAGGACTGGTCCGACGACAAGCAGGCCTTCCACGTGCCGTGGGGCAAGCTGATGATGTGGGTGTTCCTCGTCAGCGACACCTTCATCTTCAGCTGCTTCCTCGTCGGCTACATGAGCGTCAGGATCACGACGACGGATCCCTGGCCCTATCCGAGCGAAGTATTCGCGCTGACGCTTTTCGGCGTGAGCATTCCGCTCATCCTGATCGCCATCATGACCTTCATCCTCATCACTAGCTCCGGCACGATGGCACTTGCCGTACGCTACGCGCATTTCCGCGACAGGAAGAAGATCGCGACATTCATGTTCATCACGGCGGCCTTCGGCGCATCGTTCGTCGGCATGCAGGCTTTCGAATGGACGAAGCTGATCTCGGAAGGCGTGCGGCCGTGGACGAATCCCTTCGGCGCCCCGCAGTTCGGTTCGGTGTTCTTCATGGTCACGGGCTTCCACGGCCTGCACGTGTCGATCGGCGTGCTGTACCTGTCGATCGTCGCTATGAAGGTGCTGAAGGGCGACTACGACCGCAAGAACAATTACGACATCGTCGAAATCGCCGGCCTGTACTGGCACTTCGTCGACCTCGTCTGGGTATTCATCTTTGCCTTTTTCTATCTGTGGTAGGAGCCCGCGATGGCCAACATGACGCATGATGCGCAAGAACTCCCGGATGCACCGGTCGCGACCGACACGTCGCAGCAGCATCCGATCGGCGTGTACCTGAAGGTGTGGATTCTGCTGTTCGTGCTGAGCACCTTGTCGTACCTCGTCGACTACTTCGACTTCCAGGGCATGATCCGGTGGAGCCTGATCATCATCTTCATGCTGCTGAAGGCTGGCTTCATCGTCGCGATCTTCATGCACGTGATGTGGGAGCGCATGGCGCTGATCACGCTGATTCTTGGCCCGCCGACCGTTCTGCTCGTGTTGATCGGCCTGATGAGTTCCGAGGGCGACTATGTGTTTGGTACGCGCGTGGAGCATCTTGGCCAGCCGGAAGCGGCCGAACGCATCCATGTCAGCGACGTGCACGCAGTCGAGGGCGCAGCGGAGCACTGAACGTAAGCCGAAGTGAAACCGGCTTCAGTATCTCGAAAGAGAGGCTTTACCCGAAATCGGTGCGTGCCCCGTTTTCTGTTCCAGGGGAGTACATGAAACTCGCGAGCGCTTTACTGCTATTGCTGTGCAGCCTGCTCGCCGCGTCAGGCTTGCGCGCGCATGGCAGCGTGACCGCAGAAGGCGATCTCTGCCTCATCCGCATCGGCTTCTACACCGCCCACTTCAAGGTCTTCCAGCCGCGGCGCAGCAGCGAGCGCGAGTTCTGTGAGGACCTGCCGGCAACTGGTGAGTCCATATTCGTGATGGACTATGTGCACCAGGGCCTTGCCGAGGTTCCGATCGAGTTCCGCATCATTCGCAACGCCACCGGTCTCGGTCGCTTCGCGAGCCTCGACGACGTACGCGCCCTTGGCGCGCTCGATCCGCTGACCGTCTTCCACCAGCCGCCGGCGCTCGAGCCCGGTGTCTTCACCGTGCTGCACGAATTCATCGAGCGGGGCGAATTCCTCGGGCTCGTCAGCCTGCGGCATCCCGATACCGGCACGCTGTACGAGGCCGTGTTTCCATTCAGCGTGGGCGATCGAAGCTGGGGACTCGCGCCGCTGTTTTTCGCACTCGCTGTCGCCGCGCAGGTCCTGTACTGGTCGTCGACCGGCCGCCTCGCACGCCTGCGCCTGCAGCATTTCACTGCGCGCAACACGCATGCGCGCGCGATGGTGCTGTTGCCACTGATCCTGCTGATGGGCGCTGCTGCACCACGGCAAGTGTGGGAGTCGGACAGCGGAGCGCTGCGAGCCTCATGGACAAGCGAGCCCATGCCGATCCCGCTGAATCGCATGCACAGCTGGACGCTGCACATCGAGAAGCGCGACGGGACGCCGCTCGAGGATGCCGTCGTCAGCGTCGAGGGCGGCATGCCCGCGCACAACCACGGCCTGGCGACGACGCCGGCGGTGACGGCCCATCCCGGCAACGGCGATTACCGCATCGACGGCCTGCGCTTCCACATGCAGGGCGAGTGGGAATTGCGGATCACGGTGCGGCATGACGGAATTGCCGAGCGCATCGTGATCCCGTTGAGCCTGTGATGCGCGGCGCGCTGGTTTCGTTCGTCGTGGTCGCAGCCGTTGCCGCGGGTTCGCTCGCGCTGCCCTGGTTCGCAGCACCCGCGCCATGGAGTGACGTTGAACTCGCACTGCTGCGCAGCCTGCAACTCGATGCCCTGCCGCCGCTGCCTGCCGATCCATCGAATGCAGTTGCCGATTCTGACGTTGCGGCGCGCCTCGGCCATCGGTTGTTCTTCGACACGCGCCTCAGTGCGGATGGGTCGGTGTCATGCGCGACGTGCCATCGACCAGACAGGCGCTTCACGGATGGCCTCCCGACCGCACAGGGCCTCGGCCGCTCGGCACGCAATACGATGAGCCTCGTCGGCGCCGCCTGGAGCCCGTGGTACTACTGGGACGGGCGCAAGGACAGCCAGTGGTCACAGGCCCTTGCGCCGCTCGAGGATCCCGCCGAGCACGGCACCAGTCGCATGCGGCTTGCGCGGCTTGTCACGCAGGATTCCACGTACCGCAAGCTATACGAGGACTTATTCGGAGCACCGCCTGACATCGCCGACCTCGCGCGCTTCCCGTCCGACGCGGCGCCGGTAGCCGACCCGGCCCTGCATGACGCCTGGCAGCACATGCACCCCGATGATCGCAAGGCTGTCGATCGCGTGTTCGCGAATCTCGGCAAGGCGCTTGCTGCCTATCAGCGCAAGTTGTTGCCGGGTCGTACGCGCTTCGACGACTACGTTGATGAACTCGGTGATGCGCCAGGCGATCGGGACATGGATGCGGCGCGATCAGGCATCCTCACGCAGGACGAAGCCGCCGGCCTGCGCCTCTTCATCGGTGAAGCGCGCTGCATCGAATGCCACAACGGCCCGCTGTTCACGAACAACGAATTCCACAACACCGGCCTGCTGCCGCCGCGCGGGTCGGTGCCGGACCAGGGCCGCGCGCGCGTGCTCGCGGCCGTGCGCAGCGATGCATTCAATTGCCTCGGGATATTTAGCGATGCGGACGCTTCGCAGTGCGGCGAACTCCGGTTCATGCGCAGCGGACCCGAACTGATCGGCGCCATGCGCACGCCTTCACTGCGCAACCTCGGTGGAACGGCGCCGTACATGCACAAGGGCCAGATGCCTGACCTCGCCGCTGTGCTCGCGCATTACAACGCGGCACCTCAGGCGATGGTCGGCCACAATGAAGCAGAGCCGCTTGGCCTTGGTCGCCGTGAGCTGCGTCAACTCGAAGCCTTCCTGCTGACGCTCGATGCACCGCTGGCGACCGATCCCCAGTGGCTCGTGTCGCCCCTCAATCCAGCTGCTCGAAGTAATACCGCACCTGCACCGCATCGCGGCGTGCCGGCTCCCCGTCGATGAAACGTGGCCGGAACGGCGTG
>DASWWP010000099.1:0-11398 GCA_036405915.1 Pseudomonadales bacterium
TTTTTTGGGTTCCCATGTAGCCGGATCATATCGGCCCGACTGCAATACGTCGGCAATGTCCGCGCCGTGAAGGCGTAACTGGGCTGTCCGCATTTAATTTTTCGCGCTCGTAACTCGCTTTCCCCGCGCGGATGATCGAAACTGCCGCGCGCAGAAAAAGGAGTCCCTCGTGCTCGTACACATTCCGAAAGTGCTCGATGCCGCGCAGCTGCAGTTGTTCCGCGAGGAACTCGGCAAGGCCGACTGGGCCGACGGCCGCGGCAGTGCGGGTTATCTCGCGCGGCACGTCAAGGCGAACCAGCAATTGCCCGACGATGACCCGGTGGGTCGTAAACTCGCCGAGATCGTGCTGAATGCACTGCGTGGCAATGAAACATTCACGGCTGCCGCCCTGCCGCTGAAGATCGTGCCGCCGATGTTCAACCGCTATGACGCGACGCAAACCTACGGCCGCCACGTCGATGGCTCGATACGTCCGCTGAAAAACGGCATGCGCGTGCGCACGGATCTGTCGGCGACGCTGTTCATTTCCGATCCGGCGGATTACGACGGCGGCGAACTCGTCATCGAGGATACCTTCGGCCCGCGGAGCGTCAAACTCGCGGCGGGCGACCTCGTGCTGTATCCCGGCACCAGCGTGCATGGCGTCACGCCAGTCACGCGTGGCCAGAGACTTGCGTCCTTCTTCTGGATCCAGAGCATGGTGCGTGAAGATGCGAAACGCGTGCTGCTGCTCGAACTCGACCGCGCAATCCAGAAGATCGCACGTGAAACTCCCAACCAGTCGGCGACGACAGACCTCGCCGGTGTCTATCACAACCTGTTGCGCCTGTGGGCCGATGCATGAGTGACGAACTGATCGAACTGCAAACCCAGCTCGCGTTCCAGGAACATACGATCGCGGAGCTGAACGACGTGCTGACGAGCCAGCAAAAGCAGATCGACCTGCTGCGTCTCGAAATCAAGTTGCTGAAGGAAAAGCTCGGCATTCTCGAAGACCGCATCGATACCGGTCCGCAACAGAACGAGAAGCCTCCCCATTATTGACTGCTGCGCGCCGGTCCTCCGCTGAATCCGAATCGTGTCGCGCGCATTCCGCGTGCATACTATGCCATCGACCGTCCTGGCGAGGAGCAACCGATGATCTTCCGGCAGTTGTACGAACCGCTGTCGAGCACCTACACCTACCTGCTCGGCTGCGAGGAAAGCCGCCAGGCCTTGTTGATCGATCCCGTCATCGTCACGATGGAGCGCGATCTGCAGGAACTTGACAGGCTGGGGCTGACCCTCGCGTATACCGTCGATACGCATGTGCATGCCGATCACATTACCGCTGCGCTCGAGTTGAAGAGGAAGGTAGGCAGCAGGATCGCCGCGCCGGCCGCTGAAAACGTGCCCTGCGCGGATGTGCCGCTCGAGGAAGGCAAGCCGCTGCGTGTCGGCTCTATCGTCCTGCAGCCGCTCCATACGCCGGGGCACACGCCGGGCCATTGCGCGTACCTCGTCGGCGAGCGGCTGTTCACCGGCGATGCGCTGTTGATCGAAGGCTGCGGGCGCACGGATTTTCAGCAGGGTGATGCAGATGCGCTGTATCGCAGCGTCAGCGGCAAACTGTTCGCGTTGCCAGACGACACGCTCGTGTATCCCGGCCACGACTACAAGGAGCGCTTCGTGTCGTCGATCGCGCAGGAGAAGAAACGCAATCCGCGGCTCGGCAACGGCAAAACGCTGCAGGAGTTCCGCGTCATCATGGCCAACCTGAACCTGCCGTATCCGAAGTTCATCGACTACGCCGTGCCGGGGAACAGGCAGTGCGGCGTATGTCCGGAAGACCTGCCGCAGAATCTCGAGAACTACTGCAGGCAGATGACGGAAAGCCCGCAAGGCTGAAAAGCCTGTACCCGGAAAAACGAAGCCCCGCACTGCGGGGCTCGTCGATGATCGTGGCAGGCGCGAACGCTACTTGTTCGCCGCTTCCGCCTGTTGCCGTGCAAGCGCCGCTTCGAAGCTCGTTTCGAATTCCTCGACGTGCGCCAGGTAGCCTTCCGGATCGATGAAGGGGTTGGGGGCGCCCGGACCGCGGGACTGCAGCTTCTCGTACTTCTCGTTCATGCCGTAGAACTGGCCGTGCGAGCTGACCCACACCTCTGCCGGCAGCGTGCGCGCCTTGACGTAGGTGTTCTTCATGTCTTCGGCGATGTCGGGATACGCGGGGTTGTCGATGTATTGCAGGAACTGGCCGTTGAGGCTGCATTCGACAAGGGCGTCGTAGGTCTCTCCGTCTTCCTCGAGTTGTGTCGTCCATGCGAGGCAGCCTTTCGTGTGGCCGGGCAGCACGTGTGCGGTGAGCGTCACGTCGCCGAGCGTCACCGTGTCGCCTTCATCGACGATGCGGTCGATTGGCAGCGTCTTGCCAGCCGGATGCCTGAAGGCCTGCACGTCTGGTGCTTCGAGGCGGCCGACGACGACTTCGGCTCCAGTCAGCTCCTTCACGAGCGCGTCGCCTTCGATGTGGTCGGGATGCGCGTGTCCGCTGATCAGGATTTTGACGTCCCTGAAGTCGAAGCCGAGCGCTTCGACGTTCGCCTGGATCACCGGCACGGAGGCTTCGTAGTTGCTGTTCATCAGGATCAGGCCTTCGTCCGTCACGAACAGGAAGGACGCAAGTTCCTTCGTGCCGACGAAGTACAGGTTGTCCATGACCTTGTGCGCCGGGAAGGGATCATTCCAGCCGGCGGGCTGTGCGACGGCGACGGACGTGAGCAGCAGCGGGGCGAGCAGGAGTGAATGAGCCCCGGGTTTCAGTGATCGCGCATTGTTTTTCATGTCATGCCTCGCGTCAGTTGCGCTCGCGATAGCTGGAACCGCCGGTCTGCAGCGAGCGGCCGTCGGGGAACTCGATGCTGCGCGAGTTCGCACGCAGCGAACCATCTTTGGCCTGGAAGCCGTTGACGATCACTTTCGTGCCGGGTGGCAGTGAGTCACGCGTCCAGCCGAGTCGCAGCAATACGGCTGGCGAACCGCCTTCGACTTTCCAGGTTTCCTTCTCGCCCTTGTCGTTCTCGACCTCGATGTGCAGCCACGAGTGCGGATTGACCCATTCCATCTCGACGACGGTGCCTTCGAGCTTCACCGTCTTGTTCTGGTCGAATTCGGCCGAGAACGAATGGTGGGCAATGGCGGGCACTGCGATGGCGGCCAGCGCTCCGGTTACGATCATCATCAGTTTCTTCATGGCTCTGTCCTCGTTGTGACAACGGTTGATGCGAGCTACTGCTATATATGTTGCTGGCCTGGACCGATCAAGCCCTCACTCGATGCCCATCAGGTCGCTGTACAGCAATTTGTCCGCGAACGGCACGCACTTGTGTTCGAGCAGCTGTGCGTTCTGGTCGACGTTGCGGTACAGCACCATTCTGATCGTCCAGGGCTCGGAATAGGTCTCCGGATCTTCGAGCGTCGCCTCGTATTGCATGTGGTCGCTGTCGATCAGCGAGAAGCGTTCGGTGACGCGCAGCTGGTTACTGTGATGGTTGCCGGCGCGGTCGAGCCAGGTCTGGTCGTGCTGGCCGAGCGTCGTGACGACGAGTGTGTCGCCGTCCCAGCTGCCGAAGGATTCACCCATCCACGAATCGATCGGCGGCAGCTCGGCTTCCTTCATGTAGATCGTGCGGTTCGTCGCGGCGAAAGGATAGACCATCAGCATGTCGCCGCCGTCGCCCTGGAAAATCTGGAACGGCATGTTGTGGTACGTGACGCGCGGCACGCCGAGCATGTAGCACTTCGCTTCAGGATCCAGTGCCGGCCAGCCAGCCACGTTCGCGTCGCGCTTTGCGAGGGCCTCGGGCAGGTACGGTATCGTGCCGTCACCGCTCGTGATCACGCTCGTGCCAGCGGGAATCGCACCGATCGCGCCGAGCTTCCAGTGTTCATCGAGTGCAACCGCGTTATGCGCTTCGAGATTCCAGTAGGCCGTGTTCATCGCCTGCCAGATGCCATTGAGGTTCGGATGGCCGCCGAGCGTGCCTGTAGGCGAGTCCGATTGCGCGACTGCGTCGGTCTGTGGCTGAGCTGCGCTGTTGTTCGCGTCGGCGGCCGTGTCGTCGCCGGGCTGTCCGCAACCTGCCATGAGCATCGTCGAGAGCAGGGCTGCGCTGGTCAATCGAATGGACATCCATCCCCCTTTTTATGGCGCGCACAGGCGCATTTTTTTATGGCGCATCATGCGCGATCGATCGCGCAATCAGTTGTTCGTCGAACGGGTTAGTGAACTCAGCTTAACACGGCCTTCGCCGGGCTGTCAGCGCGGCGACAAGTGTTTGCACAGCCGTTTCGCGCGCGGTTAATATGCCTCGAAACGCCGCACTCAAATAGAACAACAGGGGGTTGGAATGCGTAAGACAAAACTCGCATTGGGGCTGATGTCGCTCGTCGTTGCGCAAGGCTTCGTCGTGGTGTCAGTCGAGAGCGCGGTCGAGAGCGAGGAGCAGCAGGCTTACGTCGTCCCGAAGACCTCGTGGGGTGAGCCCGACCTGCAGGGCATGTGGCCGCTGAACCACCTGATCGGCGTACCGATGCAGCGCAATGTCGAGCTGTACGGCGATCGCTTCGAGATGACCGAAGAAGAATACGTCGCCGCGCAGGAAAACATCGCCGCGCGCGACGAGCGCTTCCAGAGCGGAGAGATCCCGGTGGCCGATGCCGCCGGCCGCGCGATACGCCAGACCTCGCTGATCTTCGATCCGCCGAACGGCCGCATTCCCGCCTTGACGCCATACGGCGAGGAACTGCGCCAGCAGATGCGCAGCTCGTACGACCCGAACCAGACCGTGTTCGATTCGATCGCCGACTTCAGTGCATGGGACCGCTGCATCACGCGCGGCATGCCGGTGTCGATGATGCAGCGTAACTACAACAACGGCCTGCGCATTTTCCAGTCGCCCGGTTACGTCGTCATCGCGCTCGAAATGGCGCACGAAGCCCGCATCATTCCGACGAACGGCCTCGCGCCGCTGCCCGGCACGATCAAGCAGTGGCTTGGTGAATCGCGCGGGCACTGGGAAGGCGACACGCTTGTCGTCGAAACCACGAACTTCGGCCATGGCATCCACACCGGCCTTACGAGCGGCGGCGTTCCGGGTGCCGGTGCACCGATGCCGACTTCGGACAACATGAAGATCACCGAGCGCTTCACGCGGACGGCTGACGATACGATCGAATTCGAAATGGTGATCGAAGATCCGGACGTGCTGACGACCGGCTCGATGACGATCAAGTATCCGCTGTACCTCGACAATGACTACAAGATGTACGAGTACTCCTGCCACGAAGGCAACACCGCCGTGCGCTACTACATCGAGACCTCGCGTTTCGAGCGCGGCGTGGGTCCGAGCGCCGAAGAGCGCGAGGCGGCGAACGCGCAGTAAACATGTAGTACGCGCGGAGAAAAGCTACCCGCGCGCGAACGTCCTCCCTGCAATGAAAGCCTCCGAAGAAGGCCAGCCTATGAAAAGCATCCGTGAACAGATCCTGCGTGCCGCCATCTGCGCGAGCCTCCTTGCCGGCAGTGCGGGAGTTCTCGCACAGGACGATGCCGCAAGGCTCGCTGCCTTGAAGGAGCGCGTAAGTACACTTGCCGACGAAACCTCGCAGGTCGAAGCCACGACGCAGTTGCAGCGCCTCGGCCGCGCATTCGGGTACTACGTCGACAAGGGCTACTTCGGCGAGGCCGCCGACCTGTTCACCGACGACGGCACTTTCCAGTGGGGTGTCGACGGCGTGTACCGCGGAAAAGAGCGCATACGCGAACTGCTGACGCGGCATGGCGGCGGCAGCATGAGTGCCGGCCCCGGTCTGCCGTTCGGGCGCCTGAACCTGCGCATGCAATTGCAGCCTGTCATCACGATCGCCGACGACGGCAACACCGCGAAGGGGCGCTGGCGTGAATGGGCGCTGCTCGGGCAGTACGAGGAAGCGATCGAGTGGGGCGACGCCGTGATGGAAGACGACTACGTGAGGGAGGGTGGCGTATGGAAAATCGCCGCGCGCCGCTACTACCCGAACTTCGTCGCGCCATACGAAGGCGGCTGGGCCGCATTGCCACCGGCCAGTGGTGACTGGCGTACGCAGGTGGCGTCGGATTTTCCGCCGGATGAGCCGGCGCCGACGCAGTACCAGCCGTTCCCCGCCGTGTTCGTTCCGCCTTATCACTACAGCGACGAGCGCATCAGCGCGATCCAGAGCGATCCCCCTGCGGAATTCCCGCAGCGCGCCGGCGATGCGCTCGGCAAGCTCGAAGCGCTCGCCGATATGAAACAGCTGCAGCTGTCACGCGCGCGCTCGGTACGCGCGATAGAGAACCTGCAGGCGATGTACGGTTACTACATCGACAAGGGCAAATGGAACGAGGCTGCGCAATTGTTCGCTAACGATGCGACTTATGAATTTGGCCAGAGTGGCGTGTACGTTGGCCAGGCGCGCATTGCCGATGCGTTGTCGCTGATGGGCCCGCAGAACCTGGACGAAGGCCTGCTGAACAATTTCGTCATGGTGCAGCCGATCATCCACGTCGACGACGAGAACCGCACGGCGAAAGCCCGCTGGCGTAGCGACGTCATGCTGACGCGTGGTGCGCCTCGATCATGGAAAGGCCAGTGGGGCGGCGGCGTGTACGAGAACGAATATGTCAACGACAACGGCACGTGGAAGTTCAGCAAGCTGCACTACTTCGTGACCTTCTGGGGCGATTACGACGCGGGCTGGGCAAAACTGCCGATTCCGATGGATGGCCCGAGCATGGAAAATCCGCCGGATCGTCCACCGTCGGTAACCTATGAGTCGTTCCCGAAACTGCAGGTCGTGCCGTTCCACTATCCGCACCCGGTTACCGGGCAGCCGCACGCTGGGGAGTAGGCGATGGCCACTTTCGGTCTCTTGCGCACGTCGAGTATCACGGGCCTGCTCGTGTTCTGTGCACCGATCTTCGCGCAGAGCAGCGCCGACCTGCAGGCACTCGAACGCGATCTGAACGCACTCGGCGATCGCATCGAGCGGCTCGAGGATCTGACTGAAGTCGAAATCGTGCAGAACGCCTACGGTTACTACGTGGACAAGGCGCAATGGCGCTCCCTTGCAAACCTGTTCGATGACGACGCTACGCTCGAAATCGGCGGCAAGGGTGTATTTCTCGGTCGCGAACGCGTGTTCGAGTACATGACGACAGGGCTCGGTTCGATTGGTCCGAAGGACAACCTGCTGTACGACCACCAGCAGTTCCAGTGCCTGCCGACGATCCATGAAGACGGCGTAACGGCGGAAGCGCGTTGCATTGCGTTCGTCATGAGTTCCGGCGGCTGGGGCCACAACTACTACGAAAACGATTACGTGAAGGAAGATGGCGTGTGGAAGTTCAGGGCGCTGCATGGCCCCTTCAACATGTATTCGGGCTATGAGAAGGGCTGGCTCGACGACGTGATCGTCAACACCTTCCCCGAAAAATTCAAACCGTGGCCCGACCTGCCGCCGACGGTCATCTACCTGACCTATCCGAATTACTACGTCGAGCCCTTCCACTACCCGAACCCGGTGACCGGCAGACCGATGCCGCAGCCCGATCCGGCGGCGGGCGGTGAAGCCTTTGGGCGCACTAAATAGTGTCGGCAGTTCGAGGGCATAAAGGCCCATTTGTCATAAAGAGGGTTCAGAGCCCGTTGTTACATAAAGACGTGCCGGCCCATAACAGGAAGCC
Source organism: Pseudomonadales bacterium (assembly GCA_036405915.1). GTDB lineage: Bacteria > Pseudomonadota > Gammaproteobacteria > Pseudomonadales > Pseudohongiellaceae > CAILUG01. The sequence goes on from DASWWP010000099.1 coordinate 7,748, forward strand.
AACATGCGCTACATACCTCGATATGCGTTTGTAATTGCACTGGCTGGCGCTGCCAGCGCCGCGCAGGCGCAGTCAGCTGCCGACCTACAGGCCGTGGAAGCCGAGCTGAACGCGCTCGGCGCGCGCATCGAACGCCTCGAGGACATGACCGAAGTCGAGATCGTGCAGAACGCCTACGGCTACTACGTCGACAAGGCGCAGTGGCGCTCCGTGGCCAACCTGTTCGGCCCCGAATCGACGCTCGAGATCGGCGGCAAGGGCGTGTTCATCGGCACCGAGCGTGTCTTCGAATACATGACGGTGGGCCTCGGCCCGATCGGCCCGCGCGAGAACTCGCTGATCGACCACCAGCAGTTCCAGTGCCTGCCGACCGTGCATGCTGATGGCGTCAGCGCCGAGCAGCGCTGCATCGCCTTCGTCATGAGCTCCGGCGGCTGGGGGCATGTTTACTACGAAAACGATTATGAGAAAGTAGACGGGGTGTGGCGCTTCAAGGCCCTGCATGGACCCTTCAACATGTACTCGGGCTATGAGAAGGGCTGGCTCGACGACGTGATCATCAACACCTTTCCCGAGAAGTGGCCGCCCTATCCCGACCTGCCGCCGACAGTCACTTACCTGGCCTACCCGAGCTACTACATCGAACCCTTCCACTATCCCAATCCGGTAACGGGCAAGGCCATGCCGGCACCCGATCCGCGCGCAGGCGGCATGGCCTTCGGCCGCTAGCCATTCCCCCCTGCCCGATGGGTATCACGCCAGGATGACGCCGACTCGTTTCCGGAGGCATAAAAAAAGGCGGGCCTGTCATCACGCAGACAAGCCCGCCTTAAGCTCCAAGTAGGGTCGACCGTCCGAAAGTTTCTCCCGCGACCGTTGCCGGTCACGTTCGGAAGGCCTACACCAGTAGCCCTGTAGCCGCACCGTTTCCAAGCCGGTACGACCAGCTGCCGTGTAACCTGTTCACACGACAGCGCGCGCAACATACAAGAAGGCCGGATGGTTCGCTTTGGCGAGTCGTTAATCCTTCTGAAAAGATCTGAATGGCTCCAACCTGTCTGCTTTTCTGCTAGATTCCCATCCGATTTCAACGCGCTACTGCGGGTCCCGGCATGACGGCACACGAAGCACTGGTGGAGTACCGTTTCTACGGTTACCGGCTAGACGTCCGCCAGCGGAAGTTGTTCAAACCGGAAGGCGAGATCGTTTCGCTCAGTTCGCGCGCCTTCGACGCACTGCTCGTGCTGCTCGAACGCCATGGCGAAACGCTGACAAAAGCGCAGCTGATGCAGGCCGTGTGGCCGAATGCCGTCGTCGAGGAGAACAACCTCAACCAGGCAATCTCGTCGCTGCGCAAGGTCTTTGGCGACACGAAGACCGCGAGCAATTTCATTCTCACCGTACCGGGCCGCGGCTATTGCTTCGTCGCGCCGGTCGAGGTCGTGCCGTTATCGACTCCGGCGCCTGTGTTGCCTGCACCGGAAGATTCAGTACCTGCGATGCCGCCAGGGGCAAGGGCACTGCCGCTGAGTCCATTGGCCTCGGTCGTGTTCGGCGCGCTCGTGGTCGTCGCCCTGGTATTGGTGCTGCTGAATCGCGATCCGCCGACGGAAGCAGGCGATCCGGCCGTGGCCGCACGGCTGCCGGCCGCGCCCGTCGCCGCCCCGGAGCCGGAGGTGATTCAGAATTCGATCGCCGTATTGCCGTTCACGCTGTTGACGCCCGAGCCGGACAACGGCCTGTTCGCACTGGGCCTGCATGACGAACTGATCAACCAGCTCTCGCGCATCCGCAGCCTGAACGTCATCTCGCGCGAAAGCGTGATGGCCCTCGTCGGCCAGCAACTGCCGCCGACGGAATTCGCGCGGCTGTTGCGCGTGCAGTCGGTCATGAGCGGCACGCTGATGTTCGTCGACGAAGACGTCCGCATCAGCCTGCAGATGCTCGACGCCGCTACCGGTGTCACGCTGTGGGCCGAGACCTATGAAGCCGACAAGAAGGACCTCGGCGAAGTGATCTCGATCCAGAGCGACATCGCCGTCAATGTCGCATCGGCGCTGGAAGCCGAAGTGCTGATGTCGGAACAGGCGACACTCGTCGCGATGCCGACGAAGTCCTTCCCCGCGTACCGCTTCAACCTCGCGGCGAAGCAGGCGCATTACCAGCAGGACTACGCGCAGGAATGGGAGTTGTCGCGCCAGGCCATCGAGCTCGACCCTGATTATTTCGACGCGCTGCACACCTTCTCGTCCGTGAATACCGTGATGGTCGCCACCCCGATGACCGGCATGACGAGCACCGAGCATTTCCAGCTCGCGCTCGAAAGCGCCGAACACATGATCGCGATCGCGCCGCGGCGCAGCGAAGGCTATGCGCTCAAGGCGGTTGCGCTCAGCACGACGAAAGACTGGGCTGGCGTTGCCGACATGCTGGAACGACTCGCGGACATGGACACGCCGCCGTCGGAACTGCATTACGTCGCGCTCATCCTGATGGCGATGGGAGAGTTCGACCGCGCGATCGAAATCTACGAGGACAACCTCGTCACGGAACCGGTCAACCTGTTCTCGCGCGGCTTCCTGATCGAAGCGCTCGAACTGTCGGGCAAGCGTGACGAGTCCTACGCAGAATACGTCACCGGCGAAGAGCTGAGCCCGGTGTGGTGGGGCGACACCGTCAACATCCTGCTCGCGCTCGGCCGCGGCGAACCCCTGCAGGACGTCGAGGAGCTGATTGGAATCTCACCGGCCACGATGGCCCTGTTGTCGGACATCAGCGACGTCGAGAAAGTTCGGCGAGCCGTGCACGACTACAACGCCGCGCCGGACAAGGTTCCCGCCGAGGCCACGTATTACAGCGCACTCGCCGCGTACGTCGGCGAACACGAAACGGCAGTCGAGCTGATGCGCTTCTCGCTGCAGGACGTGTGGCTCGCACTGCACTGGCTGTGGCTCCCGGTATTCGACGAAACGCGCGAACTCGAAAGTTTCCGGCAACTGCTGCGCGACTCCGGCATGGTCGCGTACTGGGAACAGTACGGCTGGCCACAGGTATGCCGGCCGGTGGATGCTACCTTCGTATGTGACTGGCGCGCGTATCCCGAGTCGGTGATCCGCTGAGCCGGCCTCAGGCTCCACGCTGCTCCAATCCACGATCGCGTGGAATCCGCCGACAACTCATCCCTCGGGAAATCCAGCCAGCCACGCGAGCACACCAGCAACGACGAGTGCGATACTCGCTCCGCTGATATACCACTTGCGCGTCGGCCACAATGTCAGCAACAGGCTTTGCACTAGAGCGGCAAGGACAAGCACGCCAATCCAGACGCCAAGCCCGCGCCACGTGCCGTAGGCGACGATCGCGGGAACCAGCGCGAGGAACAGGAATACGCAGCCCAGCGTGCGGTTGAACGTGCACCACTGCGAAAAGTCGGTGCTGCCGGGCCACACGTGCCGGTAATGCCGCCGGAGCGAGAAGCCCAGCAGCATGCAGCCGAAACACGCGAGGCCGAAGGCAGCACTGCTCATGTCAGGGCCTGTATGCAATGCGATAGACGAGGTTTGCGCCGTCATCGCTCAGCAGCAGCGAACCGTCGTTCATGACGGTAAGTGCTACCGGGCGGCCCCAGCGGCCTTCGTCGGTGATGAAGCC
>DASWWP010000100.1:0-8589 GCA_036405915.1 Pseudomonadales bacterium
GTCAGGCCGCCGGGTCCGCTTTGTGCGAGCTCGGAAATTTCGCCGCCCGCGCCGAGTTGCATGCTGACGTCACTGGCAAACGTGCGGCTGTGCGTGAGGATCATCTCGTAGCGATCTTCCGTCACCTCGCCGCTGCTGCGTGGCAGCGGCACCTCCGTGTAGCCGCCGTCCGGCGTGCGGTTGAAAAGCTGTGAGCCCTGTTCGAGGCGGTTGAATGCAGCTTCGGCCGCGAGCTGCCAGTCGCCGCCGAGGCCATCCCAGCTGTATTCGCCGCGGCCGATCCGCTCGCCGCTTTCCGACGCGCTGGCGAAGCGCGTGCCCGTGGTCGGAGACGCATCGTCGAAAACCTGCAATACGTTCTGCGTGACCTCGTTCGTGTTCAGGCGGTCGAGGGCGATGAGTTTCAGGCGGCCGGGCCCGAGTGCGAAGTCGATGTCGCCGCCGACTTCGTGGCCGTCGCCGCGATTGCGATTGTCGAAGTCGCGGAAATAGTCGATGGCATCGATGGCGACGAGGTCGCGGTCTTCGTCGAGCGAGTTGTCGGTGTAGTTGCGGTTGTAGCTGGCATTGAGGTTGGCGACCGTGCCGGCGGCGCTTCGCCACTTCACGTTGCCGGATAGCTTCGGGAACTCGCCGTTGAACTGCATCCGTGTATCGCGCCATTCGGTCACGGTGCCGCTGCCGTCCATAAGGTTGCCGGAGCCGCCAGCGGCGCCGCGCCCGGCGCCATGCGTGAACGCGCCGTTCCATTCGAACCCGGGGCTCGAGCCGTTTATGGAAATCTCGCCCGCTCCCCACATCGGCTCCGCATATTTCGGCCGATGCATCGTGCGGTACTGGTAGCGCCCGCTGATCGCGCCGCTCTTCGTGATGACGTTCGCGACCTGGCCCGACAGGCCCGGAATTTTCAGTGTCGCGCCGTCGACGATCTCGATGCGCTCGACGTTTTCCGCCGTGATCCTGCCGAGCTGGTCGAACACGCTCTGGCTCTTGCTCGACGGCCGCTCACCGTTGACCAGGACGTTCGTCGTGACCTGGCCGAGGCCGCGCCCCTGGTCGTCGTCGTTACGAACCGCGAAGCCGGGTACCTGGTTCAGCATGTCCATCGCATTCGTCGGCGCGAAGCGCAGGAAGTCGGCGAGCGTGTACACGCGCATCGCGGTGTTGGCGTCCTGCGCCTGGGCGATTCCGGACAGGACGAGCGTGGCGAGCGCGACGACGCGAACCAGGCGGCACGAAGCCGCTGCGGCAACTGTTGTCTTCATGAAGTCCTTTCAGGTACGCCGGAGGCGGGGGAGAACTTAACCTGATAGACGCTTGCGAGGGAAGGAAGGTTTGAACGGACGGTCAGCGAGACGCACGGCGACCGAAAGGGAGTGGTACGGGCGAGGGGCTGGCGCCCCCCGCCGTTTGCATCAATGCTGCGTGACCGGCACCGGCACCTTGTCGGCGTCGCTCCTGAACCACTTGCCGAAGCGGCGGCTCATGGCGATGGTCATGTCGTCCATCAGTGTGTAGAACACCGGCACGATGAAGAGCGACACGACGGTCGAGACGATCAGGCCGCCGAGCACGGCGACGCCGATCGGCGCACGGAAGCTCGGATCGCCCGCGAGGCCGAGGGCCACCGGCAGCATGCCGGCGCTCATGGCGATCGAGGTCATCACGATCGGGCGCGCGCGTTTCGCGCAGGAGTCCATCACGGCTTCTGTGCGGCTCATGCCATGGTCGCGCTGCGCCATGATTGCGTACTCGACGAGCAGGATGGAGTTCTTCGTCACGATGCCCATCAGCATCAGCAGGCCGATCAGCGAGTTGATCGCAAGGCCGTAACCGGCGACGAGCAGCGATACGACGGCGCCGGCGGCCGACGGCGGCAGCGCGGAGAGAATCGTCAGCGGCTGCACGAACTTGTGGAACAGGATCACGAGCACGGCGTAGATCGACATGACGCCGATGATCATCGCCGTGAAGAAGCGGCTGAACACGTCGTTGATGAAGCGCGCATCGCCCGTGCGCATGAACTCGACGCCATCAGGCATGTTCTGCATCGCCGGCGAAGACTCCAGCTGCGCCAGCATGTCGCCAAGCGGCAGGCCGTTGAGGTTCGCGCTCAGCGTGATGTTGCGGCTGCGATTCACGCGCGTAATTTCGGCCGGGCCTGAACCCAGGCTGACGTCCGCCACGTTGATCAGCGGCACCGGGCCGCGCGAGCCCGGCACATCGAGCAGGCTCAGGCGTTCGATATCGCTGCGTGCCGCGTCGTTCAGGCGCACGCGGATCGGGATCTGGCGGTTGTCGAGGTTGAAGCGCGCAAGGCCGTTGCTGACGTCACCGGAGGTCGCGATTCGCGTGACCTGGCTGATGGCCTCGGTCGTCACGCCCAGCGCCGCAGCGCGTTCGGGATCGGGACGAATGACGATCTCCGGCTTCTGCAGCGCGGCGCTGCTATCGATCGCGCCGAGGCCATCGTACGAGCGCATTTCGCGCTCGATCGCGTCGGCGGCCGAACGCAGGTTGTCGGGGTTGTCGCTGACGAGCGTCACTTCGAGGCGGTCGCCACCGGCGCCGCCGAACGTGAGTTTCGCGCCGGGAATGGCGCGCAGGACGTCCGTGGCCTCGCGCTCGAATTCCTGCTGGAGGCCGGTAATGCCATCCGGGTTGTCGAGCTGGATCGTCAGCGTGGCGCTGCGCACGGCCGCTGCGGAACCGCCGCCGCCGAAACCGTCACCGCCGCCTGCGGCGCCGATCGTCGTAAACACGCTGCGAACTTCGTCCGGAAATTGCGTCGTGATGATCCGGCGCGCCTCCTCGGCTACCGAGTAGGTTTCTTCGATGGTCGCGCCCGGCGGCAGTTCGACCGAGAGCTGCGTGAAGCCGTTGTCGCCGGCCGGCGCGAAGCCGGTGGGCAGGAAGCGGAACAGCGACAGCATCAGCACCATCACGACGCTCGAGACGATGACGACCTTCCAGCGGTGCTGCAGGCACCAGTGGATCCTCGCGAGGTACCACGAGATCCACTTCGGCTGCTTCTCTTCGTGCATGCTCGGCTTGAGCATGTAAGCGGCCATCATCGGCGTCAGCATGCGCGCGACGAGCAGCGAGAACAGCACGGCGATCGCCACCGTGAAGCCGAACGGGCGGAAGAACTCGCCGGCGATCGAGCCCATGAAGGCCACGGGGATGAACACGGCGCAGATCGTCAGCGTCGTCGCGACGACCGCGAGGCCGATCTCGATCGCGGCGTCCATGGCGGCCTGTCTCGGCGACTTGCCCATGCGCAGGTGGCGCACGATGTTTTCGACTTCGACGATCGCGTCGTCGACGAGGATGCCGACGACGAGCGTCAGCGCCACGAGAGTGAGGATGTTCAGCGTGTAGCCGAATTCGTAGATCAGCCAGAATGTCGGGATGATCGACAGCGGCAGCGCGGCTGCCGATATCAGCGTCGCGCGCCAGTCGCGCAGGAACACGAACACGACGAGCACGGCGAGGATCGCGCCTTCGATAAGCATTTCCATCGACGCGTCGTACGAGGTCTGGATGTACTCGACCGTGGAACTCGCTTCGGCGAAGGTGACGTCGGGATAGCGTTGCTTCAGTTCCTCGACCTTCGCGCGGGCTTCCTTCGCGACGTCGAGCGCACTCGCGCCCCAGGCGCGCACGATTTCGAAACCAACGACCGGCGTGCCGTTGTACAGAGCCATCGCGCGTTGTTCGCTGGCCTGGTCGCGCACGTCGGCGAGCGTATCGAGTCTTACGTTGCGGCCATCGGGCAGCAGGACCGGCAGGGCCTTCAGTTCTTCCACCGAAGTCACGAGGCCGGTCGTGCGCACCGTTTGTTCCTGGCCGCCAAGGCGGGCTTCGCCGCCGGGGTATTCGGCCTGGATGCGGCGCAGCTGGCGCGAAACGTCGGTAGCGGTGGTGCCGAGTGCGGCGATTCGATCGGGATTCAGGTCGACGCGGATTTCGCGGTTCACGCCGCCGACGCGCGTGAAGCGGCCGACGCCGGGAATCGCCGTCATCTCGCGTGCGAGTTCGAGGTCGACGAACCACGAGAGTTCCGTGTCCGTCATCTTGTCGGACGCAACGCTCCACGTGACGACAGGAAGCCCGGCCGTGGTCGTGCGCGAGACGATCGGTTCGTTGGCGTCCTGCGGCAGGTCGGAACGGATGCGCGTCAGCGCGTCGCGGACTTCGTCCATCATGCGGCTCATGTCCGTGCCGAACACGAACTGGATGACGGTGGTCGACGCGCCTTCGCTGACGGTCGAACGCAATTCCTCGATGCCGGCGAGCGTGGCGACGGAATCTTCGACGCGGCGCGTGATCTCCGATTCCATCTGCGACGGCGCGACGCCACTGTAGGTGACGGTCACGACGATCGCGGGGAACTCGATGTCCGGGCGGTCGAGCACGCCGAGTTTCGGAAAGCTGACGAGTCCTGCGATCGTCAGCGCGATGAACATCATGATGACCGGAACCGGGTTCCGGATGGACCACGTGACGAAATTCATGGCTTACAGGCCCCCGGTGCGGGTCTGCACCTTTGTCTGCACCCTTGTCTGCACTACGTTGACGAGGTCGCCGTCCTTCAGGAAGCCTGCGCCGCTCGTGACGATGTTCGCGCCCGGTTCGAGGCCGCCGAGCACTTCGATGTTGTCACCCTGGATCGTGCCGGTCTGGATCATCTGCCGGCGCACGGTGCGGTCGCTCTGGATGATGAATACGTAGTTGTAGCCGTCGCTGCTGACGAGCGCGCTGAGCGGCACCATCAGCGCTTCGCTGCTGTCGAACTCGATGCGGCCGCGCGCGAACATGCCGGGACGCAGCGCCGTGTCGGCTTCGACGTCGACGTAGACGAGGCCGTTGTGCGTAACGGGATCCACCGTCGGCGATACGACGCGCACGGTGCCTTCGTGCTCGCGGCCGTCGACGCTCGTGATCGACACGCGCTGGCCCACCTGCAGCGACGGCAGCGAGGCTTCCGGCACTTCGCCACGCCATTCGACGCGATTCTGGCGCAGCAGGCGCATCATTTCGCCGCCCGCCTGCGCCAGTTGGCCGACCGTGACGTTGCGAGCCGTGATCAGCCCGGCATCCGGCGCGGTCACCGTCGCAAAGTCGATGCGTACGCGCGCGGCTTCGAGATCGGCCTTAGCGGCATCGACGGCAGCGGCGGCCGTCAGTGTTTCACTGTTCAGGCGATCGAGGTCGGCGGCGGAAAGCAAATCGCGCTTGGCGACTGTCTGGGCGCGCTCGTACGCGAGACGTGCGTTCTCGGCCTGCGCTTCGCGCTGCTTCAACGCGGCTTCGCGCGCTTTGAGTTCGGTTTCGAGGATCGCCGTGGACAGGCGCACGAGTTCCTGGCCGGCCTGCACGTAATCCCCGACATCGACGAGTACATCCTCGACGCGGTAGCCGCCGACTTCAGGCGCAATGATCACTTCCTGCCACGCATTCACGGTACCGTTGATGCTGAGGTAGCGCGTGAAGGGACTCGCCTCGATCTTGCCGGCGTTGACGGTCAGCGTTGCGGCATCGTCGAGTGGCTCGTCCTGGGCGGCGGCCGATAACGGGAACAGCGCACACGTTGCAATCAGGGCGATAAAGGTGGCGATCCGGCGCGACGATCCGGAACGAACATCAGTGAAGTGCATGAGCGTGATACCACGAATTATGACTAGCCGGTCATGTTAGCAGAAGAGCCAGAACCGGGCATAGGCAAATGTTGAAACAACGGAGGAGATTCCAGTTCAGGACGCGACGCCGGGCACCTCTATAATGCCGGACAGACTTCCACGGAATTGACCATGCAAACGCTCGCCCCCTTGCACATCGCATCGACTCATTTAAGGCTGCGACCGGACGGACGGGCCGATCGGCTCCCCGTCACGGATCAGTTCTGGCCTGACCTGATCGCCGGCAAGTATGGCGACTTCCATGACGAGTACCTCGTCACGACGGCAACCTTCGACAGCAGCTGGACGAGCTGGGAGCAGCATCCGAATGGCGACGAGATCGTCATCCTGCTGAATGGGGCGGTCGACTTCATCCTCGAAACGCCGGACGGGCCGCACAGGCTCGAAGTGCGCCAGCCGGGCGAATATGCCTTCGTGCCGAAAGGAACCTGGCACACGGCGAATCCGCTGCAGCCGACGACACTGCTGTTCATCACGGCCGGCGAGGGCACGTGCCACCGGCCGCGGGAGCAGTGACCTTGAACTCCGACGACAGGTTCGCCGAAGGCAGGCATGCCAACGACCTCGATGCTGGCAACGGTTCGGCACATGAACATCCCTTCGCGACGCTGTCGCCCGACTGGGTCCTCAGCGCGGTCGAAAGCACCGGCCGCCTGTGCGACGGCCGCATGCTGGCGCTGAACAGCTACGAGAACCGCGTGTACCAGGTCGGCATCGAGGAGGGCGAGCCGTTGATCGTGAAGTTCTATCGTCCGCAGCGCTGGACGCGCGAGCAGATTCTCGAGGAGCACGGCTTCATGCACGAACTCGACCTGCACGAGCTGCCCGTCGTCGCGCCGATCGCGGATGCGGATGGCCGTACGTTGCAGGACTTCGAAGGCTTCATGTTCGCATTGTTCCCGCGCCGTGGCGGACGCAGTCCGGATCTGGACCTCGACACGCTGCAGGTCATTGGCCGTACGCTCGGGAAGCTGCACGGCATTGGCGCCGGTTCGCGTTTCAGGCATCGCGCACGGCTCGGCGTGGAAAGTTTCGCCGAAGCCAGCGCGACCTTCCTGCTCGAACGCGACTTCATACCTGCCGACCTGCGCAAGGCCTACGAAACGCTGGCGCGCGACCTGATCCGGCGCGTGAAGCAGGTGTTCGCGGAGCGGCGTTACGCGGAGTTGCGCATCCACGGCGACTGCCATCCGGGCAACGTGCTGTGGCGTGACGACATTCCGTATCTGGTCGACTTCGACGACACGATGACCGGCCCCGCCGTGCAGGACCTGTGGATGCTGCTGTCCGGCACGCGTGAACAGCAGCTCGCGCAGCTCTCCGAGCTGATCGACGGATACGACACCTTCCACAGTTTCGCGCCTGCCGAACTCGGCCTGATCGAAGCGCTGCGCACGCTGCGGCTGATGCACTACAGTGCCTGGCTTGCGCGGCGCTGGGACGACCCGGCCTTTCCCAGGAGCTTTCCGTGGTTCAACACGCCGCGCTACTGGTCGCAGCATGTGCTCGAGCTGCGCGAGCAACTCGCCGCTCTCGACGAGCCGCCGCTGGTGCTTTACTAGCGACCACAATCCGGGAGTCCTTCCGATGCCGCGCCCACACGGCCTGTGTTAAGGTGCAGGCCACAATTTCGGTAGTGCCCATGACTGCAGTCCTCTCCCGCGCGCAAGTTATCACCGTCCTCTTCAGCCTTTGCCTGCTGCTCGGCGCCTGCGCCGCGCGCGAGCCCGATCCGGTGGATGCCGCCGCGGCCGGGGAGGTCATCAAGAGCCCGAACGACACCCGCGACTACCGCGCGCTGACGCTCGACAATGGCATGAAGGTGCTGCTCGTATCCGATCCGGAAGCCGACAAGGCCGCTGCGTCCGTCGACGTGAACGCCGGTTCGAATGCCGATCCGCGCGACTTCGCCGGGCTCGCGCATTTCCTCGAGCACATGCTGTTCCTCGGCACGGCCGCGTACCCGGAGGCGGGCGAATACCAGGAATACATAGCCGCGCACGGCGGCTCGCACAATGCCTACACCGCGTACGAAAATACCAACTACTATTTCGACGTCGATGCCGCATACCTCGAACCGGCACTCGACCGCTTTTCGCAGTTCTTCATTGCGCCGCTGTTCACGCCCGCGTACGTCGATCGCGAACGCAACGCCGTGCATTCGGAATACCAGTCAGGCCTGCAGGACGACGGCCGCCGCGGCTACTCGGCGCTGAAAGCGGTGATGAACCCGCAGCATCCGCTGACGGGCTTTTCGGTCGGCAGCCTAGACACGCTGCAGGATCGCCCCGGCATGACGCTGCGCGACGCGCTGCTCGCGCACTACGATCGCTACTATTCCGCGAACCTGATGGCCGTCGCGATCTCCGGGCCGCAGACACTCGAGGAACTCGAAGTGCTTGCGCGCCGTTTCTTCAGCCCGGTCGTCAACCGCGAACGCACGCCGCCGCAAAACGATGCCGCGCTGTTTGCTCCGGGCACGCTGCCGGCGCTGCTCGCGCTCGAACCGGTACGCGACAGCCGCTCCGTGACGTACACCTTTCCGATTCCGTCGATGCGCGAACATTACCGGTCGAAGCCACTGAACCACATCGGCCACCTGCTCGGCCACGAGGGCGAGGGGAGCCTGCTGTCGCTGCTGCGTGCGCGCGGCTGGGCGAACGGCCTCAGTGCGGGCGGCGGTTTCTCGTACGAAGACGCGTCGACGTTCACCGTATCCGTGGCGCTGACCGAAGCGGGCGTTGCGAACCTCGACGACATCACCGCCCTGGTGTTCCAGTTCATCGAACTCGCGCGGCAGGAAGGCATCGAGGAATGGATCCACGACGAGCTGCGCGTGATGGCCGAGCTCGCATTTCGCTACCAGGAGCAGGGAAGTCCCGTGTCG
>DASWWP010000101.1:0-14213 GCA_036405915.1 Pseudomonadales bacterium
CCTCTGCGCTTCGTGGTAGAGCTTTGCATTCTCGACGGCTACCGCGCAGCGATACGCAATGAGTTCCAGGTAATTCATGTCCTTTGCCCCGACCTTGCGTCCGGAGTCGGTCATAACGAAGGTGATTGCACCGACCACGGCTCCTCGCGGAACCAGCGGAAACGTCGCGAACGACGTCGCGCCCACGAGCTCGAGACGTATCCTCTGCTCCGCGTCGAGGTCGCTCTTGGCCAGTAATTCGGTTGCCACGTCCTCGACCAGAAGTGGGTGGCCCGTCCGTACGACGTGGTATGCCGTGTAGGCGCTGTTGCCGCCGGTTGCCTGGATATGTGTCGAGGACCTGAGGCGCTGGCGCATGGACGGATCACGGAACGCGAATGCCCTGTATTCGAGTTCATCCCCTTCCAGCATCGATAAAACGCAGATATCGGCAAGCCCGGGAACGACCAGATCGACCGCCACCTGCAGGCGCTCCTGGTAATCGAACGTTTCAGACAATGTCTTGCTGAACGCGGAGAGGAAGGATTCGCGCTCCTCCAGTTTCCGCCTGTCGGAAATGTCCCGGATCGTGGCGTGTATCTGGAGACCATCCGGCGTCGTGATCGGGTTGAGCGCGACTTCGATCGGAAACTCGCTTCCGTCCTTGTGACGACCGTACAAGTCACCACCGGTACCCATCGGGCGCGGCGATGGATTGCTGGCATACGCGCCGCGTTTCGCCACGTGTTCAGCCCTGAATCTTTCGGGCACCAGGATCTCCACGGCTTTGCCGATGAGTTCTTCGGATCGATATCCGAACTTCCTCGTCAGCTGCTCATTGACCATCAGGATGCCCCCGGCTTTGTCCGTGACCAGGATCGAGTCGTATGCCGACTCGAACATCATTCTGAATTTCTGTTCCGACCGCACCAGTTCCGCGGAGCGCTCCCTGAACTTCTTTTCGAGCTCCTGATTGAGTTCTTCCAGGGCCTTGCGCGTGTCTATTCGCCGGGAAATGTCTTCACTGAAAATTACGATACCGCCGACCTGCCCGTTGCGGTCATGCCACGGGCGCACTTCCCAGCGAACCCAGGCGACGGTCCCGTCGGCGCGAACGAATGCTTCCTCTTCACTGCTCTCGACGGCGCCTTCCATGCAGCGTTGATGAATCTGTTTCCAGCGCTCCGGCAGGTCCGGGAAAATTTCGTAATGACTTCGTCCGCGCAAGTCAGCCTTCTGCAGGCGATGGTTCGACAGCCAGCGCTGGCTCGCGAAGATGTAGCGCATTTGCCTGTCGAACATCGCAATGGCGAAAGGGCTCTGTTCGAGCATCGCCAGCGCGACCTGCCCCCAGTCGCTGTGCCTGTCTGTGTTCTGGATCATGCTTCACCTTCCGATGAGCGTCGGGGACGCGTATCTATCCAGGTCCCGGAGAGCGCCGCTGACGCTGTCCCGTTCTTACGTGCGTTCGTCGCGAACCGCAAAATACGCAATGTCGTTCGGCCGCTCATTCAGGCGAGGGAGTGAGGGATGCGTAATGTACTGGGCTGAAGCCCGGCCACGTTGATCTGGAACAAGGGGGAATTTCGTCACCGGAAATGTTTCTGAAGATGCGTCCTCGAGCGCAACTTTGCTCGGAAGCTCTTGCGTGCCAGCAGCCGGTGGACCCTTGACCTTCCCACAGGGGCAAGCTCGATGATGGCTCCACTTCACAGGCGGAGGAGCTGATATGCAGACTGTCGATCACATCACGTTGAACGTGCGAGGGATGCACTGTGGATCGTGCGTTGCCCGTATTCGCAGGGCCCTGTCGGGTATCGCGGGAGTCGAAACGGCGACTGTCGATCTTGCGAGTGGAACTGTCCGTGTCAGCGGCGCAGGTCTCGCGCCGGCAGAGCTGGTCGAGTTGCTCACGGACGCCGGTTACGAAGCGGGCGTCGAGCACGAAGGACAGGGCATTCCGGACGAAAGGGAACGTTCCCCGCATCACGACGGAGTAGCGTGACATGGGCGCCGCGAACACCCAGCTCGCATTGCAGATAGAAGGCATGACCTGCGCTTCCTGCGCGGGTCGTGTCGAGAAAGCACTGAACAAGGTGCCGGGTGTCGCCGGTGCGGCCGTGAACCTTGCCAGCGAAACGGCAACGGTGACCGGCAGCGGGTTCGATAGCTCGGCATTGATTGCGGCGGTCGATCGCGCGGGTTACAAGGCCACGCCGAAAGTCAGCAGCAGTGCATTCACGGCAGCGAAAGCGACTGATACGAGTTTCGTGCCAGTACTTGTTGCGCTGGCACTTAGCCTGCCGCTTGCGATACCGATGGTGTCGATGCTCGCCGGCACGCACGTCATGTTGTCGGGCTGGCTGCAACTCGCGCTGGCTACACCAGTGCAGTTCTGGTCGGGGCGCCGTTTTTATTCGGGTGCCTGGCGCGCGCTGCGCGGCGGCACGGCGAACATGGACACGCTCGTCGCGTTGGGTACGTCGGCAGCCTATGCGCTGTCCGTCGTGCTGCTGCTGACGAAGGGAACCCACGCGGAACTGTATTTCGAGGCCTCGTCGATAATCATCGCGCTCGTGCTGCTCGGCAAATGGCTCGAAGGCCGCGCGAAACGGCAAACCACCGAAGCCATCCGCGCGCTGCAGTCGTTGCGCCCCGCGACAGCGCGGGTCGTGCGGGGAACCAGCGAAGTGGAAATCGGCATCGAGGCACTGGCGATCGGCGATGTGCTGCGCATCAAACCGGGTGAGCGCGTGCCTTCGGACGGAACGATCGTAGACGGCGCAACGACATTCGATGAATCGCTGATCACCGGCGAAAGCATGCCGGTGAGCCGGGGGCCTGGTGACCACGCGACGGGCGGCGCGATCAACCTCGATGCGCTGATCGACGTGCGCGTGACCGCCACCGGCACGGAAACCATGCTCGGGCACATCATCCGCAGCGTGGAAGCGGCGCAGCAGCGCAAGGCGCCGATACAGAAGCTGGTCGATCGCGTCAGTGGCGTGTTCGTGCCGGTCATCATCGGCATTGCAACAGTGACGCTGCTGGCCTGGGGACTGCTGACGAACGACTGGACGACCGCTGTCCTCAATGCCGTCGCCGTACTCGTGATCGCATGCCCCTGTGCGCTGGGCCTCGCGACGCCGACGGCAATCATGGCGGGAACCGGCGTCGCGGCGCGGCACGGCATACTGATCCGCGACGCCGAAGCGCTCGAGACGGCGCAGGGCGTGAACGTCGTCGCGTTCGACAAGACAGGCACGTTGACAGAAGGGCGCCCGCATCTGGTCGATATGAATGTCTTCGATGGCACCCGCGCCGAACTGCTGGCGCTTGCTGCCGGCATTCAACTCGGCAGCTCGCATCCGCTCGCGAAAGCGGTGCTGGACGCGGCGACGCAGGGCGGAATCACGCCGGCGCCAGTGACCGCCATCCAGGCGCTGCCGGGCCGTGGCATGATGGCGGTGGCCGATGCGCGCAGGCTCTGGCTCGGTAATGCACGGCTGATGGAAGAGGCAGGGATCGAGCGGGCGATGCTGGAGCGGCTCACCGCTAGCCACGGCAAGCCGGAAAATACGCTGTCGTGGCTCGCCACGGGCAACGGCGATGCGCCCTTACTGCTGGGCTTGCTGCAGTTCCACGATACGCCGCGTGAACACGCTGCGCGCGCGATCGCAGGTCTGCATGCGCTGGGCATCCGCAGCATCATGCTGACCGGCGACACCGAAGCGAGCGCACAGGCGATCGCGCGGCGCCTCGGGCTCGACGACGTACGTGCCAACGTGCTGCCGGCACAGAAGGCGGAGGTCATCGCCGCGCTGCGGAGCCGCGGCGATCGCGTGGCAATGGTCGGTGACGGCATCAATGATGCGCCCGCGCTGGCCACGGCCGACGTCGGCATCGCGATGGCGTCGGGTACAGACGTCGCGATGGAAACCGCCGGCATTACCTTGATGCACAGCGAACCCTTGCGTGTCGCCGATGCGATCGCCATATCGAAGCTGACGTTCCGGAAGATCCGCCAGAACCTGTTCTGGGCTTTCGTGTACAACCTGTGCGGCGTGCCGCTGGCCGCTCTTGGCCTGCTGAATCCTGTCCTCGCCGGCGCGATCATGGCGTTGAGCAGCGTGAGCGTCGTGACAAATGCGCTGCTGTTGCGATACTGGCAGCCGGCGTCGCTGGGGTCACGCGGCGCGGGTGCCGTGTAACAGACGGGCCTGGACCAACGCCGCACCTCTCGGAGAATATGCACATGCGCAACGTTTCTGGTGGAAGACTCGCCGAGAGGCCAGAAGTGGCCGCGGCGCGCGCACAAGGCCTGCTGAACATCGGCGAAGCCGCGCAGGCATCCGGCGTGAGCCCGAAAAGCATCCGGCATTACGAATCCGTAGGCCTGATGCCGCCGGCGCATCGCAGTGACTCGAACTACCGCCTTTACATCCAGGCCGATGTGCAGACGCTGCGTTTCATTCGGCACGCGCGCACGGTCGGATTCTCGATCGAGCGCATCCGCGACCTGCTGACCCTGTGGCAGGATCGCAACCGGAGCAGTGCCGACGTCAAAACCCTTGCACTGCAGCACATCGCAGAGCTGGACAGGAAGATCGACGAGTTGCAGGCCATGCGCACGACGTTGAACGCGCTGGCAAGTAACTGCCACGGCGACCTGCGTCCCGACTGCCCGATTCTCGAGCAATTCGCGGAGGTACGTTGAGGCGATCGCCGGGTTGGCCATCTCCCAGCGGCCTGATAACCTGCATCGACACCCCGGACCACTTACCCATGCTGACGCGCTACAAGAAACTGATCGTGACCCTGATGCTGCTGGTGTATGCCGGCCAGTCGGTCTCCGCCGCGTTGATGGCCTGCACGCTGCATGAGGTTGTAGGCAATGCCGTAAACGATGCACCGGCTGCGCAGTCCGTTGTCGCCTCCGCACACGGCCATCACGGCCATCACGATCACCAGCAGTTACAGGCTCCGGACTCACACGAGTCCCATCAGCATGCTGCGCATGCGATGAACATGCCCGATGCAGTCGACCACGCCGGGGATTGCTGCGGCGCTATTGGCTGCGCGATGGGCGGTTGCTCGTTGCACGCCGCAATCATGAGCATCGCCATCTGGCCTGAGGCGGCGCAGCCGGCCGTACTCGTTTTCCCGGCGTTCGATCAACTCAACTCCCTGGCTTCCGTTCGCTTCCGCCCGCCCATCGTCGCCTGACACGGGATAGTTGCGCCTGAAATTCGGGCGCGCTGCCGATTGCACAACCCCGTTGCCTAACAGTCCTGATCGCAAAGGCGTGCAAGACACCGCCGCCGGTCCGGATCCCGATGAAGTGGAGTCACCATGAATACCTTTCCATTGCGCCGCGACCGGCGTTCATTCCTGGGCCGCGGCCTCGCGCTGGGCGCGGCGTCGATGCTCGCACCGCTATATCCTGCGTGGGCGCAGAACGGCACTGCGGGCCTGCCGCGCCAGGTGCCGGGCCTGTCGGGCGAAGACATCCGCCTGACGATCGGCCACTCGGCATTCACCGTGGGCGGCAGAACGGGGCACGCGGTCACCGTCAACGGCACGCTACCGTCGCCGCTGATCCGCCTGCGCGAAGGCGGGAACTTCCGTGTCTCCGTTACCAACACGCTCGAAGACGAAGATGCGTCCATCCACTGGCATGGCGTGCTGCTGCCGTTCCAGATGGACGGCGTGCCGGGTGTCAGCTTCCCGGGCATCAAGCCGGGCGACACCTTCGTATACGAATTCCCGATCCGCCACGCGGGCACGTTCTGGTACCACAGCCATTCGGGCTTTCACGAGCCGATGGGACAGTACGGACCGCTGATCTTCGATCCCGCAGGCGCCGATCCCGTCGAATACGATCGCGAGCACGTGATCGTGCTGTCGGACTGGAGCTTCATGCATCCGCACGAGATCATCGCGAAGCTGAAGAAGGACGATGGCTACTTCAACTATCAGCGACTGACCGCTGCCGGCCTGTTTCGAGACGATGATCCGGAACAACGGATGCCGCTGCGCGATCGCCTGATGTGGGATCGCATGCGCATGAATCCGACCGACATCGCCGACGTTACCGCTGCGACGTATACCTATCTCGTCAACGGCCATGGCCCTGCCGAAAACTGGACGGGGCTCTTTTCCCCGGGCGAGCGCGTGCGCCTGCGGATCATCAACGCGTCGTCGATGAGCATTTTCAACGTGCGCATTCCCGGGCTGCCGCTGACGATCGTGCAGGCCGACGGCAACAACGTGCGCCCGGTCACCGTCGACGAGTTCGTGATCTCGGTAGCCGAGACCTACGACGTGATCGTGCAACCCGACGAGGACAGCGCGTATACCTTCGTCGCGGAATCCACCGACCGCTCCGGCTTCGCACTCGCGACGCTCGCGCCGCGGCCCGGCATGACGGCCGAAGTGCCGGCCCTGCGCCCGCGGCCGCTGCTCGGCATGGACGACATGGGCATGGACCACGGGCAGATGGAACACCCACAGATGGACCACTCACAGGGCCATGCACAGGAGAACGGCGACACGACAGGCGGCATGGACATGGCATCGATGGACATGCGTGACGAAAGTCTCGCTCCACCAGGCATGGAAGTCGGCCCCGGTGTCGACATGATCGCGATGGCGCCGCAGGACTCCGCCGGCAAGCCGGGCCTGGGTCTCGAGAACGTCGGACACCGCGTGCTCGTCTATCGCGACCTCGTGCCGCTCGATCCCAATCCCGATCCGCGGCCGCCGTCGCGCACGCTCGAGATCCACCTCACCGGCAACATGGAGCGTTTCATGTGGTCGTTTGACGGCCGCAAGTTCAGCTCGATCGTCGAACCGATCCGCTTTGCGCGCGACGAGCGCGTGCGCGTGACGCTCGTCAACGACACGATGATGCAGCACCCGATCCACCTGCACGGCCACTTCTTTGAAATCGTTACCGGGAATCCTGGCAATCATCCGCGCAAGCACACCGTCAACGTGCTGCCAGGCACTAAGATCAGCTTCGACCTGACGGCCGACGCGCCCGGCGACTGGGCCTTTCACTGCCACCTCCACCTCCACATGCATGCCGGCATGTTCAACGTCGTGACGGTACGTCCGCTCGATGGAGGTGCCGCATGAAAGCGCGCCATCTCCTGTTGCTTGGTGCCTGCATGGCAGCGCCCGCGCTCGGCCAGCATGAAAACCATGGCGCCGTGCAGGCGCCCGAGGATGCGCACGCGGGCCACGAACCCGCCGCTGCTGAACCGCAGGCCGATGCGCATGCGGGTCATGGCACAGGTGCCGTACAGCCACCCGCTGATGCGCACGCAGGCCATGCACCCGCCGCGGCGGCTGACCCACACGCAGGCCATGCACCCGCCGCGGCGGCCGATCCGCACGCGGGACATGACATGACTGCGGCCACCACCGCTGCCGCGCCGGGCAGCGCAGGCGATCCGCCGGCGGAGGCTTTCAGCGGACCCGTGCACGCGGCGGACCTGGTGTTCGATGCAGCGAGCATGGCGGCATCGCGCGAGCTGCTGCGCTCCGAGCATGGCGACATCACCACGTTGTGGCTCATGGCGGACCGGTTAGAGATGCGCCGCGACGATGGCGAGAACCATTACGTGTGGGACATGCAGGGCCGGTATGGAGGCGACCTCGACAGGCTATGGGTGAAAACTGAAGGCGAGGGCACGCCGGGGGACGCTGCGGAGCGCTCCGAGCTGCAACTGCTATGGAGCCGCGCGATCCATCCGTGGTTCGACGTGCAGGCCGGCCTGCGCCACGACTTCCGGCCCGGGCCGGAGCGCTCGCACGTCGTCATTGGCTTGCAGGGCCTGCTTCCGTACCGCTTTGAAGTCGATGCCGCGGCCTTCGTGTCGGACGATGGGGACCTGAGCGCGCGGCTCGAGGGCGAATACGACCTGTGGCTCACGCAGCGGCTCATCGCGCAGCCTCGCGTCGAAGTTGAATTCGCGGCGAGCGACGTCCCCGAGCTCGGCATAGGCTCCGGCCTCAATTCCGCCGAAATCGGATTGCGGCTGCGCTACCAGGTGAAACGCGAATTCGCGCCGTACATCGGCGTCGAGTACGAGCGCGCATTCGGCGGCACGGCGGATTTCGCGCGTCTCGCCGGTAATGAAGAGGGCGGCTGGAACGCCATGCTCGGCATCCAGGCCTGGTTCTGAATCAGGGACGCGCGGGCGAGCGCGGGATACGTTGACGGGACAGCAACGAAGCGTCCGTCACTGCGTCGTCCGCCAGTTGCCGAAGATGTGGTACAGCAGGTCGTAATCGGGATTGTGGTCGATGCCTTCGGTGGGCAGATCCGGCTTGAACAGCGCGTGGCAGCCTTCGCAGCTGTCGGTGAGGTCGTTACCGACGGCACGCAGCATCGTCTTGTCCTGGTCCTGTGCGGCGACGATCGCCTGCTGTGCGATCGTGCTCATGTTACGCGCGTGCTCGGTCCAGGCCGGCGAGTCCATCCAGGCCATGTCGAATTCGCCGGTACCGCCGAGCGTGATCGCGGGTCCCGCGGCAGCGAGCTGGATCGCGTAGTACTCGATGATGCGCCACTCGTCGTCGCGGATGTCGCGCTCCATCGAGCCGTAATCCCAGATGTGGTGCGCGGCGTGGTCGATGAAGGTCACCATCAGCGCATTGATGCTCACGGGCATGTCGAGCGGTTCCGCTTCGGCGGCATTCGCGGTGCTCGCCAGGGCCAGGCTCAGCACGAGGAGCAGGAGCATGACGGCGGAAAGCGCGGCGATCAGGCTCGTGAAGTTGCGGCGCAGCGGCGGTTCGGGATGGGAATGTAGTTCGTTCTGTTGCATGTCGGCGTACCTCGTTTGCATCCGTTGCCACGGTAACAAGGTACGCCGAGCACGATATTGACATGCATCAGGAGCGGATGAAGTGCTGTGCCAGCAGTGCGGCGAGGTCGTCGAACTTCACCGGCTTCACGAGGTAATGGTCGAAACCGGCCTCCTGCGCGAGCTGGCGGTCCCGATCCTGGCCCCACCCGGTCTGCGCGATGATCAGCGTGCGTTCGAAGCGCGGGTCCTGGCGCAGTGCGCGGCACAGGTCGTAACCGTTCATGCCGGGCAGGCCGATGTCGAGCAGCATGACGTCGGGAGCGAACAGGGGTGCGGCTGCGAGCGCCGCGCTCGCATCGTATGCATATTCGACGGTGTGGCCGTCGATCTCGAGCATCCACCCGGTGGTTTCCGCCGCCGGCACGTTGTCGTCGACGACCAGCACGCGCTGCGGTGGCGTGCGCGTTGCCTCAAGGCTGGAGGCGATCTGTGGTGCCGGTTTAGTCTCGGCCACCGCAAGCGGCAGGCGCACGGTGAACGTGCTGCCGCGGTCGATGCCGTCACTGTGCGCGGAGATCGTGCCACCGTGCATCGCGACGAGCTGGCGCACGAGCGCGAGCCCGATACCGAGCCCGCCCTGCGAGCGTTCGAGATTGCGATCGACCTGCGTGAACAGGTCGAACACCTTCGGCAGCATGTCGGCAGGGATGCCTACGCCGGTATCGGACACCGACAGCACGGCATGATGTGCTTCGCTATGCGCCGACACGTTGATCCGGCCTCCTTCTGGCGTGTACTTGGCCGCGTTGTTGAGCAGGTTGCCTAGTACCTGCGCGATGCGCGTGAGGTCTGCGTCGAGCCACAGCGGTGCTTCCGGCAGCGTCAGAACGAGGCGGTGGCCGCTGTCCTCGATCAGCGGACGGCTCGCTTCCGTCGCTGCTTCGACGGCGCTTTGCAGCGAGATGCGCTGTTTGCGCAGGTCGATCTTGCCCTGGCTGACGCGCGAGACGTCGAGCAGGTCGTCGATCAGGCGCACGAGGTGCGTCACCTGGCGATCCATCATGTCGCGCAGTTCGTGGAGGCGCATGCCGGCAACGTTCGTGCGCATCAGGTGCAGGCCGTTGCGAATCGGCGCGAGCGGATTGCGCAGCTCGTGAGCGAGCGTCGCGAGGAATTCGTCCTTGCGGCGATCGGCGTCGGTCAGCGCGACCTTGCTTTGCTTCAGCGCGTCTTCAGCCTTCTTGCGTTCGATCAGGTCCGCTGCCTGGCGCGCGAGGATGTCGAGCAGGCGCAGGTCGCGTTCGGACGGCGTGTGATGCCCCTTCCATTGCGTCGACAGCATGCCGAGCAGCTCGCCCTTGCGCGAATATAGCGGTGTCGTCTGCGCCGAGTTGACGCCGGCGGCAACGAAGGCCGCAAGGTCGACGGTACCGACGACCTGTTCGCAGTGCTGGATGTCGGACGACATGAAGCGCTCGCCCGTGCGCAATGCGATGGCGCATGTCGTGCCGCGGTCGGCGTCCACCCACTCCCAGAACCGCTCGACATGGTCGCCGAACCCGTGCGACGCGAGTAGCCTCAATTTGCCGCGGCTGCCGTCTTCCGGGCAATACATCTGCAGGCTGGCGAAATCCGACTGCATGATCGACACCGAAGCCTCGGTGATCTTCCTGTACAGCGTATCGATGTTTTCTTCGTGGATGATCTGCGCGCTGAGTGTCTGCAGCAGCTTCGTGTCGGCGAGTTCCATTTCGAGCCGTGCTTCGCTGGCCCGCAGCGCGCTATCGGCCCGCATGCGCTCGATGAGGTCTGCGGTCTGGCGCGCGAGGATGTCCATCATGCGCATCGCGCGTTCGTCCGGGCGCCACGGTGCGCTCCAGTGCGTCGACAGCATGCCGAGCAGCTCACCGGAGCGCGTCAGCAGCGGCGTGGTCTGCGCAGCCAGCACGCCGGCCGCGCGGTGCATGATGCCGGCGCGCGAATCGCTGTACGCGCCACGCGAGAAATCGGGAATGATCGCACGCTCGCGCGTTTGCAGAGCCAGTGCGCACGACGTGCCGGATTCCTGCGTCACGACCATGAACGCTTCGTGCAGCGCAGGTTCCACGCCATGCGCGGCGATCAGGCGCAGCTCGGAACTCTGTGCATCGAAAAGCTGCAGCGTCCCCTTGTCGGCCTTCATCAACGTGACGGCCGCCTCGAGGATTTGCGCGTACAGCGCGCCGGGGTTCTGGGCGTGGATGAGTTGCGAGCTGATCTGCTGCAGCAGCTTCGTGTCGCGCAGTTCCTGATCCTTCTGTTGCTGCGCGAGCTTGCGTTCGGTGATGTCGACGAGCATGTTGATGCCGCCGATTATCTCGCCCGCGGCATTGCGCAGAGGCGTCGGGTACGGCGTGAACCAGATGCGGCTGCCGTCGGGACGCTCCGCGATCGCTTCCATTCCGCGCACACTGCGACCTTCCTTCAGTGCGAATGCCATGGGGCATTCGTCATGCGCCATGCGGCAGCCATCGGCGTGATAGAGCTTCCACGTGACGCACCATTTGTCGGATCCGAGTTCCGGCATGCGTCCGGAGAATTCGATACACGCCGGGTTGAAATGCGTCAGCCGGCCTTCGGCATCCGTCGAGTAGATTGCCGTGGGCAGCGCATCGATGATCTGCCGGAAGCGCGTCTCGCTTTCCTGTAACGCGCGGTGTGCCGAGCTGAGTTGCTCGTGGTGGCGCTGGAACGTGAGGTCGGTGACGAGCACGCCGATCGACGCGCCGGAAGCGCTCGGCAGGCTGTTGAACGTTACATAGGTGTACAGCAGCTCGCCGTCGGAACGCATCAGGCGCACCTCGCCTTGCACGGGGCTAGGCTGGCTGTTGACGAGATCGCGCTGTTTCGCCGCGTCTTCGGGCACGACGAAATCCCAGAACGACGCGCCGACGAGTTTTGGATGCGGAACCTTCAGCAGTACGGCGAAGGCGGTGTTGCAGTACGCGATCGTACCGTCGTTCAGCAGCGTGGCCGCGCCTTGCTGCATCTGTTCGATGACGAGGCGGTATGGGCGATCCGCGCTTTCCAGCGTGTACACCTGCTGGCCGAGTTCACCATCTACCATGAAGGCATCGACCGCACCGGTCTGGATCGCGCGAATGGTTTCTTCGGCTTCGAAGAGGCGCAGTTGCAGTTCGCGGTTCTCGACTTCGAGTTGTTCGAGCGACTTCGCAGGGAGCGGGGCGGTGGACTTCTGGTTCATCGAGGTTCCTGTTCTATTCGGATATCACGCGACGCGCTCAGCGTCTGATGTGAATGTCGAGGCTACGTAGCACCTTGTCGACGTCGGAGAGGTCCCCGACGAGGCAGCGTGCGGGTGCCGGTGAAATCTTTACGAGCATCGGAACGGCGAGCACCTGGTATTCTTTCGCAAGTCCAGGCTGCTGGTAGATGTCGATAATCTCGAGTTCGAATCGTCCCTGCAGATGTTCTGCACAAAGACTTTTTACCCTGGCGACGGCTTCCGTCGAACGCAGCGTCATCCCGGCGATGAAGAGGCGCAGCACGTAAGGCTGCGTATAGGATCGTTGGAACCATTTCTCATATCGCTGGGTGATACTCGCGCGTTTATCCATCAGGCGGGCTGCTGAGCCGAAGCGGGCCGCAATTGTAGTCCGACGAGCGTGCGCTCGGTATTGGATAAATCCCCTACGATTTTACAGAGCGGCTCAGGCAGGCGCCGTACGAGTGTCGGGATTGCGACTATCTGGTCACCTGCCGCGAGTTGCGGTTGCTGTACAAGGTCAATCACCTCAATCGTGTAACGACCTTGTAAGTGTTCTTCGCAGATCTTCTTGAGGTTCGTGAATGCCGTCATCGACTTCGGCGATTGTCCGGCGACATACAGGCGCAGAATCCAGCGCTCGGCGTCATCGGGAAGATCTGCATCGATTGCTTGTACCTGTTGATTGCTCATGGGCGTTTACCTCGAGTGCGGGTCCTTGAGTCGGGTGAACGTGCTGGTGGAAGTTGGTCCGCCTTGCGGCTCGTCGCCATGCGCGTGCGATCCGATTGCACGGTGTCCGCGCGGCGTTGCTGGTTGCTGATTTCGCGCTGTGCCTCCTGCTCCTCCGCATCGAACTCCATGCGCAGCGCCTCGATGCGCGCTTCGAGCGCCTCGCGCCGGCGTTCGCGCTCACGTCGCCGGGCTTCGAGTTCTTCCTGCTGGGCGACAGCCTCGGCGTTTTCGCGCGCTTCCTGCGTCAGTCGTAGCGAGCCGGTCAGCACGCCTTCGGGGCCGACGTACACGTCCACCAGGTCGATGCCGTTGTCCGTCAGCAGGAATTCGCGCAGCTGGTTCGAGTGCGACATGCCGCGCGACTTGAGGATGTACATCGCGCGATTACGCTCGCCGCCGGCTTCGAAGTCGCGCAGCAGCAGCCACGTATCGACGAGCGAGGAAATGTCGACGTCGGTGCTTTCGAAGTGCTCGCCGGCGTTCGTCAGGTCGGTCAGGAAGGCGGTTATGTTCTGCATCTTCAGGAAATCGATCAGGCGCGTCAGCATCGCCGTGGCGTCCCTGCGCGTGCCGGTGTGCAGCAGGCTGCCGACGGGGTCGGCGACGACCACCTGCGGCTGGACGTCGCGCACCATCTTGTGCATCGAAGCGAGGTGCATCTCGAGGCCGAGGTTGCTCGCGCGGATCGCCTGGAAGCGCAGGAGGCCTTTCTTCTCCCATTTCTCGAGGTCTATGCCGATCGAGCGCATGTTGCGGACGATCTGGCTTGGCGATTCCTCGAACGCGAAATACAGGCAGGTTTCCCCGCGTGCGCAGGCCGCATCGACGAAGTGCGCCGCCATGCTGCTCTTGCCGCTGCCTGCCGTGCCCGAAATCAGGATGCTGCTGCCGCGGTAGTAGCCTTTGCCGCCGAGCATCGCGTCGAGCCGCGGAATGCCGCTCGAAATGCGCTCGCGCGATACCTGGTGGCGAAGGCCGGCAGACGTGATCGGCAGGACGCTGATGCCGTCTTCGTCGATGAGAAAGGGATATTCGTTCGTGCCGTGCGTCGTACCGCGATACTTCACGATGCGCACGCGGCGCGTCGACACCTGGTCCTCGACACGATGGTCGAGCAGCAGCACGCAGTCGGATACGTATTCCTCGAGGCCCTGCCGCGTCAGGTCGCCTTCGCCGCGTTCGCCCGTGATGACGGCGGATACGCCGCGCTCTTTCAGCCAGCGGAACAGCCGGCGGATTTCGGCCCGGAGGATCGTTTCATTGGAAAGCCCGCTGAACAGCGATTCGATCGTGTCGAGTGCGACGCGCTTCGCGCCGATCGTGTCGATCGCGTGGCCGAGCCGCACGAACAGGCCCTCGAGATCGTACTCGCCGGTTTCCTGGATCTCGCTGCGCTCGAGGCGGATGAAGTCGAT
>DASWWP010000102.1:0-5298 GCA_036405915.1 Pseudomonadales bacterium
CGACGACTATCGCGACGTCGACGCGGTACTCCGCGCCGAGACCCGGCGGAACCTCCTGCAATGCGCCGATCACGTTGACGCGCTGCTCCTCGACGCCGAGTGCCGACACCTTCGTGAAGGCCTGCGGCTCGATGCGCGTGATGTAGCCGGGCAAGGTTTCACTGCCGCCCCAGCCGGTCAGCCGCAGCATCTGCCCCGGCGCAACGCGCACGGCATCCTGCGTGACCAGGTCGACGACGACTTCGAGCGCATTGTCGTGACTCAGCGCATAAAGCGGCGTGCCGGCGGGCACGACGCGTTCGTTTTCCTCGAATACGCGGTACAGCGTGCCGGACACCGGAGCCGTGACCTCGAAGATGCCGTCTTCGTCGTCGGGATCGTTGCCGAGCAGGCGCGACTCTGCGCTCGCCACTTCTGCTTCTGCGGCCTGCAGCGCCGCGCGCATGCTCGCGAGCCGCGCCTCGGCGGAGATCGCAGCCTGTGCGTAGAACTCCACTTCCTCCGGCGTCACATTGCCGGTCTTGGCCAGTTCGCCGCGCCGCTCCTCTTCACGCAACGCGCGCGAATGCGCGCTTTCGGCTTCGCTGACCGCGCTTTCAGCCGCCGCGCGGCGTGCCTGCGCGGCCGCGAGGTTGGCCTGCGCCATCGCTTCCGTGCGGCGATCGTCGGGCGGCACGGCGATGCGCGCGAGTACCGTGCCCGCGTCGACGTCGTCGCCGGCTTCGAAGGCAGGGCGCAGCAGGCGGCCATTGACCGGCGCCGCGACGATGAACGGATCGCGCGCGCGCGTGCGGCCCTGTTCCTCGATCGTGACCGTCAGCGTGCGGCGCTGCGCCTGCGCGGTTTCGACGACGATGACGTCCGGCCGCAGCAGCGCCCACAGCAGCAGCGCGGCGAACGCTGCCGCCGCGACAAGGCCTATGCCTTTTGCGTTGAGCCAGTTCGTGGTCGGCTTCATGGCTTACTCCCTGGTTTTCAGTACCGCGACGATGTCGATGCGGTCGAGCCGGCGCCGCACGGCGATCGTGCTGCACAGCGCGGCAAACAGAATGATAGCGGCGGCAATGATGTACGTGCGCGGATCCGCGACGAATGGCACACGGAACGTTTCCGAGGCCAGTGCCTGCGTGATGAGGTACGAGGTCCAGTAGCCGATCACGCCGCCCGGCACGAGGGCGAGCAAGGTCAGCAGCGCCTGCTCGCCGAGCAGCAGCGTCGCGACCTCCTCGCGGTGGAAGCCCATTACGCGCAGGCTCGCGAGCTCGCGGCCACGCTCGGCCAGCGCGATGCGCGCGCTGTTGTAGATCACGCCGAAAGCAAGGATGCCGGCGAAGCCGAGCAGGAACGAGGACGAAATCGTCAGGTTCCTGGCCATCTCGCGATCGAAGATGCCGAGCAGTTCGGCAGGTGAATTCACGCCGGAAATGCCGGGGATTTCCTTCAGTCGCGCGAACAGCGCCGCATCGTCGGCGCCGGAGGTCGCGAGGTACGCGCCGGACACCAGTGCCGCGCTGCCGGTCAGCGTGTCGAGCGTTTCGGTGTTGACGTACGCCGACAACCCGACGAAGTCACCGATCAGGTTCGTCACCTGCACGTTACTGCGTAGCCGCTTGCCGTCGAGCCATTCCAGTTGCAGCGTCGCGCCGGTATCGACCTGAAGTGTTTTCGCCAGTTCCGTGCTCAGCACGATGCCGGTGCCCGGCAGCGGCCGCACGTGGCCGCCGGTGTCGATGATGCGGCGCATGCCGGCATCGGCATCGAGCGCGGTGACGAACACTTCCTTCTCGCGATGTCCTGCGCGCAGCCTCGCCGGAGCGCCGCGCCACGTTTCCACCCTCAGCACGCCAGGCATGCGTGCGAGTTCGAAGCGCGCGCGGTCGGGTACTTCGTCCTTGAACACGAGCGCGATGTCCTCACGCTGGATCTGCCGGAACTGCGTGTCGAGCAGGTAGCGGATGCTGTCGAACGTGAACATGCCGATCACGAGGATCGCCATGCCGAGCGCAATGCCGATGATGCCCATCAACGCGTGCACCGGGCGCCGCTCGAGGCTGCGCAGGATCATGCGGCCGGCGGCCGGCAAGATGCGTCCAAGGCCGAGTGCTTCGAGCGGGCCGGGCCGAAAGCGCGCCGGCGCTTCCGGCCGCATCGCTTCGGCCGGCGGCAGGCGTGCGGCCTGCAGCGCGGCACCGAGTGCGCCGCTGAACGCGCCGGCGAGCGTCAGCAGCACGGCGAGCGCGAGCAGCATCGGCGTGAAGCGGTATTCGAGTCCGGGTATCGCGAAATATTGCGAGTAAAGCCCGAGCAGCCCGCGGCCGAGCCATATACCGCCCGCGCCGCCGAGCAGTGCCCCGAACGCGACCGGCACGAGCGCGAACTGCAGGTAGTGCGACGCGATTTCCGTATCGGAATGCCCGAACGCTTTCAGTACCGCGATCTCGCCGCGCTGCGTGCCGATGAGCCGCTGCAGCACCTGGTGCAGCAGGAACACGGCGACGCCGAGGAAGATCGCCGGAATCACCGTGCCGTTCGTGCGTATTTCATCGAGCTCGTTGTCGAGGATCAGGTGCGACAGCTGGTCCTCGCGCGCGTATGCGCCGAGCCCGCCGTACGGTTCGAGGATCGCGTCCGCCTGCGCGAGCACGGCCTGCAGGTTCGCATCCGGATCGAGCGCGAACACCGCCTCGTTGAACGCGCCCTGCATCGCGAAGGCCGGCATCAGGAATTCGTTGCTGACCCAGAAAACGCCGAAGCGCTCGTACTCCGGCCACAGCGAGCCGGGCGGCACGGCGTAGGCAAATTCCGGCGACGCGGCCACGCCGACGACGCGCAGTTCCTGCGCGCGGCCATTGATGACGACGTGCAGGCTGGAGTCGGGCCCGAGCGCGTGCGCGTCGGCAAACTTTCGGCTGATCAGCACTTCATCCGTCGCGCCGGGTTCCAGGTAGCGGCCGCGCTCGATTTGCAGGTCGTTCAACAGCGGGCGCATGTCGGCCGGCACCGAGACGAAGCGGCCCTGCGCGGGCATCGCAACGTCCGGCAGGTCGAGCGTCGCGAGCGTCGTCACGCGCGTGTCGACGGCCGCGACTCCGGGGATGGCTTCGAGACGCTCCGCGACGGCCAGCGGCGCGCGCACGAGCGGCGCCCACACGTCGGCGAAGCGGGTTTGCACGTAATAGTCGCTGCGCGCGTCGAGCAACGAGGTGTAGGCACCGCGCATCGTCACGACGCTCATGACGCCCGTGGCGACGACGAGCGCGATCGACAGCATCTGCACGCGCAACTGCCACAGCTCGCGCAACAGCTTGCGGCCGAGCGCGCCGACGTGCGCGACTTTCCGCTTCGCGCCGTCACGCTTGCCTTGCGCCGTGCTGTTCGTTTGCGTCACCACTCGATCGTCTCCACCGGTACGCGCACCGCATTGTCGACGATGCCGGCGATGCGGCCGCTGCCCATGCGCACGACCTTGTCGCCCATGCCGCCGATCGCCGCGTTGTGGGTGATGATCGCCGTCGTCGTCCCGGTTTCGCGGTTGATCCGTTCGATCACGTTCAGCACGAGCTTGCCGGTGTGCGCGTCGAGTGCGCCGGTGGGTTCGTCGCACAGCAGCACGTGCGGCCGCTTCGCAACCGCGCGCGCGATCGCGACGCGCTGCTGCTCGCCACCGGACAGCTGCGCCGGGAAATGGTTGACGCGATCGCCTAGCCCGACGAGTTCGAGCGCGAGCTCGGGGGCCATCGGGTCGTCGGCGATGTCGGTGACGAGCGCGACGTTCTCGCGCGCCGTGAGGCTCGGTATGAGGTTGTAGAACTGGAACACGAAGCCGACGTGGCGACGCCGGTAGTCGGTCAGCTCGCGGTCGCTGCGCGACGGCAGCTCGCGACCTTCGTAGTACACGTGGCCGCTCGTTGGCACGTCGAGGCCGCCGATGATGTTCAGCAGCGTCGACTTGCCACTGCCCGACGCGCCGAGCAATACGGTCAGCTCGCCGGCATACAGGTCGAAGTCGACGTCGATCAGGGCATGCACGAGCGTCTCGCCCATGCGGTAGGACTTGCAGAGCTTGCGCGCGCTGAGGACCGCGCTAGGTGTCGCGGAGAATGGCATGCAACTGATCCTTCAGGAACTGGCGGTCGGCGAGCGCTTCGGCGAGCAGCGCCTGGCAAGCCATCTCATGGCCCGGCCTGTTGCGCCGCACTTCGTTGTCGGCCAGGTGATAGGCGACGTACAACCTCGCCACGTCGCGATTCGTCGCCTTCATGTCGAGGAGCTTTCGTTCATGCCCGGGGAACTCGCTGGTCAGGTTCTGGCGCGCCGTGCCGCTCAACACGGCTTCGTTCAATTCCGATTCGTTCCAGTCCGATTCGTTAACTGCGTCGTTCAACCTGCGAAACTCCTGCCGACTCGATGCACGCAGGCTAACTCCCGCCCGCGGCACGCGACTTGACAGGCGTCAACGGCCATCATGAGGGCGGGTTAACGGCCGCGCTGCGATGCCGATTTTGCGGCGCGCGCCGCATGAGCATGCCACCTCGTATCCACCAGCTGGATGGTGCGGCGCCATGCGCTCGGCCCTCTGTGCAACAAATCTGGATTTTTGACCCGCCCTGACGGAAAAGCCCCGGGCCGCCCGCATGTTGGATGGACGCCCCGGAAGCGTTTGTTTATTCTCCGGTTATTGATAAAAGCGGCAGCGCGATGCAGCGCCCATAGCCGCAACGGGAAATCCGCGGAGACCTCATGCGCAGCACGCCAGTTCCAGTTTTCAGATTCGCTTCCCGCCTCGCCGGTGCCGTGGCCCTGGCCGGTTTTCTGGCAGGTGGCGCCCACGCGCAGGACGAGGCCTTCACGCAACTCGTCGGCGACTACTGCATGGACTGCCACAACAGCGAAGACTGGGCCGGCAGCCTTGCGATGGACACGCTCGACCTCGACCACCTGAGCACGAATGCCGACGTGTGGGAAAACGCGATCACGAAACTGCGCGGCCGCCTGATGCCGCCGGCCGGCCAGGAACAGCCTGACCAGGAACTGATCGACGCCGCGATCGCGCATCTCGAATCCACGATCGATGCAGATGCCGAAGCCGCCAGGGAGCAGCGTCATGTCGGCCACGTGCCGATCCAGCGCCTGAACCGCACCGAGTTCGCGGCTTCGGTGAAAGAGCTGCTCGACGTCGAGATCGATCCCACGCAGTTCCTGCCGAGTGACATCGAGGTCGAAGGCTTCGACAACATCGCCGGCGCGCTTGGCATCTCGCCGTCGTTCCTCGAGCAGTACATCTCGGCTGCGCGCAAG
>DASWWP010000103.1:0-9083 GCA_036405915.1 Pseudomonadales bacterium
GGCATTGCATCGCGGGCATTGATGCCGAGGTTCAGCAGCAGGTGCGCGAGCTGGCCGGAATCACCGAGTACCGTCGGCTTGCGCGTGCTCAGCTGGCGCTGGATCGTGATGTTGCGATTGATCGTGCGTGCCAGCAGCGAGATCACTTCGAGCACGCTGTCGTTAAGGTCGACACTCACGGCCTCGATGCTGCCCTTGCGCGCGAAGCCGAGTAACTGGCTGGTCAGGTCCTTCGCACGCGCGGCGGCTTTCTCGATGACGTCGATGCTCTCGTGCGCGCCGGGGTTCGCCCCCACCTGGCTCCTCAGGATGTCGGCGTAACCATAGATGCCGGTCAGCAGGTTGTTGAAGTCGTGCGCGATGCCGCCGGCGAGCGTGCCGATCGCTTCCATCTTCTGCGCCTGGCGGTACGCTTCCTCGAGCTGCTCCTTCTCCTGCTCGGCGCGCTTGCGTTCGGCGATGTCCCGCGATACGCCGAGCACGCCGCTGATACGGCCATCAGGTTCGTGAAGGAATGACACCGTGGTCTCGAGCCAGCGCAGCGATCCGTCCTTGCAGTAGCCCTGGAACTCGATCTTGCTATCTGCAAGCTGCGGCAGGTTGCCGGTCCGGTTCCTGACTTCCTCGCGCATCTGCGCATAGCGCGCCCTCAGGTTGCGGCGCTCGTGCTCGGGCAGCAGGTCGGCGATCGGCGTGCCGACGAGTTCTTCCGGCCTGAAACCGCGCTGCACCTCGACCGACGGGCTGACGTAGGTGTAACGGCCGTAGAGATCGCAGGTGTAGATCACGTCGGTGGCATTGTCGGCGAGCATGCGGTAGCGGCGTTCGCTTTCGCTCAACGCATGGTTCGCGGCGGCGAGTGCGGCGGTGCGTTCGGTGAGGTCCTGCGTGCGTGCGATCACGAGGCCCTTGATGCGCTTCGACTGGTTGCGGAACCAAAGCGCCATGCTCGCGACCCACGCCGTCAGCAGCAGTCCGATGCACAGCACCCACCAGCGTGTGCCTGTGGCCAGCACGCCGGCGAGGTGTGGACTCGCGCGGCCAGCCACGATGAAGCGCTGGCCGGGAATGTCGTAGCGCGTCATCGCGACGGTCCCGTCGGCGACCAGCGCGCGCACGTCGGCGTAATCCGGATCGCTGTCGAACAACGGCGAGTCAGGGAAGTAAGCAGCCTCGATGCCCTGCATCGTCGGCGACAGCAGCGTGAACAACCCTTCCGACTCCTGGTACGACGTGGCGGCGAGCAGCCCGGTGAACTGCGCGCGGCGTTCCTCCGGCGTGGTTGGCGTCATGCCGGAACTGTACACGGCGAGATAGTAGTACGTGACGAGGGGATCGGCGCCCGCGCGTTCAGCGTTTTCCACGGGTGCGTCCGCGGCGGCATCCATTGGAAAGCGCGTCAGCATGACGACCATCCCCGAGTCACGCGCCTGCAGCATCGCGAGGCGGTGCATCGCGTCGGCAGAACGATCGAGGCCTGCCGGCGGCATGTATTCCGGTTCGGATGCAGAACCGACCAGCACCGGGAAATATTCGGCGCGTGGCGCGGCGCGCACGATGGCTCCCTCGGCATCGAGTTCGACGATCGGAAAGCCGGCGCTTTCGCTGGCGCCGAGCTGCGCGCCGTACTGGTCGATCGCGTCGGCACCGACGCGCGGCAGGTAGGCGACAGATACCGCTTCGAACCCGAGCGCCGCCGGATCGGCGGGCAAGTGGCGCTGCAGCAAATCCTGCGACAGCGGCGCGCCGCCGTGCAGCTCGAGCTGCGGACCGATCACGCTATCGAACATCTGCTGGATGGCGTCGATCGGTACCGGCTGCGTTGCGAAGGAGGCGAGCGACTCGACGCCCCGCCGTAGTTGCGCGTGTACCGCCGCGCGGTCTGCCGCCACGTAGTGCATGAATAGCGCGCCAGTGGCGCCGAGGCCGACAACGAGGCTGAGATAGAACCACAGCAGGCTGTCAGACCAGCTGCTGAGACCCGGTTCGCTTCTGTCGATCGTAGTGTCAGGCCTGCGCGCTGCCTGTCTCGGAGTGTCCTGCATGGAACTACTGTCGTCGTCGAGGAGCCTGCATTTTAGGGGAAGCGCGAATGCCTGTCCGCGCATGCGCGACAAAAGTCCGCAGTCGCCTGTAACTTTAACGACGCCCGGGTGTATATAACGGCACGCACTCATGGAAATGTAGCCTTGCGCGAAACCAGCGACGAAGAACTGATGCAGCAGGCGGCCGCGCAAGGTCCGGCGCCGCTTGCCGCGCTTTTCGACCGGCATCATCGGCGCCTGCTCGCCTTCTTCGTGAAGCTCGGGCATGGCCGCACCGGCGGCGAGGATCTCGTGCAGGAAACCTTCCTGCGCATGCTGCGCTATGCCGCGAGCTTCCGGCCCGGCGCGCAGTTCGTGCCGTGGATGTACCAGATCGCCCGGCATGCCGCAGCCGATGCCTGGCATGCACGTCCGCGCGAGGAAGCACACGACCACGACGCGCTCGATGCCCTGGGTGCAACCGCACCGGACAGTCCGGAGCGCGCGCACGGCGCCGGCGAACTCGAAGCGCGCCTGCATCGTGCACTCGCAAGGTTGCCGCGCGACAAGCGCGAACTCGTGCTATTGAGCCGCGTGCGCCAACTCGATACAGAAGATCTTGCACGCCTGTTCGACTGCACACCGACGACCTTGCGCGTGCGCCTGCACCGCAGCCTCGACGAACTGCGCGCGCATTTTGACGCGCTGGAACACGCTGCACATGAACCGGCTGCGCGCAGGAACGACGTGCAGCGAAACGACGAACGAGCCCTGACACCCGACGCAAAGGTGAACTGAATGAACTGCGAGTACTGCCAGGAACTGTTGCACACGCGCGAACGCGGTGGGCTGCCGCCCGAAACGCAGGCCCCACTTGCCGCCCACCTGCACGACTGTGCCGACTGCAAGCGGGCCGCCGGCGCACTGCACGACCTGCAGGCCCTGCTCGATCAGGAAGTCGACGCGTCGCCGGGACTGCGCAGCCAGGTGCTCGCGCGTCTGGACCGGGAACATGTTCTACGCCGCGCACCGGCAACGGCCTTCGGGGCATGGTTCGCGCGGCTGTGGCCGTCGCGCCCGCTCGGCGCCTTCAGCTATTCGCTGGCTCTCGTGCTGTGCGGCATGTTCGGCGGACAGCTGCTCCCGGTTCTTGGCACCGACGTATCCGGCGTGTCAGCCGAGCGCCTGTACCAGTTGTGTCCCGTGCCTGACGGGCCGGACACGGCGATCCTGTAACCGAAAACATCCACCTGAAAAGGAACCCCCGATGAACCTTGCACTCGTACGAGGCGTACTCGCCTGCCTGTTGTTGTCACTTGCCGCTGCCGCCCACGCGCAGCAGCGCTACATCGAAGGCGTGCACTATCAGCGTATTGCCGAACCGGCCGCGGCACAGGCGCTGGGGGCGGCGAACACGGGGAAGTCCGTGGTCGAAGTGTTCTGGTACGGCTGCGGCCACTGCTATGCCTTCGAGCCGCTGCTGAACGGCTGGGTCGCACGAAAAGGCGGAAGCATCGCCTTCGCTCGATCGCCTATGGTGTGGGACGAAACGACGAAGCAGCACGCACGCCTGTTCCACGCGACGCAGGCGCTCGGCCTGCATGCGGACATGCATGCGCGGGTCTTCGAGGCGATCCACGAGGAACGGAACTACCTTCTCGACGACAGGAGCCTGGCAGCCCTGTTCGCCGAATTCGGCGTCGATGCGCAAACCCATGCGACGTCGGCAGGTTCCTTCGGCGTCGATGCAGCGCTGCGCAGGACTGAAGCCGCGCAGCGCGAACTGGCGATTCCGAGCGTGCCCGCGCTGATCGTCAACGGCACGTGGATGATCAACACGACGCGCGAGGTGCCGACGCATCAGGCGATGCTGGACGTGGCGGACTATCTCCTCGAGCAGAAGCCCTGACTGGAGATGGCGTCATCCAGGACAGGCTCGTCGGTGGCCTGTCCTGCTGATTCGACGACGCAGCGCGTGTCGCGCGCGCCCGCTAAGGGCCGCGGTTATTGCAGCGCCGCCGCGCCGGCCGCGGCAACGACGCCATCCTGCTCCGACGTCACGCCCGACACGCCGACTGCGCCGACGATCGCGCCGTTCACGAGCAACGGCACGCCGCCTTCGGCCGCTACAACGCCATCGAGCGTCATGACGCGCAGGCCGACGCCGCCGGCGGCGACATTGTCCTGGAAGGCCTTCGTCGCGCGCTTGTAGATTGCCGCACTGCGCGCCTTGTCCTGTGCCACGTCGACGCTCGCCGTCTGCGTATCGTCGCGCTTGACGAACGCAACCAGGTTGCCGGCCGTGTCGACGACGGCGATCGCCACGTTCCAGTTCTGTGCAGTGGCTTCCGACTCCGCCGCCGCGAGTACCATCTTCGCCTGTTCGAGCGTGACGTTCGGTCCGTAGCTCTGCGCCTGTGCGGCGCAACCGAAGCCAAGGGCCAGTGCAAACAATGCCATGCGTTTCATCGACGTTCTCCTGTGCGTAAACGTGCGGCGCAATATGACGATCCGGCAGCAGGCTTGCAAGCGAACCGCGCGGCCCTCAACAAGGCCCGCCTGCCCTGTTAGCATCGCGCCGACTCGCTTTACGGAGATTCCGATGAAATTCAGTACGCTTGCCCTCGCCTGTTCCGCGCTCGCATTCGCTGCCGGCGTGAACGCGCAGGATCGGCAGGAGCAACGGCAGCAGCCGGCCCAGGTTGGCCAGGGAGAACCCGGCTCGGTCATGGCCGGCTCGACACCACCGCCGCCTAGCCTCGACGAAACGCCGCCACCACGCGATGCGAACGGTCGCGCGGTACTCGGTTCGGTGCCAGGCATGGTCGGCAGCTGGGAAGGCTTCGGCTCGCGGCCCATGCTGATGCTGCTCGATGAAATCCCCGACGGCTCGATCATTGCGGCCACACCCTTCGAGGCGGCCCGCGACGACCCGACGAACTTCCCGAAGATCAGGTACAGCGAAGTGCCGTTCCAGCCCTGGGCCAAGGCGCTGTTCGAAGCGCGCTCGCGCACGCGCTTCGAACCCTACGTCAGGTGCAAGCCTTCTGCTGCCGCGCGCGAAGTCGCGACGGCTTACGGCACGCAGTTCGTCGAATTTCCGGACATGCAGAAGATCTATATTTTCCCGACCGGTGGTCCACGCCACTTCCGTGAAATCTGGATGGATGGCCGCGGCCATCCGGAAGGACTGAAACCGACGTACCACGGCCATTCGATCGGCCACTGGGAAGGCGACACGCTCGTCGTCGACACGATCGGCTTCAACGAAAAGATGTGGTTCGATGCCGAAGGTTCGCCACACACCGAACAGCTGCATCTGGTCGAAAAGTTCACGCGCCTGTCTGCAGAGCGCCTGAAATACGAAATCACCGTCGACGATCCGGGTGCCTACACCGCGCCGTGGTCGAGCGGCTTCTACATGAACTGGACGCCCGGTGAAACCTTCCAGTTCGTCTGCCAGGACGCGAACATGGCCTACGACCTCATGCTCGGCACCGAGTACGAGGAAATGGATCGCAGCCAGCCCATCTTCCCCTGACCTTTGCGAGTCTTCACGATGTTCAAGGCTTTCAGCCGTACGTTTTCGTCCGCGCTCGTGTGCGCAACCCTCGTCGCCGCGCCGGCACACGCGCATCACGGCATGACGACGAAGTTCGACCCGATGCGCGGCGAAACGCTGCGCGGTACCGTCAGCCGCGTGGACTGGGCGTTTCCGCATGTGCACGTCTACATGCTCGTCGACGATGGCGGTGAATCCGAGCCGTGGTACGTGGAACTCGAAAGTCCGCAGCTGCTGGAGCTGAATGGCTGGACCGAAGACACGCTGCAGGCCGGACAGCAAATAACCGTGGAAGGATTCCGCGCGCGCGACGACAGCCGCCAGGTGTGGGGAGAGTCCATCGTCGCCGGTGGCAACGAAGTGTTCACGCTGCAGCACGAGTCACTGATCGACAGCATGCCGGATGCCAGCAACGAAGCGACGCCGCGCTGGCCCGATGGACAGGTACGTCTTGGCGCGCCACCCGGCCGCGCGGGCTACTGGGTGCCTGAGACCACCGTGCTGATGGAGGATGGTGCGGACATCGCGATGGCACCGAACGGCCAGCTTGAAAACCTCGCCGATGCTGCGAAGGTCGCACCGCTGCAAACGTGGGCGCTGCGCCTGTATGAAACGCGCCAGCGCAATTTCCTGCGCAGCGATCCGACGTACGTCGAATGCCGTCCGCCGGCCGGGCCACGCAAGTGGCTCGATCCTTACGGCATCCAGCTGCTCGAGGACCGTCCGCTCGAACGCATCTTCGTCATCGCCGGCGGCGGCAACCACGACTGGCATCTCGTCTACACCGACGGCCGCGCGCTCGACGGCGAGGAATTCTTCCTCGATGCCGGCAACCTGCTCTATTACGGCCGCAACACGGCAACGTGGGAAGGCGACACGCTCGTCATCGAATCAAACGGCTATAACGAAAAATTCTGGCTGCCCGGCGGCTTGCCGCACAGCGACCAGATGCATGCCACCGAACGCCTGACGCGCGTCGACTACGGCACGCTGCGCTACGAGATCACGATCGACGATCCGGGCACGTACACGCGGCCATGGTCCGCGAGCTGGAACCTGCGCTGGCTCGAAGGCAACGATCCGCCGGAACATTACTGCCAGGACAACCGGCTGTAGTCACGGCACGTCCTATTCACGCTCCGCGCAAATCATCGGCGTTGGCCCGTCATGATCGATTGACAGGGTCACGGGGGCGGCCAGCCCGCCATGATAAACCTGCAACCGGTCCTGTACGGACATGGGCCGCGCTGATTCATTCAGCGATTCCGCGCAGTAGCCGCTGCAGGCCGCCCACGCGTGACTGATCGGCGGATTGCGCGGCAGAAGTGCGATTGCAGAGGAACAGGTCCTGCAGGCCGTCACCGTCGAAATCCGCCACCTCCACGTCGAAGCCATTGCCGTCGGCTGATGTGGGCAGCACGCTACCCGATGCTGCAACCACGAAGTTGCCGTTTCCATCGTTCAGCAGCACCTGGTAGCCGCCGGCTTCCCGCATCGTCCTGCTGACTTGTGCGAAGATGTCGATGATGCCGTCACGGCCGAGATCGAATACCTGCATCGATCCACTCTGCCATCCGTCCGCTGGACCGCCAAAGAGGTTCGAGCCGATCTCGGCGAATACGAGGTCGAACTCGCCGTTAGCGTTGATGTCGTAGTTTTCCACTGTCGCCATGCTGCTCCACGGCGCCTCGCCAGCAGGGTACGTCAAACCCATGCCGTCGTTGACCAGTACGACTTCGCGCGCCCCATCGCTGATGCGCGCGTCGGGATCGCCGTCGCCATCCAGGTCGTCGAGGAACATGTCGCCGAGCAACACGTGGCGTTGGCCGTCTGTGTCTCGCACGAGGAATGCAAACTCGGCGGCGAAGTCCGCAAACACCGTCGACGGCGCCACCGCATCGATGTCGCCATCGCGATCGATGTCGAGCGTCTTCAACGTGAAATTGCTGCGGGCGTCTTCCGGAAACGCGGAGGCAGCGGCGAGCGTGAAATGGCCGCCGCCGTCGTTCAGCAACAGGTAGTCCTGCGCGCTCGCCTGCATCAGGAACGTGACGTTGCCGACGATCAGGTCGAGGTCCGTGTCGCCATCAACATCGACGGCGCGGATGTCGCGGGTTTCATCGTCGATCGCGGGCAGGTGCGTCGACGTCACGTCGGTGAGACGGCCGTCGTCGTTCAGGTACAGCTGGTTCTGGCCTTCGTTCGCGACGATCACGTCGAGGTCGCCGTCGCCATCGACATCGCCGGTTTCGAGCGCCTGCGTGCGCGACTCGCCTGCCTGCGGCCAGCGCATGCCCGTGTCGTCGCGAAAGCCGCCTTGCCCATCGCTGATCAGCGCGCGTTCGAGCCCGATGTTCGCGGTCAGCACATCCAGCCGACCGTCGCCATCGAGATCCAGCAGGATCAGGCCGTTCGTCACGTCGTCGGTCGTGATCCGTTCGCTCGCATCCGTGTAGCGCCCGCGGCCGTCGTTGATGAACAGCTCGTCGGTGCGATCGTCCTCGCTGACGAACACGAGGTCGAGGTCACCATCACCGTCGAAATCCGCAAAGGCCACGTCTTCGCTGTCATGCACGGTACGCGGCAATTGCGACGATGCATCGCTGAAGTGGCCTCCGCCATCGTTCAACAGCAGGATCTTCGGCTCGAACTCCATTGCGAGTGCGAGGTCGGCGTCGCCGTCGCCATCCACATCGCCAGCTGCGGCATTCATGCAGGCACCGGCGAGATTGGGCGGCAAGTGTGTCCGGGTGACCTCTTCGTACAACGCAGCGCTGGCTGTAGCGGGAATCGCCACCGCGAGTGCCATTACGAGCCTGTCGAGAGTACGCACCATATCAATTCTCCTCCTTCGAACCGGCCACCATGTGAAAGAGAGGCGAGTTCGTTTGATCCACGACACGCGCTTACCGCTGCCGTTTGTCGCGATCCTTCCTGCTCCGCTTAGCCTTCGACAGTTCCCGCAGCACGCGCAGCGATTCCATGAACTGCATGACCGTCAGCGTCGCGATCGGAACGGCCATCAGGAACACGAACAGCCCGACGAAAACCTGTGTGAGCCCCGGCAACGCAGCGAACCACTCCACGATGCCGCTTATCGACATGCCTTACTCCGGCAGCCTGAACACATACAGCGCATTGCCCGTATCGGGGTAATGAATCTGCGGCGTCAGTATCGACGGTACGATTCTCGGGCTGCCGCCGCCGAGACCCGTCGGCACGGCGACGTACTGCACCCCGTCCACTGCAAAGGTAATCGGGAAGCCCTGCACTGACGTACCAAGCCTTGTCTGCCACAGCACGTCGCCGGTGCGCACATCGTGCGCGCGGAACATGCGATCGAGGTCGCCGGCGAACACGAGGTTGCCGGCGGTGCTCAGGATCGCAGTCAGGTACGAGGCCGGCTGCTCGAAGGCCCACTTCTCTTCCAGCGTGTCGACGTCATAGGCGCCGAGCTTGCCGACGAGATCTTCCTTTCCTTCCTGCGCGAACCAGCG
>DASWWP010000104.1:0-3501 GCA_036405915.1 Pseudomonadales bacterium
CGGACACCGGCATTCAGCACGACAGCCCTGCGTGCATATTTTTGAACGGAAGACTGCTGCGCCAGCTTGACCCGTGCCGCCATCGGCAACGCTTTCAGAAGCGGAAAGAAGCTGAGGAGCTCTGGGGTAACTACCATGGAAGTTACATGGACAGGCCAGGCGCGGATATCGCCGTAAGCGACAGGATGCGAAGGCTGGCGATTATAAGTGCTTGAGCTAGAAAGGCAAAAAGAAAGGCAAAAGACAGAAGGCAAATCACTGATGGCGAGAATTAACCGTCGAGTGATTACCGTCACACGCAGGCTTGTGTCAGTTCACGTAATCTTCCATACCTCGAAAACCGGTACGCATCGATGAAACGCAATAACCGCTCGCAACAGTCCGCTCACCGCCTCGCGGTGCGGGTGCTGGCCGCCTGCGCCACGGGCCTGCTGCCATTGTTCGTTCCCGTTGCGCACGCATCGCTGCCCGGCAAGACGATCGGCGAAGTGACGCTCGTCATCGGCAAGGCCTGGATCGAAAAAGCGAACGGTGCACGCGAGCGCATCGCCGTCGGTACGCAGGTCGACGTGCTCGACCGCATCGATACCGCGTCGAATGCGCACGTGCACATCCGCTTCATGGACGACGGGCTCTATAGCGTGCGTCCGCACAGCTCGCTCGAAATCCAGCGTTACGATTACGATCCGGCGAATCCGGCGAATTCGGCTGTGAAACTGAATCTCATCGAAGGCGTGAACCGCTCGATTTCAGGCGAAGCCGCGCACAATGCGCGCCAGAACTACCGCATGAACACGCCGGTTGCGGCCATCGGCGTGCGTGGCACCGACTTCACGGTCATCGCCAGTCGCAACGACGTCGAGGCGCGCATCAACGAAGGCGCGATCGTCGTCGCGCCGTTTTCGAACGAATGCCTTGCCGATGCGCTCGGCCCCTGTAACGCGAACGGACTCGAACTCGCGTTTGGCCAGGCACAGGTGCTGCAGATCGCGAACGCCGGTAGTCCCGTGTTGTTGCCGACCGGTTCGTCCGGGTTGCCCGAATCGATCGTCGGTCAATCGCTGACTGAGCCCCAGGTCGCCAGCCAGGGCGATGCCCGCACGAACGAAGAGTTGCCCGAATCCGTTACGACACTGGCCGTGAACAGCAAGATCGCGGTCACGCTCGCATCGAATCCAGCTCCGGTAGCGCCGCCGATCGATACGACACCGACAAGTCCGCCACCACCTCCACCGCCGCCACCGCCAGTACCGGAATTCACGCCGGTTGCCGCAGTCGCCTCGCAAACGCTGAAGAACAACCAGTTGCTGTGGGGCCGCTTCTACGTCACCGACATGGCCAACGAGCGCATCACGGTGGATCTGGCCACGGCCGTGGACGGTCGCAAGGCGGGCCCTGGCAACGGTCAGTATGGCCTGTACCGCATGGATAACGCGCAGCGCATGCAACCGGGCCTCGGCCTCCTGGGTTTCGCATTGAATAGCGCGCAGGCGACTTACAAGGCTGACGGCATCACCGAACTGCTCGACGTGTCGGGCGGCATGCTGAGCATCGACTTCGATGCGAACACGTTCGCGACGTCGCTGAACATGCGAAGCGACACGATCGGCGCCGTCGATTTCAATGCAAATGGCCGCGTGGACGATTCCAGTGGCATCTTCCGCATGATCAATTCGACGCAGGAAATGGCTGGCTCCGTCAGTTTCGATGGCAAGGAAGCGGGCTACTACTTCCAGAAGACACTCGACACCGGTGTCGTCGACGGGCTGACACTGTGGGGCAGGCAGCCTTGAGATGGACGCCTCGCCCTCCCCACTGCTGACGCGCATCACGCGAACGATCGCCGCCTTCCCGCCGCAGCGCATGCGCATGCTGCTGCTCGCAGTCGCGGTGCTCGTTACGCTCGTCGTCAGTGCCGTGTTCGATTCAGGCCTGCATTCCTTCGAGGAACAAACCGCGGCGTTGAGCTGGCGCCTGAAACCGGCGCAGCAGCCTGAAGACCGCATCAGCATCATCTCGATCGACGAGCGCAGCATCGAGCAGCTGGGCCCCTTCCCGTGGCCGCGCGAAACGATGGCGCGCCTCGCCGAGGCACTGAATTCGGCAGGCGTGCAACTGCAGGTGTACGACATCCTGTTTTCCGAAGCGCGTGAAGGTGACGACGCCTTCATCGCCGCGCTGCAGGACACGAAAGCCGTCGTCGCGCAAACGCCAACGCTGCTTCCTGACCAAACCACACGCACTGGCCTTCTCACGCATCCACTCAGCGGCGTCGCCTGCCAGGCGCCGGCAAACATCGGCAGCGGCCACCTCGGCGCGCATCCCGACTTCGCCAGCATCCCGAAAGGGAACATCACGGCGCTCGTCGCCAACGACGGCGCCGTTCGCGAAGTTCCTGCTTATATATGTATCGACGGCCAGCCGTATCCGCACCTTGCGCTCAGTTCGCTGCTGATGCTCACGGGTGCCGAATCGTGGTCGGTCAACGTAGAGCCCGGCAAATCGCTGTTGGCTCCCGAGCAGATCCTGCGCATCGATTCGTACCCCGGCCTCGAAGTTCCGCTCGATGCGTCGGGCAACCTGCGCGTGTCGTTCCGCAATTCGCCGGACGTCTATCGTTTCTTCCCCGCGGTCGACGTCATCAACGGCACCATTCCGCGCGAGCTGCTCGAGAATACGGCGGTCATCGTCGGCCTGACCGCCTTCGGTCTCGACGACATCGTGCCGACTCCCTTCAGCGGCGCTGCGTCTGGCGTAGAACTGCATGCTCGCGTGCTCGGCAGCCTGCTCGACGGCACTGCGCCGTACACGCCTAAAGGCGCGTCGCTGTATCGCGCGTTGCTATGCCTCGTGTTTGCCGGACTGCTGCTGTGGGTCGCAACGGCGAAGGAGCGCATGTCCGGTTATGCGCTTGCCGCCAGCGCTCTTCTGGCACCCGGCTTTGCATGGCTGATGCACGCACTGCTGCTGGAAGGCTACAGCGTGTGGATGGGCTGGCTGTTCCCGGCGTTGTACGCGATCACGGCCGCAGTCACGTTGATCCTTTATGAATATGCGCGCGT
This sequence comes from Pseudomonadales bacterium, assembly GCA_036405915.1. Classification (GTDB taxonomy): domain Bacteria; phylum Pseudomonadota; class Gammaproteobacteria; order Pseudomonadales; family Pseudohongiellaceae; genus CAILUG01. The sequence continues at coordinate 3,063 of DASWWP010000104.1, forward strand.
GCGACTGGAACGCAGCCGCGTGCTGAACAACCTCAGTAGCTATCTGCCGGGCGACATGGCGCATGAAATTGCGTACACGCTGCCCAACTCCAGCATCGCCGCGCGCCGCCAGGATGTGACCCTGCTGAGCGCCGACCTGCGCAATTTCTCCGCCTACGGCGAAGCCCGCCCGCCCGAGGAAGCCGCGGCCTTGCTGCATTACTTCTTCGTCCGCACGACCGACATCATCGAAAAACACGGCGGCACCGTGCATGAGTTCAAGGGCGACAGCCTGCTCGCCGTGTGGAATGCGAGCGACGACGCCGCCGCAGCAAGCGCACTGGCTGCCGCACTCGATAGGCAGCACACGATCCAGGACGTGCTGCCGCAGCATCCGCCCGCCGGCCTCGAGCCGCTGGCTCTCGGCATCGGCATCGAACAGGGTCCCGTGTTGATCGGC